>NZ_CP019388.1:1637500-1965000 GCF_001971725.1 Winogradskyella sp. J14-2 | reverse complement strand
TTGTGCGTATCTTCCCTAATTTTAGCATAATTTAAGCATTTCGTCGATAATATTTGCCGTTCAAAGACGTTTTTTAATTGAAATAATTTTGTTAGATTGGTTTTTTTCATACATTTACGCACCCTTAATTGATAATATGAAGAATAATAAGGCATTTATCCTAATCTTATTTTTATCCACGGGTCTTGCCGCTGTGGCTCAGGGCGCTACACCACCTCCACCTATGCCACCTCCACCGCCAGGTCTTCCTATAGATAGTGGATTGATGATTCTTTTTACCGTAGCTTTTAGTTTTGGGGTCTTCAAGGCTTATAAAATCGCTAAAGACAACAGTTTAACTTCTTAAATCGTTTAGACGTTTAACATACTTACCAATAACGTCAAACTCTAGATTTACAACATCACCTGTATTCAATGTTTTAAATGTGGTATGCTCGTAGGTGTATGGAATAATCGCTACAGAAAATTCATTTATCTTAGAGTTAACAACAGTAAGGCTTACGCCATTTACAGTAATAGAACCTTTTTCAATCGTTATATTGTTATACGACCTATCGTAGCGAAATGTAAAAACCCAACTGCCATTTTCTTCAATTACTGAAATACATTCAGCAGTCTGGTCAACGTGCCCTTGTACAATGTGCCCATCTAGCCTGTCTCCTAGTCGCATGGCACGTTCTATGTTTACAATATCGCCAATTTTTAATTTCCCTAGGTTTGTTTTATCTAAAGTCTCTTTTATTGCCGTAACTATGTAATTATCAACACCGATAGAGACCACTGTTAAGCAAACGCCGTTATGAGCAACACTTTGATCTATCTTAAGCTCTGGTGTTAAAGAAGTTTGTACTGTTATATGAAGGTTTTCGCCCTCAGCATAGAGTTTTTTTATAATTCCTAAGTCTTCAATTATACCTGTAAACATTAGTATACGCTTTATTTAGTTAAATTTGCACTTGCAAAGTTAAGTACACAAATTAACACTGCTGTATGTTTTAATAAAAAAATAGGATAACGTCGTATGAAGAAAGAAGAAAAAGTAGTTGTAGGTATTTCTGTTGGAGATCTTAACGGAATAGGTCCAGAAATTATCATTAAAGCCTATGAAGACAATAGATCTCTAGAGTTGAGTACACCTGTAATATTTGCATCTGGAAAAACCATGCAGTTTTTTAAAACACATTTTAACAGTAAAATAAACTTTTTTAACATCGATAACGCCGAAAAATTGGTTCACGGAAAGGTCAATGTCGTTAATGTGTGGAAAGAACCAGTCAAAATTGAGTTTGGAAAGGAAAATAAAAAAATAGGTGAATACGCTATAAAATCTTTAGAAGCCGCAACCAACGCGCTAAAAAGTGGAACCATAGATGTATTGGTTACAGCTCCAATTAATAAACACAATATACAATCAGATAAATTTAAGTTTCCTGGGCATACCGACTATTTGGCAAAGGCCTTTGGTGGTAAAAGTTTAATGTTTATGGTAGCAGGTAATTTGCGTGTTGGACTACTCACGGACCATGTGCCTCTAAAAGACGCAGCAGACCACATCACAGCAGACCTAATAAGAGAAAAAATTACCACAGTTACAACATCTCTGAAACAAGATTTTGGTATCAATAAACCAAGAGTTGCCGTATTGGCTATAAATCCTCACGCAGGAGATAATGGTATTATAGGTAAAGAAGACGATACTGTATTAAGACCAACTTTAGAAAAGATAAGAGAAGAAGGAACACTTGTATATGGACCATATTCAGCAGATAGTTTTTTTGGTTCAAATAATTACAAGAATTTTGATGCGATTATAGCATCATATCATGATCAAGGTTTAATTCCGTTTAAAACCATTGCGTTTGGTGGTGGAGTAAATTATACCGCAGGGCTAAGTAAGGTAAGAACATCGCCAGACCACGGAACCGCCTATGAAATAGCTGGAAAAGGGAAAGCAGACGAAAACTCCTTTGTTCAGGCCATTCATACCGCCATTAACATTTTTAAGAAGAGAAAAGAACACAGTATTTACTCAAAAAACCCGCTCAAGAAAACCTCAAAATAGATATTAACAAAATTTGTTGATATCTAAGCTTTAAATAACTAAAAATTTATATATTTGCAGGCTCAAAATGAGTGTGATAATGAAGGCATTAAAACAGTATACAATCCAATTCGTTGGGTTAAAAGAAGGCGAGCACAGTTTTGATTACACAATAAGTAATACGTTCTTTAAGAATTTTGAATACGAAGAGTTTAATGAAGTTAATGTTGAAATTGATTTAAAACTCATTAAAAAATCAACATTATTAGAGTTGTATTTTGACGCAACTGGTTTTGTAAACGTAAATTGTGATCTTACAAACGAGCCTTACAATCAAAAGATTGAAGATAAATTTAAACTTGTTGTTAAGTTTGGCTCTGAATATAACGATGATAACGAAGATATCTTGATTATACCACATGGTGAGTACGAGATTAATGTAGCTCAGTATATTTATGAGCTTGTTGTTTTAGCGGTACCGGTAAAGCGAGTACATCCTGGCATACAAGATGGAACATTAAAGTCTGAAATACTTTCAAAATTAGAAGAATTGAGCCCAAAAGAGGGTGTAGAAAATAATACATCTGAGGATATAGACCCTCGTTGGAATAATTTAAAAAAACTATTAACGGATAAATAACATTTAAAATGGCACATCCAAAACGTAAAATATCTAAAACAAGAAGAGATAAAAGAAGAACACATTACAAAGCTTCTGTACCTCAAATAGCGACTTGCCCAACAACTGGTGAGCCACACTTATATCACAGAGCACATTGGCATGAAGGTAAATTATATTATAGAGGGCAGGTATTAATTGACAACTCTGTAGAAGAAGAAAATGTAGCATAAGTGTTATGCACGCATATAATAAAACGCTCACTCGTGGGCGTTTTTTTTATTTAAATTTTCTGAATAACTGAAAAACCACTTTATTTGCATTATTGTTTGCCAAAAAATGCTAAAAACGGAATAAAACAGTTAATTTTCGTCATTTTTCAATACTTTTAATAACCTAAAAGCTAATAATGAGTAACATCACAGCGGCAATAACAGCTGTAGGAGCATATCTGCCAGAGTACGTGCTTTCTAATAAGATTTTAGAAACCATGGTAGATACCAACGACGAATGGATTACAACGCGTACAGGTATTAAAGAACGCAGAATCCTTAAAGAAGAAGGTAAGGGAACATCATTTTTAGCGATTAAAGCAGCTAAAGATTTAATTCAAAAAAAAGAATTAGATCCCAAAGAAATTGATTTGGTTATCGTTTCTACAGCGACACCAGACATGAAAGCCGCTTCAACAGCAGCCTATACCGCAACTCAAATAGGTGCTTTAAATGCGTTTTCTTACGATTTAGAAGCAGCGTGTTCTAGTTTTCTTTTTGGTATGTCAACAGCCGCTGCCTATATTGAATCGGGCAGATATAAGAAAGTATTACTTATAGGAGCAGACAAAAATTCCTCTTTTATCAATTATAAAGACAGAGCAACTTGTATAATTTTTGGTGATGGTGCAGGAGCTGTGTTATTTGAACCCAATGAAGAAGGGCTAGGATTGCAAGATGAATTACTTAGAAGCAACGGTGAAGGTAGAGCGTTTTTACAAGCTACCTATGGAGGCTCTTCTTATCCAATAACACAAGAAGCATTCGATCAAGGAAAACATTATGTTTTTCAGGACGGAAGAACTGTGTTTAAAAATGCTGTTTTTAATATGGCAGATGTAGCCGAGCGCATTTTAGAACGAAACAACCTTACAAACAACGATATTTCTTGGTTAGTAGCACATCAGGCAAACAAAAGAATCATTGATGCCACAGCACAGCGTATTAACCTAGAAGAAGAAAAAGTAATGATGAATATTGAGCGTTATGGTAACACAACCTCCGCAACTTTACCATTACTACTTAACGACTACGAGTCTAAGCTTAAAAAAGGAGATAACTTGATATTTGCAGCCTTTGGAGGCGGATTTACTTGGGGATCGATTTATTACAAATGGGCTTATAACCCCAACTAAAAACTTACTAACAAAAACTATCTAAATATTATGGATTTAAAAGAAATTCAGAACTTAATAAAATTTGTAGCCAAATCTGGCGCAAGTGAGGTTAAGCTAGAAATGGATGATGTTAAAATAACAATTAGAACAGGTTCGGACAACGAAACAACGATTGTTCAACAAGTACCTGTTCAAGCTGCGGCACCTGTTGTTCAACAACAAGCACCAGCACCAGTGCAAGCTACTCCAGATGCACCAGCCGCATCGGCACCAGCAAACGATGATTCAAAATATATTACAGTGAAATCTCCAATCATAGGGACATTTTACCGTAAACCAGCACCAGACAAACCCGTTTTTGTAGAAGTTGGAACGGACATTAAAGAAGGAGACGTTTTATGTGTCATCGAAGCTATGAAACTGTTCAATGAGATAGAGTCCGAAGTGTCAGGTAAGATTGTTAAAGTCTTAGTAGACGATTCATCTCCCGTAGAGTTTGATCAACCATTATTTTTGGTAGATCCATCATAACAATTGAAAATTCCAATCCACTAATCCCAAACCAAATTATTTGGAATTTGGTGCTTGGAAGTTGAATTTTTAAACCAAAAGTTATGTTCAAAAAGATACTTATTGCAAACAGAGGTGAGATAGCACTCCGTGTTATTAGAACCTGTAAAGAAATGGGAGTTAAAACCGTTGCGGTTTATTCTACAGCAGATGCGGACAGTCTCCATGTTAAATTTGCAGACGAGGCTGTATGTATAGGTCCAGCGCCCAGTAGTGAATCATATTTAAAAATTTCAAATATAATAGCAGCTGCAGAGATAACCAATGCAGATGCCATTCACCCAGGGTACGGTTTCTTGTCCGAAAACGCCAAGTTTTCAAAGATATGTGAAGAACACGGTATAAAGTTTATTGGGGCATCTGAAGAAATGATTGCTAAAATGGGCGATAAGGCCACAGCTAAAGCAACAATGAAAGCAGCTGGTGTACCATGTGTTCCAGGTAGTGAAGGTATTATTGCAGACTATGAAGAATGTGAGAAACTAGCTGAAGAAGTTGGCTATCCTGTAATGCTAAAAGCAACAGCAGGTGGTGGAGGTAAAGGTATGCGTGCTGTTTGGAAAAAAGAGAACCTTAAAGCAGCTTGGGATTCTGCAAGACAAGAATCTAAAGCAGCATTTGGAAACGATGATATGTATATGGAAAAACTTATAGAAGAGCCTAGACATATCGAAATTCAGATTGTAGGTGATTCTAGGGGTAAAGCGTGTCACTTATCAGAACGAGATTGCTCAGTTCAAAGAAGGCATCAAAAATTAACAGAGGAGGTACCTTCCCCATTTATGACTGATGAGCTTAGAGACAAAATGGGTAAAGCTGCAGTAAAAGCTGCCGAGTTTATTAATTATGAAGGTGCAGGTACAGTGGAGTTTCTTGTAGATAAGCATAGAAATTTCTACTTTATGGAAATGAATACACGTATTCAGGTAGAGCACCCAATTACAGAGCAAGTAATAGATTTTGATTTAATTAGAGAGCAAATTCTTGTTGCTGCTGGTGTACCTATTTCTGGCAAAAACTATACGCCAAATTTACACTCTATTGAATGTAGAATTAATGCAGAAGATCCTTTTAACGACTTTAGACCTTCACCAGGAAAAATCACCACGCTTCATGCTCCAGGTGGGCATGGTGTAAGATTAGACACGCATGTTTACGCTGGTTATAGCATACCACCAAATTACGATTCAATGATTGCTAAATTAATCACTACAGCTCAGACCAGAGAAGAAGCAATAAATAAAATGAAACGTGCACTCGATGAATTTGTAATAGAAGGTATTAAAACCACGATTCCTTTCCATAGACAATTAATGGAGCATCCAGATTATTTAGCAGGAAATTATACTACTAAATTCATGGAGGACTTTAAAATTAAAGCACAAGAAGATTAATGAAAAGCGACCAAAGAGGTCGCTTTTTTTAATACCCAGAACCTCTATAAGGTGTTTAATGTATTTTGAAAATTTACATTTAGTTTACGAATACCTTAAAGAAAATCGCTTTTTATTGTAAAGTTTTTAGATAACCAATACCTTTGATTATAAAATTAAAACTGCTCTACAATGAAAAAGAATTACCCAAAATCCCTTTTAAGCATTTTGTTGACATTATTTTTTGTGTCTATAGTAAGTGCACAAGAAAACGAAAATGTATGGTCAATTTATAAAGGTAAAATTGAAAATGAAGAAATAATATTTTATAAACCTAAACCAAAATATTCTATTCTAATAGGTCTTAATATTGAGGCTCTAAAGCAAAAATTAATCAATGCACCTCAGCGTCAATCATCAACCAAAAATCAAGGCATAGTATTACAATTTCCAAATCACAAAGGGGAGCCAGAGTCTTACCTAGTACAAGAGGCTTCTGTAATGGAGCATAATCTACAATCGCAGTTCCCTGAAATAAGATCTTTTGTTGGAAAAGGAATAGACAATCCGGCAGCTGTAATGAGATTTAGTATATCGCCACAAAAGGGCTTTAGTGGTATGATACTATCACAAAGAAAAACTGTTTTTATAGAACCTTATACACAAGATTTAAAAACATACATAACTTTTATAAATTCTATTGAGGATGGCCCACGAAGTAATTTTGTTTGCGAAACAGAGTATGATCCAGCAGATTTTAGAATTTCTGATAAAGACTTAGTAAGACTTAAAAATGCTAATGACGGCACATTAAGAACATATCGCCTTGCTTTGGCATGTACGGGCGAATACGCCCAGTTTCACGGTGGCACTGTGGCAGATGCTCTGGCAGCCATGAACACAACAATGAGTAGGGTAAATGGTGTTTACGAAAGGGATTTAGGCCTTACAATGGTTATTATCGCAAACAATACAGATATCATCTTTCTTAATAGTGCTACAGATCCGTATACTAATAATAACGGTGTAACGATGCTTGGTGAGAACCAAACAACTTGCGATAATGTCATTGGGCCAGCTAACTATGATATAGGGCATGTTTTTAGTACAGGTGGAGGAGGTATAGCTCAGCTACGCTCACCTTGTACGGCAAATAAAGCCAGAGGTGTAACCGGTTTACCTGCACCTGTTGGAGATGCATTTGATGTAGATTATGTAGCCCATGAAATAGGTCATCAATTTGGCGGTAATCATACTCAAAATAATAACTGCCAACGTTCTAGTGTGTCTGTAGAGCCAGGAAGCGCTTCTACTATCATGGGATACGCAGGTATATGCGCACCAAATATTCAAAATAATAGTGATGATTATTTTCATGGCGAAAATATAAAAGAAATGTGGGCCAATATATCAGCAGGACCCAGTAGTACTTGCTTTGCTAGTAGTTCTACTAATAATGTGGCACCTATAGCCAATGCTGGTCCAGATTATACTATCCCTATATCTACAGCGTTTGTTCTTAGAGGCTCTGCAACTGATGTAGATACAGCATCTGGTCTAACCTATTGTTGGGAGCAAACTGATGCAACTCCAGCTACTATGCCTCCGCAACCTACAAATTCTGGTGGACCTTTATTTAGGTCTTTAGACCCATCTACATCTCCAGATCGATACATGCCTACTTTAAATACAGTATTATCTGGCTCTTTATCTTCTACTTGGGAAGTTTTACCATCAGTTGGAAGAACCATGAATTTTTCTCTCACGGTAAGAGATAATGAAGCAGGTGGTGCAGCAACAGATTCTGATGAGATGATAGTAACTGTTCAAATTTTTTCAACACCTTTTACTGTAAACAATATTTCATCTTGGCCAGCAGCTTCAACTCAAGACGTCAGTTGGGTGGTTGGTCAGTCAAGCTCACTGCCAATTAACTGCCAAGCAGTAAATATTTTATTGACTACCAATGGTGGGCTATCGTTTACAACATTAGCCTCAAGCGTACCTAACACGGGCACTGCCACCATTACAGTACCTAATATTGCTAACACATCTAACGCAAGGGTTCTTGTTGAAGCAGCAGATAATATCTTTTATGCAGTTTCAAACACATTTTCTATTACCGATCCGTTATCGGTAAATGAATTTGAATTAGAGAATCTAAGTATTTATCCAAATCCAAACAATGGAGAATTTAATGTAGAGTTTAACCCAAAATCTGGAGAGGATATTGCATTAGAAGTTTATGATGTTAGAGGAAGAAAAATTTATTCGAATTTATTTAATAATGCAAGTAGATTTGAAGAAGTTATTAGGCTTAATAACGCACAATCTGGTGTTTATTTATTAAGTATTTCAGACGGACCTCAAAAGGCCATTAAAAAAATAGTTATAGAGTAAATGATTAATAATTAACAAAAAAGCTCCTAAATTTAGGAGCTTTTTTTATACTATGAATTTATCGTATTGGGAAATAAAAACGTGGTTATCTAATGTAGACTTCACAGTTATTGGTAGCGGAATTGTTGGACTTAGTTGTGCAATACGACTAAAAGAGCAACACCCAAATTCTAGAGTGTTGATTCTTGAAAAAGGAATGCTACCACAAGGAGCCAGTACTAAAAATGCAGGTTTTGCTTGTTTTGGAAGCCTTAGTGAAATAATGGATGATCTAAAAAGTCATTCAGAAGATGAGGTGGTTGATCTCATTAAAAAACGAATTAACGGCTTACAATTACTTCGTGAAACATTGGGAGATCATACCATAGACTATAAAGAATTAGGTGGTTATGAATTATTTTTAGATTCTGATAATGAACTCTACAGTAGCTGCTTAAACAATCAAGAAAAGGTAAATAAGCTACTTTATCCCATCTTTAACACTAATGTGTTTTCATTTGTTGATAACCATTTCAAATTTAAAAACATTAAGAAAAAAGTAAGTTTTAATAAGTTTGAAGGTCAGATAGATACTGGTAAAATGATGGATGCACTTTTAAGAAAAGCCATAAGCTCAGGAGTAAAAATTTTAAATAATTGCCAAGTTAAAGCTATTGAAGATTATAATGACGTAGTACATATTAGGACCTTAAATTTTGACTTAAAATCTAATAAGGTACTAATTGCAACCAATGGCTTTGCATCACAATTAATAAAGCAACCTGTTAAACCAGCTAGAGCCCAGGTTTTAGTTACAAAACCAATAGATAATCTTCAAATCAAAGGAACGTTTCATTTAGATAAAGGCTATTATTATTTTAGAAATATAGATAACAGAATCCTATTTGGTGGTGGACGAAATCTCGATTTTAAAGCTGAAGAAACTTCAGAATTTGGTGAAACCACAATCATTCAAGATAAATTAGAAGAATTATTAAAAACCACAATAATACCTAACATTGATTTTGAGATTGACCATCGCTGGTCTGGCATTATGGGTGTTGGGCAACAAAAAAAATCTATTGTAAAGCAATTAAGTAATAACGTCTATTGTGGTGTACGTTTAGGAGGCATGGGAGTCGCTATTGGAAGCATAGTTGGCAGAGACTTAGCAGACTTATTAGAATGAGCCTTAAGCAAAACCTATATTGTAAATGTGAAGAACTATTAAACCAACGTTTAAAAGTTATTCAAAAGACCATTACGGATATTCAAAACAGTCTTTTATCTGAAACCAAAAGTAGTGCTGGTGATAAGCACGAAACAGGAAGAGCGATGCTTCAATTGGAGCGAGAAAAAGCAGGACAGCAATTAGCTGATATCCAAAAGCAATTCAAATTACTACATAAAATCAATCCTGAAATAGAGACTACTATTGTAACTCTTGGGAGTATTGTTTTTACCTCACAAGCAAATTATTTTATGGCTGTTAGCGTAGGAGAATTAAAGACTAATAGTCAACAGTTTTATGCTATTTCGCCAGCAACTCCAATGGGTAAATTACTCGTGGCTAAAAGCAAGGGAGACGCAATTCAATTTAGAAATCAAGAAATTTCAATTTTAGAGGTGCTCTAGAAAAACGTTAAATGGTTTTAAGTTGTTTTAATTGTGCAGTAACTTAACAAAGAAATTTTTCTATCTATGCAACGCTTTATAACGCTCTTCTTTATTTGTTTATATTTTATTGGATATACCCAAGAGTCAAGTATTGATTTTGTTATTAAAAATGTAGGCGTCAATGTAGATGGCCATTTTAACACGTTTGCAATCCAGGCCAATATTTCTAAGGAAGGAAGATTAGAGCGTATTACAAGTACCATTGAGGTTAAATCCATTGAAACAGGTATTGATAGTAGAGATGAACATATTCTAAAAGAAGATTATTTTGATGCAGAAAAACATAAATCCATTGCCTTAAAAAGCACCAAAATCAATAAACTAGACACAGGTTCTTTTGAGGTTGTTGCCAATCTTACTATCAAAGGAAAAACAAAAACGATTAGCATACCTGTTATGCTTCAAAAGATAAAGGGTTACTATAAAATCACTGCCAATTTTGAAATTAACCGAAAGGATTTTGGTGTTGGTGGCGGCAGTTTTGTGTTGGGAAAAACAGTAAAAATAACCGTCGTTCATTATCAAGACCTGTAGAAGACAATGCAACAATTTGATGTTATTATTGTAGGTGGTGGATTAGCAGGATTAGCAAGTGCAATTCATTTATCACAAGCTAAATTTAAAGTACTACTTATCGAAAAAAACGCTTACCCCAAACATAAAGTTTGTGGTGAATATATTTCAAATGAAGTCTTGCCATATTTAAATGCTTTGGGTTTCAATCCGTACGATTTTGGTGCAAAACGCATTTCTAAGTTCGAGTTAACCACGCATAACAACAAGAAAATAGAAGCAAAATTACCTTTAGGTGGTTTTGGGATGAGTCGTTATGAAATGGATTATCAGCTGTATCAATTAGCACTTAAAGATGGAGCTTTGGTGCTTCAAGATCTTGTTGTTGATGTAATCTTTAATGCCAATGCGTTTATAGTAGAGACAAAATCTAACCAAATTCTTAGGTCTAAAATTGTCATCGGAGCTTTTGGTAAACGCTCTAATTTAGATGTGCAGTTTCAACGCGATTTTATTAAAAAAAAGTCACCTTATCTGGGTGTGAAAATACATGTATCTGGCAAATTCCCAAACGACAAGGTTGCCCTTCATAATTTTAAAGGTGGTTATTGCGGAGTGTCTAAGGTTGAAAACAATCACATCAATTTATGTTATATTACAAATTTTGAAGCCTTTAAAAAGCATAAGGATATTAAAGCCTTTCAAGAGGATGTTCTTTTTAAAAACTCGGAGTTAAAAGCCGTATTTAAAAATTCTAAACCAGAGTTTGAAAAGCCATTAACCATAAGTCAGATTTCTTTTAAAACTAAAAGTCCGGTCGAAAACCACATTTTAATGTGTGGCGATACCGCAGGTATGATTCATCCATTGTGCGGCAACGGAATGGCAATGGCAATAAGAAGTGCACAATTAGCATCAGATTTGATTATTGCGTATCTTCAAAAAAAAATCACAACACGTTTAGAGCTAGAAAAAGAGTACAGCAAGCGTTGGCAAAGTACCTTTAGTTTGCGGCTTAAAGCGGGACATACCATTGCTCATTTATTTAGGCAAGATTGGTTAGCACCAAAATTATTGATGCTATTAAGGTGGTTTCCGTTTCTAATACCACAGATAATTAAAATGACACATGGTAAACCAATGCAAGTAAAATGAGTTTATTTATAGATACCACACATAGAAGTAAGGATACCGAACTCATGGATGATTTTACCATGAAGGGCGAGTTGTTGCGCGATACACTAGATAAACTCGGAAAAATCAACAAGTGGCTTGGTGGCAATCGTATTACATTAAAAGGTATAAAGCAATTATTAGAAGGGCAACCCAAAGACAAAACATATACCATTATTGATTTAGGATGTGGTCATGGAGATATTCTTAGGTTGATTGCCAACTTCGGAAGACAAAACAACTATCAGTTTAAACTCATAGGCATAGATGCTAATCAAGATGCTATAGATTATGCCAACCAGTTATCATTAGATTATGATGAATTGACATTTAACAATGTGGATATATTTTCTGATGAATTTAAACGCTTAAAATACGATATTGCGCTTTCTACATTGTTTTTACATCATTTTGATGAAGAAGAAATTCGTTTGCTATTACAAACAATAGCGACCAACGCTAATTTAGGCATTGTAATCAACGACTTACATCGCAATAAATTGGCTTATGGCTTGTTTAAATTATTAGGATTAGCGATTTCAAATCCTATGATTGTTAAAGATGGATTAACCTCAATTTTAAGAGCTTTTAAAAGAGAAGAATTAAAACAACTATCAAAAGAATTAAATCTCAAATCAGAAATTCGTTGGAAATGGGCTTTTCGTTACCAATGGCTAATAAAAACCTAAATGGCTGTAAAAATTACATCAGTTGCAAAGCAACTGCCAAAATACACAAGAGAGACCAAGGACATTTTACCTTATGTCGAGTTATGGCTAGAAGGTCAAGAAGAACGTTTTAAGCGTAAAGTTCTTAAAATATTTGAAAATGCAGCTGTAGATAAACGGTATTCTATAATGGATGCAGAAGAAGTATTTCTTAAAACATCGTTTGAAGAAAAAAATGAAATTTACATTACAGCATCTATTGAATTAGCACAGAAAAGTTTACTAAAGGCCTTAAATAAAGTCAATTTAGAACCTACCGACATCGATTATATAATCACTGTGAGTTGCACAGGCATTATGATTCCATCTTTAGATGCGTATTTAATAAATCGCCTAAAAATGAAACAAGATGTAGTACGATTGCCAGTTACAGAAATGGGTTGTGCAGCAGGTGTTTCGGGTATTTTATACGCAAAGAATTTTTTGAAAGCGAACCCAAACAAGCGCGCTGTAGTTATTGCGGTAGAATCGCCAACAGCAACGTTTCAACTCAATGACTATTCAATGGTTAATGTTGTGAGTGCGGCCATTTTTGGTGATGGTTGCGCAAGCGTAATTATGTCGTCCTATGAGGACGAGGTTGGTCCAGAAATTAAGGATGAAGCCATGTATCATTTTTATAATGCAGACCACATGATGGGTTTTAAATTACGCAACACAGGTTTGCAAATGGTATTAGACCAATCTGTACCTCAGACCATTGCAGATCATTTCCCAAAAATTATTCATCCATTTTTAGCAAAAAACGGATTAAAAATTGAGGATATAGACCATTTGGTATTTCATCCAGGTGGCAAAAAAATAGTACAAACTGTTGAAGATTTATTTGGTGCCTTAGGAAAAAACATAGACGACACAAAAGAAGTTTTGCGACGCTATGGCAATATGAGCAGTGCCACAGTAATGTATGTTTTAGAACGCTTTATGGATAGAAACCTACCGAAAGGTGATAAAGGTATAATGCTGAGTTTTGGACCTGGGTTTTCAGCACAGCGCATTTTATTAGAGTGGTGACAAAATTTATTTTGTCAGGCTGAACATGTTTCAGTATCTCATAAATACATATAAAAATGAAAGAATTTCAAGATAAAAACGAATGGGCTTTAATTCTCGGCGGAAGCTCTGGTCTGGGATTAGCCACAGCGAAAAAGCTGGCTAAACACGGCATGAATATTTGTGTTGTTCATCGTAACTCAAAAATGCAAGAGGAAGCTATTAATGCTGAATTTGAATCTATCAAAAAGGAGAATATTAAGTTTAAATCTTTTAATCGTGATGCATTTAAACCCGAAAAAAGAGAAACTACAATAGAAGAATTGAAATCAATACTAGGCCTTAATAGTAAAATTAAAGTTTTAGTACATAGTGTTGCAAAAGGGAATTTAAAGCCCATGGTATCTCAAGAAAACCCTGTTCTTAAAAACGACGATTTTGCCTTAACGATTAATGCTATGGCTATAAGTTTATACGATTGGACTAAAGCCTTATTTGAGGCAAAACTATTTGCAAAAGACACACGTATTTTGAGTTTTACAAGTGAAGGTAATACCAAAGCCTGGCAAAATTATGCAGCAGTATCGGCCGCAAAAGTTGCCTTAGAGGCTATTACAAGAAATATTGCCTTAGAGTTTGCTCCCTTTGGTATAAAAGCAAATTGTATTCAGGCTGGTGTAACCGATACAGCATCATTACGTATGATTCCAGATAGTGAAAAAATAATAGAACATACATTAAAACGTAACCCAAATAAGCGACTTACCTCGCCTAACGATGCGGCTAACGCTGTTTACTTATTGAGTAAGGACGAAGCATCCTGGATCACAGGTGCAGTAATTCCCGTAGATGGAGGTGAACATTTAAGGTAGTATGAAAGTATCAGAAATCATAACACTGTTACCTTATCAAAAACCATTTTTATTTGTAGACGGTATTGATACAGTTACTGAAGATAGCATTTTAGGCCACTATACATTTAAAGACGATGAGTCATTTTATGAAGGCCATTTTAAGGATAACCCTATAACACCAGGAGTCATTCTTACAGAGTGCATGGCTCAGATTGGTTTGGTCTGTTTAGGTATTTATTTGCTAAAAGAGGACTTACAGAATAGTCAAAAGCCTCAAGTAGCATTAACATCGCACCAGATGGATTTTTATTTGCCGGTTTTACCAGGAGAAAAGGTTATTGTTCATTCAGAAAAAGAAGTGTTCCGTTTTAATAAATTAAAATGCCGAGTAAAAATGCTAAATGAAACAGGCAAATTAATAGCAAGAGGCGTAATATCTGGAATGTTGAAAGCATGAAAAAAAGAGTCGTCATAACAGGTTTAGGAGTTGTTGCACCAAATGGCGTAGGTGTTTCTAAGTTTACTGAAGCATTAAAAAATGGTAAATCAGGAATTACTTTTCATCAAGAATTGAAAGACTTAAATTTTTCATGTCAGATTGGTGGGATTCCTGAGATTTCAGAGGAATTAAAATTAAAATATTTTACAGAATTACAGTTACGCAGCTTTAATAGTTCAGGTATTTTATATGGCTGTATTGCTGGTATAGATGCTTGGAAAGATGCAGGCTTTGAAATGCATCCAGAAAGTGAAATAGATTATGAAACAGGTTTAATATTTGGAACAGGCACTTCGGGTGTAGACAAATTTAGAGAGGCAATTTACAAGCTCGATGAAGGTAATGTAAGACGACTAGGAAGTTCAGTTGTTTTACAAACCATGGCAAGTGGAGTCAGTGCTTTTTTAAGCGGTATGTTAGGACTAGGAAATCAAGTCACCACAAACTCTTCAGCATGCGCAACAGGTACAGAAGCTGTTTTAATGGGTTTTGAACGCATACAAAACGGTAGGGCTAAACGCATGTTGGTTGGCAGTTGTAGCGATCACGGACCCTACATTTGGGGAGGGTTTGATGCTATGCGTGTAATGACCTATAAGCACAATGATTTTCCGGAAAAAGGATCAAGACCAATGAGTGCCTCAGCATCTGGTTTTGTACCTGGCAGTGGTGCAGGTGCTATAGTTTTAGAATCGCTAGAAAGTGCCTTAGAACGTGGTGCCACTATTTATGCCGAGGTTATGGGTGGAGAGGTTAATTCAGGCGGACAGCGTCAAGGAGGCACTTTAACCGCACCTAATCCTGAGGCTGTTCAGCGCTGCATTAAAACCGCAGTACTAAATTCTGGTATAGATGCCGCAGACATCGATGTCATTAATGGGCATCTAACGGCGACATCTAAAGATGGTTTAGAAATTAAAAATTGGACCAAAGCCTTAAACAGAAAAGGTGATGCATTTCCTTTTATCAACTCTACAAAATCTATGGTTGGACATTGTTTAGCCGCTGCAGGCGCCATTGAATGTGTAGCAAGTATTATTCAGCTACAAAATCAATTTATAGCTCCAAACATTAACTGTGAAGATTTGCTTTCAGAAATAGAAAAGTTAGTAAAACCACAATGCATTGTTCAACAAAAACTCGACTTTAATTTTAATGTTATAGCTAAGGCCAGTTTTGGTTTTGGTGATGTTAATACTTGTGTTTTATTTAAGAGATTTATAGCGTAACTTTGCTGTAAAGAAACGCTATGAAAAACGATGAGTTAATTGCCAAATTAAAGGCCATTGTGGCACCTTATATTCAAGATGAAGAGGCCTTCAAAAATTTAACTGAAGAGACTGACTTTGTTAAGGATTTAAAAATCAACTCTGCCAATCTTGTGGACATCATCTTAGATATAGAAGATGAGTTTGATATTCGTTTAGAAAATGAGGATATGGAACAAATGTTAGATGTAAAATCTGCAATGGCCATTGTAAATACTAAACTTAAAGCTTAGTGGTCGGTAACGACATCATTGATTTAAAGGAAGCCAAACAAGCTTCAAATTGGCAACGCCCACGATTTTTAGATAAACTTTTTACACTACAAGAACAGCAATTAATTTATAAGTCAACAAATCAATTTCTAATGGTGTGGCAGCTTTGGAGCATGAAAGAGGCGGCATATAAATTGTACACACAATTACACCCAAGCCGTTTTTATAAACCAAAACATTTTGAATGTAAGATTGATAAGCTTAGAGGTGCAGTGATTTTTCAAGATTTTAAGTGTTATGTTGAAACTAAAGTGACGTCCCACTATATTATGTCAGAAGCGCGTTTAAATGAACATAAGTTAACGTCTCATGTTGTAAAGTTTGATTTTAAAAACTCAAGAATACAGAGTAAAGTGTTGAAAACTTCACTTTTGAGATTAATAGAAAAAAGATTTCAAACTGAGGGTGAATTAGCACAAGTTGTAACAGATGAATTTGGAGTGCCAAGAGTTAAATTCGGATTAAAAGAAATTAATGTTAGCCTAACGCATCATGGAAATTATGGTGCATTTGCAGTTATTTAGTATGAATAGATTAAAAAGTATAATACAATCCATTATAAAATTCAGAATTGTAATTATTGCTATTCTTGTTGTGTTAATGGCGTTATCAGGCCATCAAACACTCAATAAACTCAGTGTAGATAACTCTTTATCGATATGGTTTTTAGAAGACGATCCCAGTTATAAAGCGTATATAGACTTTCAGGAAAATTTTGGGTCTGACGAAATTTTTATTGCCATGTTGCCTGTTGAAAATGCTATTGGACAAGCAGAAATAAGTCAATTAAAGAATTTGCATGCGTCTGTTGATTCTCTTCATTATGTAAAGACCACCTTTAGTATCGCAAAAGCTAAGTACCCAATTTATGCTAATGACAAGATACTATTTGATGATTTGTACAATCCCAGGCGTAGTGAAAAAGGTTTAAAAAGCTTGTTTTCTAAATTACCAAATATCACGTCTCAATTAGTAACAAAGGATTATAAGCACCAGTTCTTTTACATACAGATGAAGCCTACACCAACCATCGAAGAACAAAGGCAGGATATTGCAGTAGAGATTAGAAATGTAATTGATAAATCGTATTCAAATTATTATTTAACTGGCCCACCAGTCTTAAACGAAGCCTACAGCAAGGGTATTTATAAAGAGAGTTTAACTTTTGGAATTTTAACGGTTCTGGTTATCACGGTCTTACTTTTATTTTTATTACCAAGTAAGCGTTATCTCTATATTGCATTGTTGTCCGTAGCGATTCCTGTTAGTTTATTATTTGGGCTTATTACCTCATTAGGTTTTGCTTTAAATATGATTTCCATGTTAATACCTACAATCCTCATGGTTTATAGCGTTAGTGATGCGGTACACATTATTAATATTTATCATAAAGAAGGCCTTAATAATAAAACCTTAAGTAAAGTAGATTTATTGACACTTGCTATTAGAAAAAGTCTCACACCTTGTTTTTATACAACGCTAACCACTTTTGTTGGCTATTTTGCGCTGTTTTTGTCCCCTTTACCTGCCTTTAAAAATATGGGTGTTTTTACCTGTATTGGACTTGTATTGAGTTTTATTTTAGTCTATGTAATTACCATTATAGGGTTCAGTTTTATGAATTTAAATTTTGTAAAGGTTAAACCTTTATTAAGCCTAAAGCAATTCTCACAAGACAAGTTTATTACATGGCTTAATGGCTTTACATCTCAATATAAAGCGAGTATCATTACCGTATTTACGCTAATTTTATTATTTGGTATGTATTCTATCTTTAAAGTGGATATAGACACAAATTCTAGAGATCTACTTGCGGAAGGACAAGCTAAACAAGATTTAAGAACAGTTGAGGTAGAACTTGGAGGTAGTAACAGACTACAGCTAAATATTTCTACAACAAATGGAGCTATTATTTTAAGTAAGGATGCCATTGAAAAGTTAGAAACATTTCAGAATAAACTTGAAGATAATCCTTTAATTTCTTCACCAGTTTCGGTCATTACAATCAAGTCTTTCTTAGAGAAGCGCACTCCGGTTTTATTTCAATCTAATGTATCTGAAGATAAATTGAAAAGCACACTATCAGAAGTTGATGCTAACGAGAATAGTTTTTTTAAATTGTTTTCAGAAGATCTCACTACCGCAGGCTTTACCTTAACTTTAATGGAAATGCGTACCTCTGAACTAGAACAAGTGTTAGATGATATAAAGCGTGATTTTGAAACCACTTTTAATACGAAGGATTATAATCTAAGAATTAACGGGTTTGCTGTGGTTTTTGCACAATTAAACAACTTTATCCTAGAAACACAGTTTAAATCCTTTTTTGCTGCATTTTTTGTGGCGTTTTTATGCCTCTGGATTTTTATAAGAAGTTTAAGAACTACACTACTGGTATTAATTCCTAACATCTTACCGTTGGCGATATTGGCGATATTTATGAGTCTGTTACATATTCCCTTAGATGTCACTACAGCCATGATTACACCAATTATGTTGGGAATTGCTATGGATGATACCATACACCTAGTTTACAAGTACAGAAAAAGTAAAACCATTGTTGGCCCTCCTGAATTACGAATGAACAATGCCATACGCTATACAGGCGGAGCTTTATTTTCCACAACCATCGCCTTGGTTGGTGGTTTTTTAATTATTGCCTCTAGTGCAACACCATCCGTTAAAGATTTTGGGTTGCTGTGTGCCGTGACAGTAGCCATCGCATTGATTACGGATATCTTTTATTTACCGGCTTTATTGAAGAAGTTTGATAGATAGTTAATCATTGACCTTGAAGTTAATGGTAGTGTCTTTAGTTAATTCTTTGTTATGCTTAATAAAAATGGTTTGAGAATCATGTGCTGCTTCAATTAGCCAAGAATTACCATTAAAATACGCGCGCTTTACAATTGCTTTTAAGTTAGACGCTTTAACGATTTTAAGCTGATGGGCATAAACAATTCCGAAGGGCTCAATAACGTTGAATTCACAAAAAAAAGAGGCAATTAGAGGTAGCTTAGGATTGTTGTATAAATTTTGAGGAGTATCTATAATAAGTATTTTAGAGTTGTGTAGCACTAACATGTTATCTGCAAATCCGAGTACATCATTTTTGTCGTGGGTAGCTACTAGACAAGTAATATTGTGGTCTTTAAGGTACTTAAAAACATTACGTCTTAAGGATTGTTTTTTAAAATTGTCAATATGACTAAAAGGTTCATCTAATAAAATGATTTCGGGCTGTTTTGCCAAAGCCTTTGCCAGTGCTACGCGTTGCTTTTGTCCGCCAGAGAGTGTTTTTACCTTTACATTTGCAAATGCCTCTAACTCTACAACTTTTAAAAGTGCGTTAACGCGTTTTTCCTTTTCTTTTGGGTAAAAACGAGATAGGTGTTTACCAATATTATTTTTAACAGAAGTATACGGCATTAAATCAAACTCTTGAGTAACGTACTTCATAAAATCATAGCCTATCACCAAATTATATTTTGGACCAAGAATTTCAGTATTTTTCCATAAAATCTGTCCTTTATCTAAGTTATATTCCCCAAAAATAAGCTTAAGGAGTGTACTTTTGCCCGATCCGCTTTCTCCAATAATAGCGAGATTCTGCCCAGAATTAACAGAAAAATTTATATTCTTTAGGATTTGTTTTTTAGTATAACCGAAACTTAGATTTTTAACTTGAAGCATATAGCAAAAATACCATAAAAAAGCCGCTCGATATTCGAGCGGCTCCTAGTATTTATAAAAAAGACATTTATTTTTTGATAAATTTTCTTCTTATGCTTCTGCCATTAGATTCAATTCTTAAGAAATAAATACCACCTTGAAGATTTGAAACATTTAGCGTATTGTTTGTTATCATCTGATTGAAGACGCGTTTCCCTGAAACATCAAAAATAGTTGCAATTTTTTCTGTTAATACAGCAGAGGTCTTAATCTTTAAAACATCTTCAACAGGATTAGGATAAATAGAAACATCAGCAAATGTTTGATCCTCTACACTTAATGGTGCTGAGCCTTCAACAAGAATATGAGTTGTATTAACGCTTAGGTTTTCAAAAACATCTACCACTCCAGAAGGCCAATAAACTCTAATTTCTGTAATTGAGGTTTCTGTACCAAGACCAAAGTGTACGTTTAATGAGCTCATAAATTCAAAGCCTTCACCGCTTCTAACATCTCTAATTTGAGTTCCAGAAGGGGTAACCAATTCAACACGAGCGCCAATACCATTTCTGTTACTATAATTGGCTGTAACATGCGCCATACCAACGGTATTTATTTTAACCCAGTTATTACTATTGCCCTGATTGTAATATCTAACACCATTATAGTAAGCGTCTATAAAGCCGTCATTGTTTAAATCCCCAAAAGCACCATTTTTATAGTCTATTTGCTGATTGTCAGCATCCTCAAAGGTCATGTCTCCTTTACCGTACATTATAGAACCATTACTAATAATGTCTAGATATCCATCGTTGTCAATGTCGTGCACAGAACTCTCCCATCCAGTAGGCGCAATGATCCCTGCAGTATCGGTTACATCAGTAAAAACGAAGTCGTTATTAGGATTTCCGTCGTCTGAGAATCCACTATTTTCCATTAATTTATGAGTACCAGAACTAGCGCCAACAAACACATCCATATCACCGTCATTATCAAAATCTCCCCAAGCCGAAGACCAAGTTTGCATTGGGTCTGCCAAACCTAAAAGGGCTGCATTTTCAGTAAACGTTCCGTCACCGTTATTTGTTACCATAATATTTGTTCTTCTTTCTACAGAACCACCGCATTTGGCAACAAACAAATCAATATTTCTATCATTATTATAATCTATCCAGATAGAGCCATAATCACCTCCAGAGGGATAATTACCTAGAGAGTAAGGTGCGCCAGGCGTCACATCAGATTGATAAAAAGTTAAGTTTCCTGAACCGTCGTTTATAAAATACACGTTTGGCTCTACGTCGTGACAAACAAAGGCATCAAGATTACCATCATTATTTATGTCAACAAAATTTGAGCGCTGGGAGAATACGTACTGCGTTGTGGATTGCTCTGTAAAACTTGTACCGTCATTACTTGCTTGCATAAACGTAACACCACTACTAGCACCATAAAGCAAGTCTGTTTTTCCATTAGCGTCAAAATCTGCTGCAGCCATACTCCATGTTGGTAAATAGTCGGCGTTTGGTGTAGTTATATTAATATTTGTAAAAGACCCATCTGTATTTTGTTGTTGTATGTTAATATTTGTTGAGGTAACACCAACAATATCATCTAAAAAGTCACCATTCATGTCTACTACCGCTAAGTCAGATCCACTAACACTTATAGGTTGCTGAGAGAAATTAATTCTTGAAGGAGCTTGTGTCGTAAACGTATAAGGACCAGAGAAACCAGATGTTTCCCCTGTACAATTAGATTGAACATAGAAATCATAGCTAGTGCTGGAGGATAATCCGTTTAAATTATAGTTTGTAGAAGTAAGGTTGTTGATAACGTTTCCTGAGCCTAGTGTAAAACCTGCAGCTCCCCATTCAATATTCCATGTGTTTGCAATACCATTTTCTGTCCAACTCAAAATAGCTGAATCTAAAGATATTGAAGTTGCGTTTAGACTGCTAGGTTCGGGGCAACTCGAACCCTCTTCTATGCAAACATCGGCTGATCCACTTTGCTGATCTCTCCAAATAACGGCATAATAAGTAGCACCAGGAGTTAAGCCGCCAATAAGACCAGAGGAGTCTCCTGTATTAAATCCATTATTATTGCATACAGATACAGAAGCACCTCCACATGCATCATATACCTCTAAACCTATACTGTCCGCATCACCACTAAAATTAAAAACAACAGAGCCAATAGCAGGCGCTGTAAAGCTTACAAAAAAGCCATAGTTTCCAACAGCATCACAAGTTGGATTTTCGTTGGAAGCATCTATGTCAATTGCTGAACTAAAGTTGAAAGTTGTTGGTGTTGCTGAGCTACAGTCTCCAACAACGGTCATGTTAGTTGCAGAAGCGCAAGCTGCACCAGATGGTGAGGCTGTTCCAAAACCTATTGGCCCAACAAAATTTGACACATTGTTAGATCCACCACAATCAGACTGAATGTAGAATTCATAATCTGTGTTTGCTAATAAACCCGTTAAAGTAAAGGGATTTGATGAGGTTGTAATAACATTTCCCGTTCCAGGTGTAAATCCAACCGGACCCCATTCAATATTCCATGCTGTTGCAACACCGATTTCAGTCCAAGTTAAGTCTGCAGTGGTTTCAGTAATGTTAACAACATTAAGGTTAATAGGGTCTAGGCAAGAACTAGAAGGGTCTAGAGACGCAATTGTTGGAGATGTTAAGCACCAGCCCCATTGCCAACCATTTTGATCATCATAATTAATACGATATCTAAAACCTGATAATTGCGTAGCAGTAAATCCTGTTATATCGAGAACTCCTGTTGTGTAAGGTTCTGTATTAGAACATGTTTCATAATCAGAACCAGTAGAATTACCAGTAAATGTCCACAATGTGTACCATGTTGCTGTGTCTGCATCATAAGCCTCTATTGACAATACATCGTTTCCTAATGGTCTATATACGTAATCACCGCTTATAATAATCCAATTTTCACCAGCAGAACTTGCTGCAGTGAGATCAATTACAGGTGATGTTGCTTGAATTGTGTCATCAGAGCTTGATCCTGCAGCGTCATCATCAAAGGTAAAGGTTGATCCTGTAGTTGTTGGGTCAGACAGAAGCCCAGTGGCGGTGTAGCTTCCTGACAAAGACCAGTTACTATTAGGCCAATTAGCGCTTTCATTTAAGACCTGCGCTGCCCCTGAGCTAAATATAAGAACAGCAATGAGTAAGAGAGTAATTTTTTTCATATTCTTAGTGTTATTCACAATTATTTAAGGAGTTTATCCATTCTTCTACAAGATTTATGCCTTCTTCGTGATTAGTTGTTCTTCCTAACAAGGGCATTCTAAATGATTCATCTGTAGTACTTATTCTGTAATAAAGTATGGAAAGATCGGTGTCATTGGGCTTTACAATATATGAATTTGGAATGAATTGGGTTTCAGGCTCTACACAGACTCCTAAATTTGCTAGGTTTTCAGTTAAATGAAATGCAAACCTCATAGGTCTATAATTACAATGACCGTCATCTGAGTGGCAATGTGCACAATTAATATCTAAATAAGAGCGCACTCTAGTTTCAAGCGGATGAGAATCATCGTCCCAAGCGACTGATGAATTTATGTCATCTGGAACTTCAGAGTTTAGATATCCAAATTCTACCAGTTTACGTAGTTGGTTGGCAGTACCATCACTATATTCATAATCCTTATTTAAATTTTGAGGTTTTAGGCCTATAGGTGTTGGGTCATCTAGCTGATTATGGCACGTAAAACACTCAGCTCTAGAAGGAATTCGGTAATCTGTTGTCTTAATATTTTCTCCCTCTAGCCAGCTTAGATTAACAATACTGCCAGAGTTTGTGAAAAAAGCCTCTGTTTGTTCTGCATTCCAAACATAATTTGCAAAATCCCATCCGCTTTCCTTTTTATACATGAGTCTTGTCTCAATAATTTTTGTCGAATTATCGGGTTGTACATTGTTGTAAAAGAAATTTTTTATAATGACACTTCCTACAGGAAAATCTAAAGGAGTATAATCATTAATATAATTAGCCATAACACCATTAGGCATCCAAATGAAGCGTTTTTTCTTGGCGTAATCTGAAAACAGAGGTGTTATGAGATCATATGGAAAAACACCGTAAGTAGGGCTAAGGTTATTTAAATCACCTTCAAAGAAGTTGTAAGATGACAATGTTTCATGCGGAGTATCACCTTCAAACATATTTACAACAGATAATGATGAAATTGATATAGAGATACTCTCTGTTGAACAATTTTCAGGGGCATCACATATAGTGTATTGTATTGAATCTTCACCAATAGTGTTTGAGTTTGCAGTGTAAACTATGAAATCATCATTAACATTATCTGATGTATTATTATCATTAATGACTGCAGAACCTAATGACGGTTGCGTTATCGATAATGTACCTGATTGAGGTATATTAGAATCGTTATTGAATATAAATATCTCAACACTAGAGTTTTGAGCTAAAAAAGCTTCATCAGGATTGGTTTCAATAGATATAGGTGTTATGTTATTATCTGATTCGCTACAAGACGAGAGCGACAAGATGATTAAAAAAAACAATCTAAAAATATATTTCTTTTTCATTTAATAACAATAGAGTATCATTACAGTTTAAACAGAAAAAACCCTACTTTTTTAACAAAAATAGGGTTAAATTTAAGATTTTTTAATTAAATCGTTTATAATTAAATAAAAAAGATAAACGGCACGAAATACCAGGTTTGGGAAAATACCAAATTAACCTTTTACTTTTTCTTTTGTTTTATTAGGTAGAACATTAAAGCCCATGTTATAAAACGTAAACCCAAAAATATCAGCGTATTGTTCAATGGTTTTATTTACAGGAGTGCCAGCACCATGACCTGCGTCAGTTTCTATTCTTATTAAAGTTGGGTTACCGCCAGTTTGTTTACTTTGCAATTCAGCCGCGAATTTAAAACTGTGTGCAGGAACCACCCTATCATCATGATCTCCTGTTGTAATTAATGTTGCTGGATATTCAACACCTTCTTTTACATTGTGCACAGGAGAATAACCCTTTAAGTAATCAAACATTTCTTTACTATCCTCTGCAGTACCATAATCGTATGCCCAACCTGCACCTGCAGTAAAAGTGTGGTATCGTAACATATCTAAAACACCAACAGCAGGCAATGTAACTTTCATTAAATCTGGTCTTTGCGTCATTGTTGCGCCAACTAGTAAGCCTCCGTTTGATCCGCCTCTAATAGCTAAATAATCTGATGAGGTATATTTTTCTGAAATTAAATATTCCGCTGCAGCAATAAAGTCATCAAAAACATTCTGTTTTTTCATTTGAGTACCTGCATTATGCCATTTTTTTCCATACTCTCCACCACCACGCAAATTAGCTACAGCATATATTCCACCTTGTTCCATCCATACGGCATTTGTAATACTAAAACTCGGTGTAAGAGAGATATTGAAACCACCATAACCGTATAATATAGTTGGGTTTTTACCATCGAGCTCTAAACCTTTTTTGTGCGTTATTATCATAGGAACTTTTGTGCCATCCTTAGAGGTATAAAACACTTGTTTACTTTCGTAATTTTCAGGATTAAAGTCTATGTTTGGTTTACGGTATAATTCAGATGTTCCTCCCTCAATATTATATTTGTAAATACTGCCAGGAGTAACATAGTTTGTAAAAGAATAATACAATTCTTTGTCTTCTTTTTTAGCACCAAACCCACCAGCACTCCCAACGCCAGGTAGCTTTACTTCTCTTACAAGTTTACCATCGTAATCATACTGCAAAACTTTAGAAACAGCATCTACCATATATTCTGCGAAGAAATAACCGCCTCCTGTAGAAGGGCTAAGTACATTTTCGGTTTCTGGAATGAAATCTTCCCAATTTTCTGGTTTTGGGTCTGATGCATCTACAGTAACAACTTTTTGATTAGGAGCATTAAGGTTTGTCATAATATAGAGCTTGGAGCCTACATTTTCTATGATATTTGAGTCTGAGTCAGTATGTCCTAAAATTTCAACGAAAGGAGCGTTTGGTTTGGTAAGGTCTTTTATATAAAGCTTATTTCCTGAGGTAGAGACTCTAGGTGTGATGATGAGATAGCGGTCATCTTCTGTTACACCACCATAAATATAGCGATGCTTTTCTTCTGGAGTACCACCATATATCAATTGATCTTCAGACTGTTTAGTACCTAGCTTATGATAATAGACTTTGTGTTGGTCTGTTTTTGCAGAAAGCTCACTCCCTTTTGGTTTGTCATAGCTTGAGTAATAGAAGCCTTCGTTTTTGTACCAAGACATACCACTAAATTTAATATCGACTAAGGTGTCTTCAACGATTTCCTTGGTTTCAGCATTCATTATTAGAATTTTCCTCCAATCACTACCGCCTTCAGAAATTGAATATGCTAATGTTTTGCCATCCTTGGAAAAACTAAGGCCACCTAATGAAATTGTTCCATCTTCTTTAAAGGTGTTTGGATCTAAAAAGACCTCTGCAGTCTCTGGGTCGGCATTATTTTTATATCTGTAGATGACGTACTGGTTTTGTAACCCATCATTCTTGTAGAAATAGGTGTAATCACCTTCTTTAAACGGAGAGCCAATTTTTTCATAATTCCATAGTTTGGTGAGGCGCTCTTTTAATTCTTCTCGGTAGGGAATATTGTCTAGATAGCCAAAAGTGGTTTGGTTTTGAGATTTTACCCAGGCTTCGGTTTCATCGCTTCTGTCATCTTCTAACCAGCGATAAGGGTCTTGTACGTCTTGGCCAAAATAGGTGTCAACATGATCTATCTTTTTTGTTTCTGGGTATTGAAGTTTTGGTTGAATCAATTGTTGAGCGTTTAATTTTAAACAAACAAAAATACTTAGTAATGTAGTAATTAGTAGTAATTTTTTCATAATAAAAGGTTTAGTTAAATCTCAATATAAGGCTATACTACAGACTTTACTGAGGTGTTTTTAGACATAAAGAGCCATCGATAGCTTGTTAGATACAATGCGATGTAAGATACAAAATTTAGAACGCGTCTAAAAACGTACGTGTAGGCTTAAACCAAATTATTTTTAACGAGGTATTCTGCAATTTGAATAGTATTTGTAGCAGCCCCTTTTCTAAGATTGTCGCTCACTACCCAAAGATTTAGTGTGTTGGGCTGAGAGCCATCTCTACGTATTCTTCCGACAAACACATCATCTTTTCCGTTGGCATACATGGGCATTGGATAGACATTAACGTCTAGATTATCTTGTACTGTAACGCCTTGGGTATTATCTAATATTTGCCTTACTTCGGTTAAGTCAAAATCGTTTTCAAATTCAACATTTATGGCTTCACTGTGTCCACCTGCTGTTGGTATCCTTACTGCTGTTGCGGTTACGGCAATGCTTTTGTCGTCTAGAATTTTTTGAGTTTCCCTTACCAGTTTCATTTCTTCTTTTGTGTATCCGTTTTCTTCAAAAATATCACAATGAGGTATAGCATTTTTATGAATAGGGTAGTGATAAGCCATATCACCTTTTTTGCCAGCTATTTCGTTTTCTAACTGTTCTACAGCTTTTATTCCAGTACCTGAAACCGATTGGTATGTAGATACAACAATACGCTTTATTTTATATTTATAATGAAGTGGAGCTAAAGCCATGACCATTTGTATGGTTGAGCAATTGGGATTTGCAATAATTTTATCGTCTTTGGTTAATTGGCTTGCATTAATTTCTGGCACCACAAGTTTTTTAGTTAAGTCCATTCTCCATGCAGAAGAATTATCAATAACAGTAGTACCTGCTTCTGCAAATTTGGGTGCCCATTCTAAAGATGTATTTCCACCAGCTGAGAATAGAGCTATATTCGGACGTTTTTTAACAGCTTCAGAAATACTTATAACCTTATGTTGTTTTCCTTTAAATTTTAGTGTTTTACCAACCGAACGATCTGATGCTACTAATAGCAATTCATCAATTGGGAAATGACGTTCTTTAAGAACGCTTAACATAACACTGCCTACTAAGCCGGTTGCACCTACTACAGCTACTTTCATTTTATAAATGATTTTAAATAAATATCACGTAAAATTACATAAAAAAAAGAGCGTACTTTCAATTAAACAAGACCTTTTAACAATTAAAAAAAAGGTGTTAATTATTTAACTTTAACAAAGAAAAACCCAGCTATTTAGGCTGGGTTTAGTTATTAAATATGTAGTGCAGCGGTAGCTACGGTTTACCTACTTTTTTAAAGAATCTCTAATTTCCATTAGTAAATCAATTTCAGACGGACCAGCAGGTGCTTCTGGTGCTGGTTCTTCTTTCTTTTTCATTTTGTTAACTCCTTTTACAACCATATACATTACAAATGCAACGATTATAAAATCAATAACGTTTGTTAAAAATGTACCGTACTCTAACCAAACTTCTCCTACCATTTCGCCTGCGTCGTTTAATTCCCCATCTTTTAATTTGTGTCTTAATGCTTTAAAATCAGAATCAAATATCAAACCAATTAGAGGTGATACAATTCCGCCTGTAAATGATGCTACAACTTTGTTAAATGCAGCACCCATTACAAAACCGACTGCAATATCTACAAGGTTGCCCTTCATTGCAAATTCTTTAAATTCTTTTAACATAATTTAGTGTTTTAAAATAGTTAGTATATGTGTTAGTGAATTACTAAAATAAGTAAAAAAGATACAATTTGTTAAAAAAACCTAGTCAGAGATGATAATTCTTTTTACACGTTGTGAAATTGCCGTAATTATTTCGTAAGAAATTGTGCCTGAAGACTCTGCAACATTAGAGGCTTTGTGAGAGCCATCAAAGATGATGACCTCATCTCCTTCTTTGCAGTCAATATCTGAAATATTAACCATGATCATGTCCATGCATACATTACCAATAATTGGGGCTTTTTTTCCATTGATAAACACAAACCCCTTCTCTTTACCATAAACTCTTGTAATACCATCAGCATGGCCAATGGGTATTGTTGCCGTTGTCTGAACACTTTTGGCTTTATAAGCTCTGTTGTATCCTACGGTTTCGTCTTTTTCAATTTTATGAATTTGCGAAATCACAGATTTTAAGTTTGCGATTGGCCTTAGCTGAGCATCTTCAGTTGCCGAGTTTCCGAAGCCGTAGAGTCCTATGCCGCTTCGTACCATGTCTAGTTGTCCTTTGGGATAGTTTATAATGCCAGAAGTATTACATAAATGCAACAAAGGACTATAATTTAATTTAGACTTAAAATCTTCTGCTATAGACTTAAACAACGTTATTTGATGATTAGTGAAGTCAGTTTCATTTTTATCTTCACTAGCTGCTAAATGCGAAAAAAGGGATTTTACTTTTATGGAGGTAGTTCTGTTTAGTTCTGAAACTATATAATCCACGTCATTCTTGCAGAAACCAAGGCGGTTTAAGCCTGTGTTAAACTTAATATGAATGGGATAGTCTTTTTGAGATTGGTTTTCAGCGGTTCTAATAAATTCATCTAAAATTCTTATACTATATATACTGGGCTCTAAACAGCGTTCTATGATTGTTTTAAAATTAATTGGCTGTGGGTGCAGGACCAATATAGGTGTTGTAATACCTGCATCTCTTAGTAAAACACCTTCCTTTGCATAGGCTACTGCTAAATAATCAACATTTAATTTTTCTAGGTGTTTGGCTACAACGATAGAATCGCTTCCGTAGGCAAACGCTTTAACAACCGCCAAGAATTTAGTGTTGGGCTGTAATTTAGATTTTATGTAATTGAAATTATGTGTTAGCGCACCTAAATCAATTTCCAGAACAGTTTCATTCGCTTTCGGCATCAGATTTATTTTCTTTAGCATTGATTTCTTCGGCATCTTTTACTTTCATCTGTCTCACTTTATCTCTAAGCATGGACTTATAAAAAGCAGCACGGCTTAAAGGTTCGTATTCTTCAACTTCACCGAGTAAGACCAAATCATCGCTTTGTGCTTTTCTGTAACTATACTGAGCTAAATTTCCTGTTTTGGTACAAATGGCATGAACCTTTGTAACATATTCTGCAGTTGCCATAAGGTAAGGCATAGGGCCAAACGGATTACCTTTAAAATCCATATCTAAACCAGCAACAATAACACGAACTCCCTTATTGGCTAAATCGTTACAAACTCTTACAATCTCATCATCAAAAAATTGTGCTTCGTCAATACCAACGACATCACAACCATCTGCTAAAATTGGAATATTGGCTGCCGCAGGCACCGGAGTAGATCTAATTTCATTAGAATCGTGAGAAACCACCATGTCATCATCATATCTTACATCTACCGTAGGTTTAAAAATTTCAACCTTTTGTCTCGCAAACTGAGCGCGCTTTAACCTGCGGATCAGTTCTTCGGTTTTACCAGAGAACATTGATCCACAAATCACCTCAATCCATCCAAATTGTTCTTTATGATTTACCGTATTTTCGAGAAACATTTTGTAAATTTAGCACTAAAACGTAATGTATTTTCGTTTGTATAAAGGTCAATCAAAAATATTAAAAATCAAAAGTAATTAAGGTGAAACATCTACTATTTCTTTTTAAATAAAAATAGTATAGTTTTAAGACGTTTTAAATGAATTTACTGAACTATTAAACCTAGATCCCATGAAAAAGAAGTTAGAATCAGAATTAATCAGTATTGCGCACAGTATTTTAAAATTAAAAGGTAGAGAAGATGTCGATAGAATGCATGAAGCGGTTACAAAGCTTTATGAGAAGCTTACGGTTTTAAAATTTGCACAAGAGAATTTTGAAGACGACAAGCCTACAATTGGCAATGACTCTTCTTTTTTTGGTATGTTAGACGCAGCCTTTAACAATACTATAAGTGACAACATAGAAATAGGTAATAAAACCTATGTTAATGTTGATGAAGTAGAGGACGATGACATTATGGAACCCGTAATGGAAAAAATAAAAGATATGGTGGCTCAAATGCCCAGTGAGAGTCAACAGGTTGATGTAATGGTTGAAGAAGTGGTTGCAAATAAAAAGCCATCTCCTGTAGAATTTGAAAACATAAGTTCAGACTTTGCACATATTCCAGAATTTGAACCTATTGAAGAGGCTAAAAAACGTGAAGCTGAGCAAGCTAAAAAATCATTAAACGATAAATTAAAAGGGAATGGATTACAGATTGGATTGAATGATAAATTAGCCTTTATAAAACATCTTTTTGAAGGTAAAAATGAAGACTATGACCGCGTAATCTCTCAAATAAACACTACAGACTCTCTAGCAGAAGCCAGAGCCCTTATCTACGATATGGTAAAGCCAGATTATAACAACTGGGAAGGCAAGGAAGACTACGAAGAGCGCTTTATAGAAATTGTTGAAGGCAAATTCAGTTAATAGTTAAGATAAACGTAGCCTCGTAATGGTTTTGCTAATCCATTAATTTCTAAAATGTAAAAATACGTACCAACGGGAAGTAACCCTGACGATTCAGGTATACCTCTATTTGATCTGCCATCCCAAGTATTATCGTAATTATTGGTTTGGTAGATTAATGTACCATAACGGTTATAAATTTTAATTCTATTATCAGGAAAGCGTTCTATACAAGGAATTACCAAATAATCATTCTCTAAATCTCCATTAGGAGAAACACCTTGAGGTATAGATAGGCAATTAGATATTTCTACAATCGCTTCATCTTCATTGTTGGTCTCATCTCTATCTACTTCATTTAATGCATTTAAAAAAGCAACATTAAGTAAATCGGTTGATGAAACCACCAAAACACTAATTTGTAAAGTTTCGGATTGGTTAGGATCCAAAATCGGGATTGACCAAGAAAATGTACTATCATCAAAAACACCAGAGCTAACTGTTGCAGAAATGTACTCATACCCAATTGGAAGTGCGTCTAAAACTTCAACGGCAGACGCTTGAGTTGTACCCACATTTGTTGCAGTGATGTTAAATGTTACTTCCTGGCCAACAATAGCTTCTGTTGGCTCAACAGATTTTAAAATTTCAATATCAACATTAGAAGTATCTACAATAACATTTAAAGTAGCACTTACTTGTGATGCATCTAGGTTATTGGTGTCACTTATGTTATGAAAGTCATTAAGATACGCACCAGCAATGTCTGATGTTACCATTACTGAAAATGTACAGCTCTCAACTCCGTTCGGAAAGGCTAAATCCGTAATTCCAACAAAAGTGTCGCCAGTAGCTCCAGTAAATGTAGCTGTACAACCATTAGCCTCTACCCAAACCGGAGATGAAGATAAGGTTACGCCTGCTGGTAAATTATCCGTAAATGCTATACCGTTTTGAGTTGGATTGGTTGCGATGTTATAAACCGTAAAAATTAATTCGCTTTCGCCTCCTTCTAAAATTGTATTTGGCACAAACATTTTTTCTAATATTGGCGAAATCACCTGAACACTATTTACTGAAATGTTGGTTTCGGGAGTTAACTCTTCATTATCTGCTGCACTCGGAAAAGCTTCGGCAATATTGTTAAACCCACCACCAAAACTTGGAGCAGCAACAGGAATAGTGACTCTAACCGTAGAACCTGCTTCCATTGTGGGAATAATACCCGTTATAGAATTGCCACTAATGTTGAATGTAGAAATACAAGTAGCACTACCAGATGTAACGCTACAGTTTGGTGTACCTAAAATAGTAAAAGCATTATCTAAGATATTTTCAAATTGTACATCAATAGCGCTAGAGCTTGTTACACTATTGCTAATATCTACAATCCAATCAAAAGCTTCTTCAGTATCTACTTGGGCAAATTCAGGATACGTTTGTACTACTAAATCTATACAAGGCGCAAAGTATGTTTGTACAAAGGCAGTGTTATTGCCTAGATTAGTCTCAGGAACATTGATTACATAATTTACTCGCACGTAATTTGTAGCAATCATAGGTAATGTAGAACATTCTGGCTGCCAATCTACGGTAACGGTAAACGACACTGAACTATTAGCTGGAAGTATCCAATTATCCTCGGGCAAAATTTCCCAAAAAGTGTCAAAACTACCGTCTTCAGTAACACCATCAAAACTAACACCTATGTTAGCATTTGCAATAGTAAAACAAGAGGCAGTACCGGTTGTTCCTGAACACTCGACACTCACTAAAGTTCCGGTGATAGGTACGTCATCACCCAATGGAACAGGCATGTGATCTTGCACTTGTATGGGCTCATCCGTATCACCATCATTAGTTACAGTAACCTCGTAGGTTATTTCTCCCCATTCTGCAGTATTTGTTTGCGTACTCCCAATAGGTAATTCAGGAAAGATTTGAGTTTTTGTAACTTCAATATCAGAAATATCCTCTTCATCGCAAGGTTCCTCAGTAGGAAGTGTTAGATAGTTATAGTAAAAATTATTATCAGGATTTATATCTATAGTTTGAGTAGGTAGGAGTACTATCTGACTTTTTATTGTGGCGTCCACCTGATTTGGAAACGGGTTGCATGGAGGTTCAAGAAAAATCACTACAGTCTCAATAGTTATTGTAGTATTAGGTTGCAGTACAAATTCACTCGTAACCCATAATTGACCATTATCTGAAATTGTAAAATCTTCACAAGCAACAAGTCCGGTAGTTGCTGTACAACTAACAGAAATGATGTCCCAATCGACATTTGCGGATAAATTTTGAATAAAGAAAAACAATGGAGCCTCAGAAGGACCATTATTACATACTGTTGTAACTAAAGTAATGGCTTCATTATAGTCTATATCTGTAGTGTCTGTGGGATCAATAATTTCGGTTTCAATACAAACATCTGTTGTTGGGCATTGGTCTGCGTTTGGAAGAATAGTTTCTACAAAGTTGGATTGGTTTGGTGAGACATTAGTATGACTTAAATCTATTTCAATAAAGCTATCAACCATAATAGGCATCGGGTTTGGCGAGCATGAAAAATTGGTATAGCGATAAACCATTTCAAAAGTGATGCTTCCTCCTGAAGTAATTTCAGCACCATCATTAAAATTAAATAATGTTGGAGCCGTAACGCTATTTGATGAGTTTACAGTTGTAGAAGCCGTAGTAAGACCTGTTAGATCAGGACACATAGTTCCGTTAGTGCTATCAATGCATTCCAAAGAAATGAACTGTGCAAATGGCTGACCGTTACCAACCATTGATGTTAAAATTAATCGACCTCTAATAATGTCCACCGGAAAGTCTATCTCACTATTATTGGTAATAGTAAATTGATAAGTAACCTGGTCTCCCCAAGCACTAACAGGTGTTCCTGGAGTAGGTGAAATTTGGCTATGAGTCACCTCAAAGTCAATAATAATGTCCAACACGTCAATAGAAATAATAGATTGGTTATTGCTAGTGTTTGTATCAGTGGTACCTGTTGGTGGACTTATTGTTCCATTAACTGCAATACCACCTAAGTTGGTTGGCGCAGAGACTAAAACCAAGAGTTCTACACTAGAGTTGTTGGGCATATTAGCCACAGTAGCTGTCAAAACATTTGTTGTAATTACAATACCTGAAACATCGGACGCTCCGTTAATATTATTTTGAGAACTTGTTGAAATTATAGTAATCTCATCATCAAAATCTATGGAAATACTTGCGTTACTAACAGTATTACCAGAATTAGACAGCGTGATTAAATATTGAAAATCTTCATATATATCTACTTGCGAAATAGGAGTGCCATCAAGATTTTGAGCCTCAATGTTTATAGATAAATCTGTGGTTTGGGTAAATAAAAAAGAGGCATTACATAAAAGGAATAATAAAAGACAAAGTGATTTCTTCACAGGTTGGTTTTCTATTTAGATGTAGTTTCTTACAAATGGTTGCGTTAAGATATTCAAAAGATTGTAAATTTGAGATTAAGATTTATAACACATGAAACTATACCTAGTTCCAACACCAATTGGAAATTTAAAGGATATCACTTTTAGGGCCATTGACGTTTTAAAAGAAGCAGATATTATACTTGCCGAAGACACTAGAACATCTGGAAAGCTTTTAAAACATTTTGAAATTTCCACACATATGCAAAGTCACCACATGCATAACGAGCATAAAACGGTAAATAATCTCATTGAAAAGTTAAAGTCCGGACTTACAATTGCTGTGATTAGTGATGCTGGTACGCCAGCCATTTCCGATCCTGGATTTTTGCTTGTTAGAGCTTGTGTAGAAAATAATATTGAAGTAGAATGTTTACCAGGAGCGACAGCTTTTGTGCCTGCCTTGGTAAATAGTGGATTACCAAACGATAAGTTTGTGTTTGAAGGTTTTTTACCAGTAAAGAAAGGTCGCCAAACCCGATTGTTACTTTTAGCAGAAGAAAATCGAACTATGATTTTTTACGAAAGTCCACATAAGTTAGTAAAGACCTTAGGACATTTTTGTGAGTACTTTGGTGAAGACAGACTAGTTTCCGTATCGAGAGAGCTTACCAAACTTTATGAAGAGACTGTAAGAGGAACAGCAAAGGAAGTTTTAGAACATTACACCAACAAACCACCAAAAGGCGAGATTGTTATTGTGGTTGGTGGGAAGAAGTAATACATCTTAATGACAAGTAAGATGAACTACTTCCATAATTTTGGAAAATTAAGTTTTGTTTTAGTGTTTTTAATAAAACTTTCAAGATCTTTCAAGGTAGCTTTTGGATAAAGAATTCTTAATAGTACAATTTGAATTATTTTACTTATCCCTAATCTTTCTACAAGTAAAACTTTTCCTGCTAATATTAAATATACTTCCATTATTTATTTGTTTTTTAAGTCAAATTAAATTAGGCAACTATAGTTTGCTTTGACATTGTTTTTGCAATTTAAAGTGAGTACAGATAATAAAAAAGGACAGTGATTTGTAAATTATAATCTTATTTGATTTGATAAGGGTTTCAACAGATTATAAATCAAAAAAACCTCACCATTTCTGATGAGGTTTTTTAACATTAAAATATATGAGAAATTACTAATCTTTAATCTCAACTGTATTTCCTGAGATCCAATTTTTGTTTTCATCTCCATAATACAGATAAACAGTACTAGCAGGTGCTTGGTAATGGCCAGCAATATCAGCTTTTAAATCTAATCTAATATTTTTGGTTTCTGAAGCTTTAAATTCTCGCCAGTAAAACACCAGATAATTATCAAAAACCTCATAAAAAGCCACCTTATTTTCTTCTAAAATCTTTTTTAGTTGCCAAGGTTGAGCTGTTGTTCCAGATGGTATACCAACAATTGTGGTGACCATACCCAAGGGTTCTGCATTGGTGTTTGCAACAGAGATATTAAAACTTACATTATCGCCAACCATGTGGTTTTGTCCAGTAATTGTTGTTTCGAGTTGTAAAGGACAAGCCTTTGAGCTATCTGGTAACGTGCTATCCCAATTCACATTCAAAGTATAAGGAAATGTTGCCTTTGTGTTGTTGAACTTAACTGCAATAGTCTGTTCTCCTTGTTTTAGATAGTTCTCAAAACCGTTAATGGTAATTTTTCCGTCGTCTGAAAGTTCTAGTTTTTTAGTTATCGATTTACCATTAATTACTAACGTGATATCATCGTTTTCCTCAAGTATTTTTTGCTTTTGACTTTTTGTGTAATTAATCAGAGCTTTAAGAGCCATAGCAGTTGCTTGTGTAGAGCCAAAACGGTTGTTTTTACGTTGCTTAATCAGATAATCTACACCTTCTGTTACAAGCATAGTATTTTCGTTTTTTTCATCCATTAAAGCCAATGTTGTAAGCGCTACGGTTTCTATCTGTTTTGAGTTGCCGTAAGATCTGGTAATTGTATTTTCTACAGGTATTTTTTCAAAACCATACTCCTCAATATTTGTTTTTATTTTGGTTAAAAGTGTTTTAAAGTTCTCTTCTTTATTGAGGTTATGACTTGTCATAGCTAGTAATGCCATTTTATAAGTGTCATTAATCTTTACAGCATCTAAATAGGCTGTGTTATATTCTAGCATATAATCTGCATTGACACCAGATTCGCTTAATGCATAGACAATGTAGGCGTTGGCAACATCTGTTGGAGAACTAGCAAAACTATCATAGCCTTTTTTACTTTTTTTGAAACCACCTTTACCGTCTTTTCGGCTTAAAAGCCAATCTACAGTTCTGGAAATCATTTTGTCGCTTACACCATCATATACTTCTTTCATTTCGGTAAACTCCAAAATACCATAAGCGGTTAAGGTTTCGTGAGGAGGAGTATGACCAAACCATTCAAAACCACCTTTAGAAGTTTCAAAACCAATAAGTCTTTTGTAGCCTTGTTTTATAAAATCTAGGGCTTTAGCTTCAATTTCAGGATTGCTTTTGCCAGCTTCCTTAAGGTATTTTAAGACCATAATATTAGGATATGTTGAAGATGATGTTTGCTCAAAACATCCATAAGGCTGACGGATTAATGACTCAATACCATCCATAACATCACCTACAATGTCTGTGTAAATATTAAACTCTGTGGTAATACTATTTTTAACAGCATGGTTAATTTCAAAGTCAAACAGTTGAGATTCTGAACCAGACAGTGATAAAGAAGTTGGGAAATAAGGGCTTAAAATGGTTACCTTTTTCTTTATGATATCCTTATAATCTTCAGATTCTGCCAGAATGGAAATGTTTAAGTCTCTACCCTTTTCAATAGGTATAACTTCTATGGTTTTGGTGACAGCGTTTTTAGCTTCCACGTTTAGTTTTTCGTCAATAGACGATACCAACTTTAAATGTTCAGGTAATAGAAACTTTAAATTAGTTTCCATGGCTTTTTCAGTTTCATTTGTAATGGTAATTGGTAATGAAATCGTGTCATTTAGCACCATGTAATTAGGTGTTTTAATGTCTATGTTCAATAATTTCTTGGTAGCGTATAATTTGTCAGCTTTGCCTACAAGGCCATTATAACCAATGCCTTCAGCAGAAATTTTAAACGACGTTACGGCATCAGAGTTATAAAATTCAATTTTGGCAACACCATCAGCATTAGTTTGTACAACAGGATTCCAGTATATGGTTTGTCTAAAATCGGTACGCTCTTCTGGTAGATTTTTTCCTTCATAAATTGGCATGTAGAAACTTCTTGGAGTGTTTGTGTAGTTTTGGTTATAGTGGTAAAATTGCTTTACAGCGTAATTTTTATAATCTCTGTTATTTAATCGTTTTATTGCGCCACTACTATTTGGATATTTTCCGTGTTTTGTATTTATAAGAATTACACCATTAGAACCTCTACAACCATATATGCTAGTTGCAGCAGCATCTTTTAGAATAACCACATTATTTACTAGCTGCGGATTGATGTCACCCAAGGCCGAACTATCGTAAGGCACACCATCTACCACAATAAGAGGCTGATTATTACCCGATACACTTCCAAAACCTCTGATTCTAACCGTTGGCGCGCTTCCTGGTTGTCCACTACGATTAATTACGTTTACACCAGCAACCTCACCAGCCAAAGCATTTAATACAGAATTACCATTTGATGCAATCTCTTCTGAAGACACAATTGATGCAGCACCTGCAAAGCTTTTTTTACGTGTAATACTGTAACCCACAACGACAACTTCGTCCAAGCCATTTTTATTTTCTTCTAGACCGACAGAGATTTGTGCCTTTTGTTTAATAGCCTTTTGTAGCGGTTTTTCATTTTTAATAAAAGATTTAATATTCTCTTTGTTTTCTATGGTTTTAGTTGGTGTTTGGCTGTAATAGTTTCCTTTTTTTAAGGTTGTTTCTTTAATAGTAACATGTTCTCCATTGTCATTATAGGCTAATAAAGTCAAATGATAATTATTGTTGAATTTAAAAGCAAACGAACCATCTTCTTCGGTATCAAAAACCAAAACTTTATTTCCCTTACTATCAAAAAGCAGCAAATGTGCTTGTGTTGGTTTTCCTTTTTTATTGAGTACCACACCAGTTTGTATGGCACTTTGTTCTGGTAGATATTGTGCATTCTCCTTAGTAACTGTAGGAGCATTAATATAGTCTCGCCAACCATGCGTTAGCATTACATAATCTATTGCTTTTTTAGATTTTGGCTCTTTTGGATTCATGAAAAAATCTGGCTTATGAATTTTACCTTTCAATTCAGAAGACATCAATACGTAAGATAAAATATGGTCTTGCTTATCATCCGCAAAGGACAGTAATTTATTATCTGCAACAGCTAATGATAAGTTTGCAGGAACAGGATTCTGCTTCTCATCATATGTTTTTATAGTAAGTTTTACTTTCTCTCTGGTATTGTATTGTTCTTTATCTAGGCTGAGGTCTACATGAAGTTTTTTGTGAGGATTTAGAAACACCAAACGCTCTGCAAACGTACTGCCATATTCATTTTTTAGACTGAATTTGGTAATACCCATAGGATATTCTGAAGTGTTTAAACCTATATTTTTTTTGAGACCAATTTCCTTTTTTAAGAGCAATGTACTTGCATTTGAAACCTCAAGAAATAAAGGTGTACTGTAGGTTGAAAAAATATCTAAATTGGTTGATAGACTGTCGGTTGTAACAGAAAACCGAACACCGTTTTCGTACACTTTTGGTAGCTGAATTAATTCCTCAGAACGGAAAGGTTCTGTGATCTTAGCATAATACACCTCGTCTTTGTTTGGGTTAAAATTGAAGCTTCCCATGCCATCATGAAAACTTTCAAAAGTTGAAATGGTTTCTCCTTTTGCATTAACAATATCTCCTTTGAGATCTACTGGTTTTCCAAATTCATTAAGAGCTTTAAAGGCAACTTTGTTTAAAGTGCCAGCTACAATTTTGCCGCTTTCTGGCAAAAACTGAAGGTCAATAGTGTTTAAAACCACAGGAACAGCTCTTGAGATAGATTCTGTGGTGCCTTTGTGATATACCAAAGCGTTTAAAACCACATCAACAGACTCCAAGTCTTCTGGCAATGTAAAGCTAGGTTTGGCTTTACCGTCTTTATCAGTAACCACAACATCATTTATAATGTCTGTGCCTTTTACACTCACTTTATACGTAACTTCCGTGTGTGATAAAGGTTGATTTTTTAAATCCTTAACTTCGAGATTTGCGATAACCTCAGAGGATTTTCCGTAGCCTTCTTTTTCGAATTTTAAATTAAGTAACAGTTTAGGTTTTACCACTTTTTGTATAGTGATTTTTTTGGTAAAAAATGAATCTTCACCATAATTACGCATCCAATTGGTGTAGCATTTTAAAGTATAAATGCCACCAACCCAATCCGAGCTTATATCAAAATTTCCGTAAGCATATCCTTGTTTTACATTAAGGTTTAAGGAAGTAACAACAGCACCTTTAGGCGAAATTAATTCCGCATGCATCACGTCACTGATGGTCGTAATAGTATTGTCTGTATCGACGATGTAAGATTTAAACCAAATGGTTTCTCCAGGAAAATAGAACGGTCTGTCGGTTTGTGTGTATATCTTCTCTAATGGATTATTAAATGCTTCAAAAGCTTTATAAGACAGCAACGTGAAGAAGCAAAGTCCGGCAATCATCAAAAGTTTAGTGTTCTGTATACGTTTTTTCATAATATTTATATTTTTAAGATGACTTTTAGCCCAACTTCACTCATTAAAGGAGTATTGAAAAAGTTAAGATTATGTCCAGAATTGGTATCAAAAAGTGATGAATAAGGAGATGCTCCGCTGTATTTTGTAAATGTGATGAGGTTATGAGCGTAAAGCCCTATTTCAACTTGTCTGAAAAAATCATGATTGTTTTTAGAAAAATCATAAGAAAGTTCAAAGGTTCTTAGGTTAAGATAGCCAGCATCTTCAATGGCTTCTTCTGCAACACCACTGAAGCCATAGCGAACAAATCGGTTGTTTTCAATACCATCTTCAGGATTATAAAAATCTACAGGAATTGTGTTTGTATTGCCTTGTGCATTTACACCATTAAAAATATAATTTGTAATGTTCCTTTGATCTGCAGATTGTTGCGATGTGCCAAAATAGTTGAGTACATTTTGAGTGCCATTCCAAGTGTCTCCGCCTTTTTGGTAGTCTAACGTGAAATTGAATTTTAATTTCTTCCAGGTAAATTGATTAGAAAAACCAAGAGTAAAATCTGGTATAGGATTGCCAATAATTTGTTGTTCTGTGTCTACAATTGGGTAGCCATTGCTGTCTATTATAATGTTGTTTTGAGTGTCTCTTTCAAAAGCAGTTCCTACAATAACACCAGCCGGTTGACCAACGATTAAATTTTTAGATACATTCTGAAAACCTGCAATTGGCACACGCTCTTCATTATTATATAGTTTGGTAACCTTATTTTGGTTGGTCATGAAGCTTAGTCTGCTATTCCAACGCACAGAGCCAAACCTTTCAGAAACATCCAATTGTAGCTCTAAACCTTTATTGGTAATATCTGCAATATTTTGAAGTTGAAATTGATTGCCTTCCAAAACAGGAAATACACTTCCTTTGGTTTTTGAACCAAAATAGCTTGCAGTGAAATCCCAATATACATCCCACAAATAAAAACCTAAATCGAGATTAAAAGAATAATCGTGTCGTTCTTCTAAATCTATGCCTTCGTTAATAAATAAATCTATATTACTAGTGTAGCTAAGACTTTCTGAAGGTAATAATTGCAGACTGTTATGACTCTGATTGTTGTAAAAAAGAGGCATTTCATTAATATCAAAAGCACTTGTTGTGCTGAGGGAGAAATCGCTAAAATCATAGATGTCTAAAATATCTGCTAAATCAACTTTTATAAAAGATGAAGGTAAAATCAATTTGTTTTTCTGAATGGAAGAGATATACGCGGTATTACTAAATACAATTTTAGAGTGTCTCTTATACTCTAGAGCGATAGATTGATGTGGTCTTAGCACATTTCTATTAATACGATTAGAAATTACACTTGCATTGTTTGGATTTGAAAAGGTAAATGCATCAAATCCTTCAGATTCTTTGAATGTATAATCTAATAGCTCATTTTTAAATCTAGTAACAGAACGTACATCTATGGTAAAATCTCCCAAGTATTTTTCATAGTGTAAGTCTAACATAGCATTGAAGCTATTGTTTTTTATAGTTTTGTTACTGAGATAACCGTTTTCAAACCCAACAGTATGGGTAAACAAACCAAAGTTTTGCTCGTTTTCTGCTGTTTTATAGCTAAGTTGACTTCCTATTGAAAAGTCATCACCAATAGTTATATCGTTTTCTAGGTTGGCTACAAATAAGGTGTTGGCATCATAGTTTTTATTGTTAAATAACCATTCAGGATTGTTATAGTTGGTTGGGCTAAAACTGCGCTGTGTATTGTCTGGTAGAATGCTGCCCTGACTATTGTCAAAAGACACAGGTGTTACCCAAGCGTTTAAAAGGAGGTTGTTTCTAAATCCATTTATATTAGGTTGGTTGTTTTTCCAGTCACTATACTTAACAAAAGATTTCCAGTTTAGTTTCTCACTATTATCATTAAGCGTTTTAAAGTTGAGTGCGAGATCGTTATTGATACTTTGTGCTCTACCAAAAATATCATCAGTGTTTTTATGACTAAAGTCAATTCCGGTTGTCCAGTTATTGGTATCAACATCAAAATACACATTGGTAAATCTATTAACAGCTGTGTTTAAAACGCTATTGTTGTACTGCTTAGAGCTAATGCCATTTCCGTTGCCTAGCATAACCAGTCTGCCGTTGTTGTCATATATATAATTACTTCCGTCAAACTCTAAGGTATTTAGGTTTGGTCCATAGGAAAAGACATTTCCCGTTTCTGGTCCTAAAAAAGCTATAGATCCATTTTCGGTGGCACCTTGGCTAAAAGAAGATTGTAATTTTGGCAAGTTACTTTCCTTAACAAATTGAAAACTTAAGTTAGATTTTACACCAACCTGAAAATAAATATCCGGATTAAAATAGGTTAGAATAACATGTTTTGGGTCAACATTAATGTCTTTAACCCTGCGTAAGTAGTTGTAATAGTCTTTCTTATTGTAACGGTGTTTTGCATCACCAATAGAGGGTATTTTAAAACTTTTCTTTTTTTTATTTTTTAAAGCTTCACTGTAAGCGTCAGTTTCAATAAGCTTTACTTTTACTCGCTTAACCTCTGTTTTTTGGACGGCTCCAAACATATCAGCTGTTACTGCAATTTCCTTTGGATCCATACCAACATAGCTAATAACTATAATATCACCTACGTTACATGTTATACTGTAATTACCATCAAAATCAGTAACTACTCCATTGGTAGTTCCTTTAATTAATATGCTAGCACCAGGCAAGGGCAAGCCGTCTGATGAAGTAGTGAGCGTGCCTGTTACTGTTCCTTCTTGAGTAAAACAGAACACTGGGAATAATATGAGCAATACGAATATTTTAAATGAAATTCTAGCCATAGTAGCTTGTGTTGGTTGATTTCAAATGTAAAATCAACTTCAATGACTAGAAATAAGGAATGAGTAAAGTACCTAAATGAATGAGTAAAGTGTATAAAACAGAAAACCTTACCAGAAATGGTAAGGTTTAGTTGTAATTTATTTAGAAATCTAATTGTCTAACGATCTAGTATTTAGTTCCATCATGCTTTCCTTTTTCCCAGCCATGTTTGCCTAAGTATTGGTCTGCACTCTCTACAGCTCCGGTTTCAATATCTGTTCCCATGGAGTCGTTCCAACGGTTGAGATACCCAAATAATGAAATTACTCCAAGCATTTCTACAATTTCACCTTCATCCCAATGTTGGTAGAGACGTTCTTTTATTTCGGCATTAACCGCATTGGGCACTTGGCTTGCTGCTAAACTAAAATCTAAAGCCACTCTCTCTGCCTCATTAAAAGCAGGATGCGTTCTGTACTCCCATATATTATCGAGTTGCTCTTGTTCGGCACCATAACGCTCTGCGGCTCTTATAGCATGTGCCTGGCAATATCGGCAACCAGTAGCGTTACTGCTAACCCAAGCAATCATTCGTTTTAAGGCTGAAGTTACACGACCTTCGTTTGCCATTACGGCTTTATTCAAATTAATAAAGGCCTTGCTAATAGCTGGTCTGCGCTGCATGGTTAAGACCGAATTAGGACAAAATCCTAAAGTTTCATTAAAGAATTCTGCTAATGCTTTGGTTTCTAAATCGTGTTCTGGAGATAACGGAGTTACTAATGCCATAGTTATTTTTTTAGTAGAGAACTCGTTTTAACTTTTTCAATCTGCTAAAAAATTGTTGTTTTCAGCTCTGATTTTATCTTTTTTTCCTTCCGTAGCTCTGCTATGCAACCTAAAAAAGCCTTCAACAGACCAAAAAACATCTAATTTTCGCTTAAATTCAAAAAGTTAAAATGAGTTCAGTATTTTTGAATGTACAATATAGCAGTTCTAAAAATTAAAGTAAAAGAAATGGCACATAAAATAGTTACGCATTGGCAAGGAGGACTAACATTTGAATCGGACAACCCTAGTGGAAAAACCGTAAAAATGGATACAGATATTGAAGGGCAAACAGAACGTTTTGGATTGGCTCCTAAAGCCATGATGTTATCTTCTTTGGCTGGTTGCTCTGGTTTAGATGTGATTTCTATTTTAAATAAAATGAATGAAGAGATTGATGATTTCAAAATTGAAGTCTCAGGTGAATTAACCGACGAGCATCCTAAATATTATCACAGTGTGCAGGTTGACTATCATTTTTACGGCTCAGATTTAAATAAGAAAAAGTGTGAACGTGCCGTTAATCTTTCAGTCGAAAAATATTGTGGAGTCATGGAAATGTTTAGGCAGTTTGCAAAAGTTGAAACCGAAATCCATTTTCATTAATTAATTAAAAGTTCTCTCTTTTGGGAATTTAAGGAGCTATTTTTATGCGCTGGACACTAAAACCAAAACCAGACACATCAAAAGTTGAAGCTTTAAAAAACGCACTTCAGGTCGATGATATTGTAGCGACATTATTGTTGCAACGCGGCATCGAAACTTTTAAAGATGCCAAGACGTTTTTTAGACCAAGTTATAACGATTTGCATAATCCATACCTTATGAAGGATATGGACAAGGCCGTTGCACGCGTAGAGCAAGCCATTACTGAAGGAGAAAATATTTTAGTTTATGGTGATTATGATGTGGATGGCACTACGGCTGTGGCTTTAATGTCCTCGTATTTAAAAACCAGAACAGCGAATGTAGCCACCTATATTCCAGATCGCTACGAAGAGGGTTACGGTGTGTCTTACCAAGGTATTGATTTTGCTCACGATAATGATTTTACACTTATTATAGCACTGGATTGTGGAATAAAAGCTATTGAAAAGATAGCCTATGCCAAAGAAAAAGGCATTGATTTTATTATTTGCGATCATCACAGACCAGGAAATGAAATTCCCGATGCAGTTGCAGTTTTAGATCCCAAACGAGAAGATTGTGAGTATCCTTTTAAAGAACTTTGTGGTTGTGGAGTTGGTTTTAAGTTAATCACTGCTTTAGCCTCTGGACAAGGCCAAACTACAGAAGATTTAACCGAGTATCTCGATTTGGTAGCCACAGCAATTGGTGCAGATATTGTACCTATTGTTGGCGAAAATAGAGCTTTAGCCTATTTTGGGTTGCAGGTTATAAATAATAATCCAAGACCAGGTATAAAAGCCATTATTGCAGAGGTTAAAAAGGAAGAATTATCCATTATCGATGTGGTTTTTATTGTGGCGCCACGTATTAATGCAGCAGGACGAATGAAACATGGTAACCATGCTGTAACTTTATTAACTGAAACCGATTTTAATCTAGCAGCGAGTTATGCTGTGGATATCGATCAGTTTAATACAGATCGAAAGGAAACCGACAGACTCATCACCGAAGAAGCCTTACTTCAAATTGAAAAAAATGAAGAGCAGGACCGATTTACAACCGTTGTTTATAACGAAAACTGGCACAAGGGAGTCATAGGTATTGTTGCTTCTAGGCTTACTGAGACCTATTACAGACCAACATTGGTATTTACAAAAAGTGGTGAAAGATTAGCCGCTTCGGCACGTTCGGTAAAAGGTTTTGATGTGTATAACGCATTAGAAGCGTGTTCGGAATTTATAGAGCAGTTTGGTGGCCATAAATATGCCGCTGGTTTAACGTTGTTGCCTGAAAATTACGAGGCATTTAAAGCAAAATTTGAAACTGTTGTTAAAGACACCATAGATCCGAAGCTATTAACACCAGAGTTAAAGGTAGATTTGCAGATAGAACTTAGCCAGATAGATCATAAACTTTATAGAATTATGCGACAATTTGCACCATTTGGACCAGGAAATATGACGCCAGTTTTTATGACACAAGGTGTACAAGATACCGGTTGGGGAAAATGTGTTGGCGAAGACGATAAACATTTGCGTTTTACAGCAAAACAATCTAACAGTAATCCAATAATCTGCATTGGTTTTGGATTGGGAGATAAATTAGATATTATTAAAAACAAAAATACCTTTGATGCAGCCTACACCATTGATGAAAATCATTGGAATGGAGATGTGAGTTTGCAATTGAGAGTTAAAGATCTGAAATCCTAAACCATATTCTCTAATTTTTGTAATATTGGTAAAATCCAGTTATGTATATTTTAGAAAACTTACCCCTAAAAGTAGATATTGAAACTAAAAAAGTTTTGAAGAAACTCCCAAATGCTAGGGCTGCACTAGCAGAGTTAAAGGGTGTAGCGGCTACTATGCCTAATCCGTCCATTCTAGTAAACACACTATCTCTTCAAGAAGCGAAAGATAGTTCGGCTGTAGAAAACATAATTACTACTCATGATGAACTATTCAAGGCTGAACTGAACTTAAATTTAGTAAAAAATATAGCCGCTAAGGAAGTGCAAAACTATGCGTCAGCACTCAAGACTGGGTATGAATATGTTCATAAAAATAGACTAATAACAAATAGTTCTGTTCTAGAAATACACAAGGAATTAGAACAAAACAATGCTGGTTACCGAACGTTACCAGGAACTGATTTAAAGAATGATAAAACAAACGAAGTAGTATATACACCTCCTCAATCTAAATTAGTTATTAAGGAGCTAATGAATAATCTTATAGATTATATCAATAATGATTTATTAGATGATTTAGACCCATTAATAAAAATGGCAGTAATTCATCATCAGTTCGAAAGCATACATCCTTTTTATGATGGTAATGGAAGAGTAGGTAGAATAATTAATATCCTATATCTAGTAAGAAGGAATTTATTGGAGTATCCTTCTTTATACCTTAGCAGATATATAATTCAGAATAAAGCGGAATATTATAAATTACTTCAAAGTGTTAGAGATTTTGGAGATTGGGAGCCTTGGATTTGTTTTATTCTTGATGCCATTGAATCTGTTTCCAATCAGGCAGTTAAGCTTATTACTGATATGAAAAAAGAAATGCAAAGCTATAAGTTTTTTATTAGAGATAATTTTAAGTTTTACAGCCAAGATTTGATAAATAATCTATTTAAGCATCCGTATACTAAAATCGATTTTTTGAAAAGAGATTTAAAGGTCAGTAGACAGACTGCTTCTAAATACTTGAATGAATTAGCTATGAGCGATGGTAATATTTTAACAAAGGTTGTTATTGGAAGAGACAGCTATTTTGTCAATAATGGTTTATTAAAATTATTTGCAGAATATGACTATAAGTTATGATATACTTTTTTTATTAACATATAAGAAAAATATGTTAATAAAACTTGATTTACTTAACACGTTTTTGAAACGTGGTAAATAAACGGATGTCTTTTAACATATAAATAATATCTTGTTTTTACTTTTTTGAATAAAAACGATCCATACGCAGCACTAAGGTTTAAGGAATTCAATATATTTTTATTGGTGAGATTTGCTTTGGTCTTTGGGTGGTCTATGCAATTTGTTGTTATAGAATGGCAGGTCTATTCTTTAACGAATGACGAATTAAGTTTAGGAATGATAGGGCTTTGCGAATTTTTACCAGCGTTCTTTTTGGCACCATTTGCAGGTCATATTGTAGATCGAAAGGAAAAACGTAATCTTTTTACATTATGTATAGCACTATTCTCTTTAATTAGTTTTGGCTTGTTTTGGTTGACTTCAGAACAAATCGAAGCAAGTTGGAGTACCAAAAGCATCTTAATTGGTATTTATAGTTTAGTGTTTTTTGGAGGTGTTTTGAGAGCATTTTTTGGTCCAACCATTTTTTCATTAATTGCTTTAATAGTACCGAAGTCAGCCTATCCTAATGCAGCAACATGGAGTAGTAGTACTTGGAAAGGGGCAAGTGTTTTTGGTGCGCTGTGTGGAGGTTTCTTGATAGCTTGGATAGGTGTACACTATACCTTAGGAATTATTTTTGGATTAGTAATGTTAGCTTTGCTGTTTGTGTTTAGAATAGATAAAAAGCCAATTTTAAACAAAGCAACAAACGAATCTATAAAAGAAAGTCTTAAATCTGGAATTAAATTTGTCTTTAACGATAAGGTTATTTTAGGCGCATTAACTCTAGATATGGTCGCTGTACTTTTTGGTGGAGCAGTAGCTATTTTTGCGGTATTTGCTAAAGATGTATTGGATGCAGGTCCTAGAGGATTCGGAATTTTAAATGCTGCTTTGTCTTCTGGAAGTATTATAACCATGGTAGCTACTACTTATATTCCTATTACGAAGAATACAGGTAAAAAATTACTAGTGTCAGTGTTTGGTTTTGGTGTATTTATGATTGTGTTTGGCGCTTCAAAATTACTGTGGCTTAGTGTTATTGCCTTGTTCTTTTCTGGTGTGTTTGATGGTATCTCTATGGTGGTACGTCAAACCATTCTTCAACTTAAAACTCCAGATCATATGCGAGGTCGAGTGGGCGCTGTGAACTCTATGTTTGTTGGGTCTTCTAATGAGTTAGGTGCAGTAGAGAGCGGTATAGCAGCACGTATTTTTGGCGCACCTTTGGCAGTTGTTCTAGGTGGTTCGGTTACGCTTTTAACGGTTGTTATTATGAGCTTAAAAAACAAAGCATTAAGAGAGCTCGATTTACAAGAAGATATCGAAGAGAAGTTCGATGAAATAAAATCTTAATATTCTTTCAATTTAAGTGTAGAGCCATCAAAAACTCCATAGGTATAATATTGAATCCAGTCACCTAGGTTCATATATTTTGAATTTGCATTTAACTGAATATCTAACGGCAAGTGCCTATGACCAAAAACAAAATAATCATAGTGTTGTTGTTTAAGTTTACTTTTGCAATAGGTGACCAACCACTCATTGTCTTCCCCTAAAAACTTGGCATCATCATCACCAGAAATCAATTTGTTTTTTACAGACAAGTATTGGGCTATTCTCACTCCAATATCTGGATGTAACCATCTAAATAACCATTTAAAAAATGGATTGGTAAAGACTTTTTTCATGCGTTTATAGCCTTTATCGCCTGGACCTAAGCCATCTCCGTGACCAATAAAAAATGTACTTCGACTACGCTCAGTATTCATTTTAAATGTGAATTCTTGAGGTGTGTGGAAAACAGGAATATTGAGTTCGTCTTCAAAATAACCACTCATCCATAAATCATGGTTACCCACAAAATAATATACTGGAATTCCAGAGTCTGTAATCTCTGCTAATTTACCTAATGTCCTAGCAAAACCTTTTGGAATAACTGTTTTATATTCAAACCAAAAATCAAATAAATCTCCCATCAAGAAAATCGCTGCAGCATCTTGTTTTACATGGTCTAACCAAGCTACAAACTTTCTCTCTCTAGGACGGGAAGCTTCCATGGTTGGCGCACCTAGATGGTTGTCTGAAGCAAAATATATTTTCTTGCCTTCTGGGATTTCTATGTGATGATTTTTACTCATTTTCAGAAGCATACCACTCAGCGAAACTAGTGGCCGTTTCTTGAAGTTTTAAGGAATGTAGTTCTATATTGTTTGGTAAACGCTTTTTGATTTTTTTGGCAAAATCAATAATCATCATTTCAGTTGTTGGCTGGTAATCTACCAGAATAACATTATGACCACGATTTTTTAAGTCTGTTGCTAGTTCGAGATGAGGTGTGTTTTTGTTAAAAATCATGCTATGATCAAAAACATCAACAATTTCATCTTTGACAATTTTTTTTAAATCGCCAAAATCTATCACCATCCCGTGCTTCACGTTTTTGTCGTCTTGGATTGGTGAGCCAATAACTGTAACATATAAATAATAGCTGTGACCATGTAAATTTCTACATTTACCATCGTAACCATGCAATGCATGACCAGCTTCAAAAGAGAATTGTTTTGTAATTCGGATTTTACTCATTTCAAAAAAATAATACTGCAAAGATATTATAAATGTAAAGCGAATAACTTTTTAGATTACATTTGCGCACTTTTTTAGAAATTAAATATAAAGCTAAATGAAAACTCCCCTTAATTTTTAGACTAAATTGAAAAGTCTATTTGAATCTATTTCGTTTACAGAAAACGTTCTGTACGAGAATATTATAGCAGATCTAGGATCTAAACAATACACCATTATTGATGATTTTTTTACGAGAGATGAGGTAACAGCTTTAAGAGCTTCGTTATTGCAAAAGTACGAGGAGGACAGTTTTAAAAAATCAGCAATAGGTAACCGAACTAATGAAGTTATAAAGGCCAAAGTAAGAGGCGATATTATCCTTTGGATTGATGAGCAAAATATTAATGTGTCTGAGCAGTTGTTTTTTGATAAAATAAATGACCTAAAAGATTATCTCAACCGCACCTGTTTTTTGGGTATAAACCAAAAAGAATTTCACTATGCTATTTATCCAGAAGGGACATTTTACAAGCGCCATTTAGATACATTTCAGTATGACGACAGAAGAAAGCTCTCTTTTGTCTGCTATTTAAATGAAGAAAACTGGAAGCCTGAAAACGGTGGCGAACTGGTATTATATTTAGAAAACGGAGAAGAAACTATTTATCCTTTTCCTGGTAAGGTGGTAATTTTTGAGAGTCAGATTTTAGAGCATGAGGTAAAACCGGTAAATACACCTAGACTCAGTATAACAGGCTGGTTAAAAACAAGATAGACTAACGTCTTTTGTTTCTGTTATAAAAGTAGATGATAATAAGTACGATTGCTAAGATTAAAAAAAGTCTATTTCCCATATTACTCGTCTTTTACTCTTTTCTTGTTATATCTATAAACTAGGTAAGCAATTATCACTAAAATTACAAATGGGATCATTGAACCAATAAACACTCCAATACTATAGTTATCGTCTGGTGCGTTTTTTAGTTTTTCTTCAATATTAACTTCTTGTAGAAGTGATACTAATAAGTTCATAAATAATAGCGTTTATGCTTCTTAATGATTATTGTTCAAATTTAAGTGTTTTGGATTAGTGTATTGAATGTTTTTCTAAATTTTATAATTAGTGGAAGCCCTCTTGCTATAATCCAAAGTGTAAAGGCAATGAATATACCGTGAAGTTTATAATCTAAAGCATCAGTAGTAAAAATAACAGGAATAAATACAAGAAGCGTTGAAAATAACAATACGTTTCTTAGGTATTCCATTTTTCCTAAGCCTTTAAAAACTCCATCGAATATAAAGGCAAGCGCACATAAAGGTTGCATAGCAAGAATCATCCAAAACACCTTACTAAATTCTTCTAACACAGCTTTATCATCCGTAAAAATAGAACCAATTGGATAATAGAAAACCGCACCAACTAAGCCAATTATTACACCGACTACAACACCATATTTTATAAGTTTATTACTAAGCGCCATGAGTGTTTTATAGTCTTTAGCACCATATAATTTACCTGATAATATATTTCCTGCACTTGCATAACCATCAATAAGAAAAGCACCCAGAAACCAAAGATTTATAGCTATTGTATAAGCTGCGATATATGTAGTGCCATATTTTGTGGCATAGCTTGTGCCAAAATACAAAGCTACATTAAGCGCAATAGTTCTAATAAATAAGTTGGCAATCATTAATATAAAACGATTAATCTCTTTGTTAAAAGGAAATTTAACCAACAAAGGTATGTCTGTTTTTTTAAGTATGTAATAAACAGAGAGAAGTGCCATTATTACCTGAGCAAAGACACTTGCATAAGCGGCTCCTTTAATATGCATAGCAGGAATGAACCCTTCGATACCATAAACCAAAACAATATCCAAAATTATATTAGCTACTGCACCAGTAATAGCAATAAGCATTGGGTAATAGGTGTTTTGCAAGCCTCTAAATGTACCAAAAACAGCGATAGTAAAGAGTGTAAACGGAAAACCAAACACACGTATATGGTAATAGTCTACACTGTAGGTTAATATTAAATCTGAAGCATTATAGAGTTTAAAAATTTGTGAAGCTAAAGGATAGGTTACAGCAATAATTATTAAGCTAAGCGATGTAATGATAAACATGGCTTGTGCAGGTAGATTTTTTACTTCGCTTAGTTGATCTGCACCTAAGTATTGAGAAACAATAGATGAAATTGCACTACGCGTTTGTCCTAAAACCCAAATGAGCATGGATAAAAATGTGGTAACGATACCTACAGCTGCTAAAGACTCTGTGGCATTTAAGTCCATATTACCAATAATTGCAGCATCGGTTAAAGATAAAATAGGCTCAGAAATACCAGAGATTAATGCTGGTATAGCAAGTTTATTGATTTGTTTTAAAGTAATTTTTGTTGTGCTCAAAGGACTAATTCGTAACAGTGAAAAGGAAATTCGCTTTGTTTAGGAAAATAAATATCTCCCAATCGTTTATAGCCACGAAGTTCGTAAAACTTTTGGTTTCTTTTGTTCTGAGAAAAGGTATCTAATCTTATGGAGTGATAGTTGTTTTCTATAGCGTATTGCTCTGCAAAATTCATGAGTTGTTGCGCAAAGCCTTTGCCTTGTATAGAAGGATGAATAGCCAAACGATGAATGTATAGATTGTGGTCGTTTTTTGTTAACCATTTTATAGGTTTATATTCTTCATCCATAAAGGTTGAAATAACAATTGTACCTTTTATTTCAGCGTCTAATTCTAAAATATAGAGCTCTCCTCTTTTAACATCCTTAATAAAAGCTGATGCGTTAGGATAATGTTCGTTCCATTGACAAATACCATTTGCAATCATGGCTTTTGCACAGGCTTTGGTTAACTCCATAATCGTTTCTATATCTCCAATCTTCCCTTTTCTAATCATTTTTAAATTGTACTTTTGTTTTAAAGAATTATAACTATGAAACATCCATGATTAAGCTTTAGTGATACAGCGAAAATTATATTAGGATGTTCCTTGACCATTGAAAAACAATAAAAATTAGCACATGAAAACGATTTTAGTTCCTGTTGGGTCTTCAAAAAACGCAAAATCGCATTTACAATATGCTGTTGACTTTGCCAAAGCTTTTGGCGCTAAGGTATATGTGGTTCAAATATATAACGTTTACACCAAAGCAGGAACTATGATAAAAGTAGATCATATTTTGGAGCGAGAGTCTAAAGCTTTTTTAGAATCGCACGTTGCAGCAATTGACACTAAAGGTGTGGATGTTGTTACCAAAACTTTTAAGGGCAAATTGATTGATACTATTGAGAAAGTGTGTCATGCCCTAGATGTAGACCTAATTATTTTAGAACCAAGAACGAATTCTATTAAGGATGAGGTTTATTTAGGCAAAACATCTGGAAAGATTATAAAACGAACGCAAATACCCGCTTTAATTGTACCAGAGGGTTATGTATACAAGCCAATAGTAAAAATGTTATTGGCATTAAAATCTGCTGTTGTTAAACGCGAGGGTGTACTGCAACCAATACATAGTATAAAAAATCAGTTTAAGGCTGTTCTTAATTTGTTGTTGGTAAAAACCCCTTATCATAATCCCGAAGACTTTGAGATAAATGATGAACTAAAGGCAATGGTTACCAATACCACAGAAGCAGAGAGTCCTACGACATTTCAAGCCGTACTAGAGCATTACAAGAATCATAGTCCAGATTTGTTGTGCGTGGTAAGGCGCAAACGTGGATTTTTCTCAAAGCTTTGGGAAGATGATGTCATTTTGAAAAAAGATTTTCACAGTTCAACTATTCCTGTCTTAGTATTGAGCGGATTAAAATAAAAAAGATATATTTACAGCCAAAAATGGGGCATTAGCTCAGCTGGCTAGAGCGCTACGCTGGCAGCGTAGAGGTCATCGGTTCGACTCCGATATGCTCCACTTTTTTTTACTTTGGGAGATATATTAAAATTTGAATATATTTTGAGAAACAACCTTAATTTCATTAATGATTAAAAGTTTATATATTTGTTAACAATCAACTTAAGTCTTGTTAATTAAATTATTAATACATTTATATAAGGATATTAAGAAAAGAGATATTTATTTTCTAAAAGCATAAAATTATTTTGGATATACCAAAATCTATTAGTCCAGATAGGATTGTTGACGCATTTGTTGAAGTGCGATACGATTCTCATTTGCCATTTGAAATAGTTGTTGGGACAATATTTCAAAATCTAGATGAAAGTTATATTTACACTAACGCACCATCTAAAAATTTACCAGTAGGAGGTTTAAATTTAAGCTTAGGTGGTACTCCTTTATTCTATAATGATAAGATTAAAATTATGCTATTGGATAATTCAATCCTATTCAATATTTTATCAAGTTATATTGGTTGGAAAGAATATATTTATCAAATAAAGAAAGTATTATCTCAAATTGCCGGTGTGAATTCGCCAATAAAAAATTATAGAAGAGCTAGTGTAAGGTATATTAGTGAATACCCTGAAATGAATATTCATGACTCTTTTAAATTTAATTTTTCATTCGGACTGCCTCATGTTAAATCAGATGTATATACGTTTAGGTCTGAATTTCAAGAAGAAGATTTGAAAATATTTCTCAATTTTCAAAATAACGTAAAGATAAAAAGCACTGGTGATAAAAAGATTTCGACTGTTGATATTGATGTTTTAAATGAGAATGTTAGTGGAAATAGTATTGAATATATTTTAGAGGCTATTTCAACAGCTCACGATAAGCAAAAAGAAGTTTTCTTTTCCATTATGAAAGAAGAATACTTAAAAACTTTAAAACCAATTTATTAGTATGCCTGCAGTTTTAAATCCAGACACTAAGATTACAAAAAAGCAAAAAGAAATAAGTCGTTTCTATAAAACAAAAAACGACCCTTATTCTTTTGCGGTGAACAATTTTATGCATACAATGGTACCTGCCGTTAGTTTTGATCATGTTAGACCGAGCATAGTTAGTAGTATGGCATTACACAACTCAAAAAAGTTTGTTGTGTACTTAAGTAAATTTAATGCTCTTTGTGACTTAGAACAAGACTATGAGTACAATGAATTAAAATCAAAATTCACCGATGTTTTATTTGAATTGATGAGTTTTATCAATTCAGACCTGTCTTTCTCTTTAACAAATGAAAACAGTGTATTTTTTACATTCAAATCAGGTGACTACGAGGTGCACTTAAACTACTTTTTCGACTTTGATGAGAATGATATTGATGATGACGAAATTGTTTTTACTTATTACGAAAAAAATATAAAGAAAGAAAGCTTTGGAGGTAGGCTAAAAGATATACTAAGTACGCTAAAGTCTATTTTAAATGAAGAAACTGTTTTTCAAGTTATGTATTTTTCTCAGAAAATATAATTTCTTCTATAGAAAGTCTATTAAAACAATGGATTATCCATCTGACATTATTCCATCACCAGACAAAAAAGAATTAGCATGTGATTTAAGTGATTGTATAATTTTTAGATTTTATGTGTCTAATCCTGAACTAGATTTTTTGAATAAAGGTGATATGTATATAAACCAAAAATATATTTCGGATCCCAGTTCGAATATTTCCGATTTATCAACAAATCTTTACGGTGTTTTTACCATTGAAGATGGTAAAATTCAGATATTTGGCGATAAGAAGTCATATTATTATGAGTATTGTAAGGTGAATGATGAAATCGAAATACCCGTTTACAATGTTGATTTTCAATTAGTAAATAATAGGTCATTCTGGTACATGAAAATAAGTAAAATAAATAACGAAGAAGCACAATATAATAATCCAAACCCTCAAGCCAAATCTTTTAAAGCAAAGTGTATTATTGTTCATACACCTATGCGTTGGAATTATTGGCATTTTTCTTTACGTTGGTTTATTCACCAAGATGATAAAGAACCCTTTTGGTTGCATGAACTAGCTTCAAACCAACAAAGGAAATATGTAAAAAAGCTAAGTACAGAATCTCGTTCAATACTTGCAAAAAATATTGAGACTGAAATACCAATGAATTTTAAAATATTACAAGAGGAGGATTTTAAAATAATATAATAATATAATTAGTAACAACATACTACGTTGAAACAAAGCCTAATATTAATTGGCCTGCCTTTTTTAACTCTTTAGATAATTCTAATCTCTCCCAAGGGTGCTTAATATTAAACACATGATCGGCTCCTTTTATAATTTCTAGTTGACTATTTGGATTCCATTTATGCAAAGCATGAGCTTCATCTATTTTTACAGAAGTATCATTATCGCCATGAATTATTAAGTGTGGCACTAATAGTTGTTTTTCTGCTTTTTCAATATCTAATCGTTTCTCATTAGCTTTAAAATCTTCGTAAAATTGGTAATAATGCGGCATTTGTTGTTTGGTTCTGCCATTAATCACATATTTTACACCGTGCTCTTCCCATTCTTTTAGATTTCCTATTGTGGCTGTGCGTTTCGCAAAATCGCAAACGCTTGCTAAGGTTATGAGTTTTTTTATTCTTTTGTCTTCTGATGCTTTTATAATAGCAATACCGCCACCTCTGCTATGACCAAGAAGAGTAAGGTTGTTTATATCAACAAATAAGTTGTCTTTAAACGCAGTGGTAACCCAATCTATAACATCATTAAGGTCATCTAATTCAATAGAATAGTTATTATTGCCAAAGGCTTCTAAATCTGGAAAATCTATAGGGTTTTCCATGGTGCCACCATTATGCGAAAAATTAAATTTAACGAAACAAACACCTACCTCTGCAATTGATTTTGCCATAAGATTCCAGGCGCCCCAATCTTTAAAACCTTTATAACCATGACAAAATATAATTACAGGCTGATTTGTAAATTCTTTAGAATAAAATGAGTCTAACAGTATAGGTTTTTTATGTTCTCTTAGTAGTATTTTATTTTTTTCTAGTTGCATTAGTCTAGTTCTTTTTCTGTAAAGTCTACGCTAGGATTACATATCTCTGTTATAAGTTTTTTAAGCTCAATTTCGAAATTACTTAAAGTGTCTTCTGTTATAAGTTGCTCTTTATTTTTAGTATGCGTAGAATCCTTTTTACCAAATTTAAGAAAACCACCATTTAAGTTTTTAAATGAAATGATACCGGCTTCGATTGGTAATTCAATTTTATTTGTTTTATGCATCATATACGCATAACACAGTATTTGGAAAGATTTACTGTACTTATCATAATCTGTTGTGATATTTTCCCAGTCGACGATTTCTACTTTACCTTGGTCTACTTTACCAGATTTATAATCTATAACACGGGTGACACCATTAAATTGGTCTATTCTATCAACCTTACCAGTAAGACGTATTGCGTAAGGAATAGCATCAATATTCAACTCAATTTTTTCGTCAGCTTCAATAGCAAGTATTTTAATGGTATTGCCGTTTTTAAGCTGTTGAATTTCAGAATTTATGAAGTTTGAAATGTAGCGTTGAGCAATTTCAAAAATAATGAGGTTTTTTCCTGATGTAAAATCACCGTCCTTATATAAATCTTTAAAGTGATGCGTTACATAAGATTTTATTTGCAGCTTAAACGCTTTTAGGTTATCAATAGTAAGGAATTTTCCTTCTAGAGGCTTATAGAGGTCTTCTAAGGTATTGTGTATTACAGAACCTAAAGTGTTTGCCGCTATATTCTCCTCTACATCTTCAAATGCTTCAATTCTCAAGATTTTTTCGTAATAGAAGTCCAAAGGGTTTCTAATGTAATTAGTTAATGACGACGGTGAAAAGCCTTTGCTAGAGAGCTCTTTAAGTATTGATAGAACATCATTGGTTTTAGTAATGTGTCTTAACTGTTTTTTGATAATAGGTACAATTGGCGAAGCAATAGTATGATTAATTTTATGAATACCTTCTACCTCCATTTGCGTTATAAATCTACTTTTTTCACCACCTTTAAGCGCATCAATTTCGGTATTGTACAGAATATAAACATTTTTTGCACGCTGTATTAATCTATAAAAATGGTAGGTATAAACAGCATCTTTTTCCTTATACGTTGGCAGTTTGTTTTGCAACTTAACATCCATCGGTATAAAAGAATTATTTGTCTTACCAGATGGCAAAATACCCTCGTTAACAGAGCTTATAATTACAGTTTCAAAGTCTAATACGCGAGATTCTAACATACCCATAATTTGAAGACCTTCTAAAGGCTCCCCTTTAAAATCTAATGTTTCGTTTTGTAGTAAATCATTATAAACTTTGTATAAGCCATTAATAGATGTTAAATGTTGGTAAGTAGTATTCAGTTCTAATAACTGGTTGAACAGCGTATGAAATCTATATAAATATTCTAACTCTATACTTGAAGCATTGAAATTTATCTTAATCAATTGAATTAGTTTTAAACAACGATGCAACGCTATCTCAGACTTGTTTTCCCATGAGTTAAACATTAAATATAAGATATCATGTACATCTTTATGAGCAACCTTTTTGAGGTCGTGTAAAGTGAGATAAACTAAATTGTTTTTTTGAATATAATATGAAATATCATGTAAGTAATTACAGTGCTCTGTTGCAAAAAGACTGTGTAAGGAAGGATGAAACACTATATCTATTAAATCTCTAAAATAAAATGTTGCATTGTTTTTTTTGTGGATGCTAAAGAGCTGATCAAAAAGTGATGCCAAGGGCACAAATTTTAAAGGCAGTCCCATAGTTACATTTACCTTATCGATTTCTTTTGGAATAGAATTAAGAATAGGAATCAATAGACTTTCCTCTCCTAATACAACAGCGGTATCTTTTAGGTGATGATTATCGGTGTTAAGTTTTTTCAATATCTGACCAATATATTTTGCTTGGCCCACTAACTTTGGGACACCGATAACATTAATATTCTTTTTTTTGCTATAATTTGATAAGGCCCACTTAAAAGGTTCCTTCTTAAAGTAATTCCATTTATCAATATGCTGCCTTATAAAAAGGCCTGCATCGTGGATTTTGTCTTTTAAAAAAACCTCATCAATATCCCAATATATATAAGCAGATTCACTTTGTAGCAATCCTTGTATTATGAGAGATTCGCATTTGTTTAAAGCATTAAAACCTAAAAAAACATGTGTTTTATTAGTGTTGTTTTCTATGTAAGATTCAAGGTTCTCAACAGCTTCTCTATAGATTAAACCTTGATAACCCTGTTTGTCGTTAAGGAGACTGTCTGTAAAAACACGGTAGTAATGTTTTAGTTGTTTCCAAAATTTTAAATATGATTTAACTAAGTCGGTTTGTTCTGTTTCTAAAGACCAATGATCTATTTCTTTAATGGCTTGTAAATAATCAAAAATAGAATTTGGGTTACCAAGGTAGCGATCAATTTCATTAAAATCTTGTACTAGTATTTGTGCCCAGCTAGAAAAAACCTCAAAGGGTTCTTGAGTCTTTTTTGGGGTGACTTTGAGATAGGCATTGTATAGTCGGAATAAAACATCAGAATTTGAAAGACTTTTAAGACCTGACATTTCTTCTACAAACTCCTCAATACTTAGAATTTGGGGAGAAAAAATGGGCTCATTAATTATTTTTGAAAGATGATGTTTTAGAAAAACTCCTGCGCGTTTACTAGGAATTATAAAATAGAGTTCTTCTAAATTATTACCCTTATCTCGTAGGTCTAATAGTACAGATTTAATAAAGCTACTCATTATATAAAAATAAAAAACGCTCCGAATTTCGGAGCGTTTTTTAAATATATTTTAGAGACTATATATTTTAGTTTTTCAATTTAACTTCAACACGTCTGTTCTCTGCTCTACCAGCTCTAGTTTTGTTAGTAGCGATAGGGTTATCTTCTCCATAACCTTTTGCAGTTAATCTATCTGCATTAATTCCGTTTGCTATTAAGTAATCTCTAACTGCATTTGCTCTTCTTTCAGAAAGTGCTTGATTCATAGACGCAGAACCAGAGCTATCTGTATGTCCTTCTATGGCAAAGCTAGCTTGAGGATATTGTTTAAAGATTGCTACCATTGCTTGTAATACTTGGTCTGTTTCTTGTTTAAAAGAAGCCTTTCCTACGTTGAATAATATAGATCTTGAATAGCTATTTAATGTTTCCATTACTTCTTCTGTTGGCTTAACTTCTGGACAACCATTGTTTGCAGCTACACCAGCTTCGTTAGGACACTTATCGTCTTTGTCTAAGATACCATCGCCATCAGTATCTGGCCAAGGGCAACCATTATTTGCTGCAGGACCAGCTTCGTTTGGACAGTTATCATCACCATCAGCAACACCATCACCGTCTGCATCAGGGCAACCCATTAAAGATTTAAGACCAGCAACAGAAGGACATTTATCATCCTTATCCATTACACCATCTCCATCGCTATCTGGGCAACCATTAAATTCAGCTAAACCAGCTGTATTTGGACAATCATCTTTAGAGTCTTGGATACCATCATTATCAGAATCTGGACAACCGTTAAAAATTTCTAGACCAGCTTCTTCAGGACAAGCATCGTCTTGGTCGTAAATACCATCACCGTCTGAGTCTGTACCACCAAACTTAAGCACTAAACCAACTGAATGTTGAAAATGTTTTGGTAAATAATCTTCGAAAGCGTGCTTGTACGTAGAATTTACGTCAACACCAATCTTTTCAGAAAACCAGTAACGGAAACCTAAAGAACCGTTTAATGTGCCAGCACCTATATTGTCTACCCAAGTATAACCACCACCAACACCAAGGTATGGATCAATAGATTTTGAGTTGATAAGATTCATAAAGCTGTAAGATACTCTACCATCTAAAGCGTAGTAAGTTAAATCATCAACTCTTGCTATTGTTGACTCACCACCCATTGGGTCGTCAACAGAGCCTACTTTGTCAATTCTATTCAATGATCCTGTAGCAGTGAAAGTAAACCCGTCACTAAGGTATCTAGAAACCGATAGTGTTGATAAAGAAGGGAAAATATTCCAATGATCTGTTACGTTGAAGTACTCGTCAAAATAGTCTCCTTGAGGCGCATTCTCTCCAACAGGATATAAGTCAACGGCGTTAGCACCAATTGTAAATGCCCATGGGTTGTTTTTGTCTTGAGCAAAAGTAGTACTGAAACTCATAAGAAGCACTACAACAAAAAGTAATCTGCTAAGATTTTTCATATTCTAATTAATTTTAATTTTAAGTGTTAATTGTTGGCAAATGTAAGTTGTTAAATATTATTAACAAAGACAAATATATAAAAATATTGTTACAATGCCCTAAAATAAAGAGTTTGTAACGATTTTAAATAATTTCGAGCTTTTCTCCTACAGCGATAAAAGCGTTTATGGCTTTATCTAGTTGTTCTTTAGTATGAGCGGCAGAGAGTTGAACACGAATTCTTGCTTTTTCTTTAGGTACCACAGGATAGAAGAAACCTATAACATAAACGCCCTTTTCTAGTAGCATATTGGCCATGGTCTGAGACAGTTTTGCATCGTAAAGCATAACAGGAACTATTGCAGAGTCTCCATCAATGATATCAAAACCAGCTTCTTTCATGCCTTTTTTGAAATATTTAGTATTCCAATCCACTTTATCTCTCAGCGTTGTATCATTTTTAAGCATGTCAAAAACTTTAATTGAAGCACCAACAATAGCAGGCGCTAAAGAGTTTGAAAACAAATACGGACGCGAGCGCTGACGTAAAATTTCAATGATTTCTTTTTTGGCGGTTGTATAACCTCCCATTGCACCGCCTAAGGCTTTTCCTAGTGTTCCGGTAATAATATCAATTCTGCCTAAGACTCCCTTTTCTTCAAGAGTGCCAATTCCGGTTTCGCCAATAAATCCTGTTGCATGGCACTCATCTATCATTACCATAGCATCGTATTTATCGGCCAGGTCACAAATCTTATCTAACGGAGCTAATAGGCCATCCATAGAAAATACACCATCGGTAACAATAAGCTTAAATCGAGCACCATTTTGATTTGCAGAGATAAGTTGCTTTTCTAGATCTGCCATATCATTATTTTTGTAACGGTATCTTGCGGCTTTGCAAAGTCTAACACCGTCTATGATAGAGGCATGGTTTAAAGCGTCTGAAATTATGGCATCCTCAGCAGTTAGTAGAGGCTCAAAAACTCCACCATTAGCGTCAAAAGCTGCCGCATATAGAATAGTATCTTCAGTGCCATAAAAATCGGCGATTTTTTGCTCCAATTCTTTATGGATATCTTGTGTACCGCAAATAAAACGCACAGACGACATACCGAAGCCATGGGTGTCTAAAGTGTTTTGTGCAGCTTTTACAACTTCAGGATGTGAGGAAAGACCAAGGTAGTTGTTTGCACAAAAGTTAAGAACTTTTTTACCCGTGTTTAATGTAATTTCTGCACCTTGTGGAGAAGTAATAATTCGTTCTTCTTTATAGAGGCCAGCGTCTTTAATAGTTTCAATTTCTTGTTGCAAATGTGCTTTAATATTTCCGTACATATTTTTTGTTTTGTTGTTTAGCAAAGATACTATCTTGAAATTAGACTTCAATGACTTCAACACGTTCATTTATGTAAACAAGAATTTTATTTGTTACAACATAGCCCATTGTGTTTAGAATAGAAGTGTAGGAGTTAAGTTGAGTGCTATGAGATATTTTTTGCTCACCTGTTTTGTAATCAATGATTGTAACTTCATTTTTTTGATTGATATTAAGTCGGTCAGGTCGCAGTAGCTGACTTGTTGGTGTTACGATATCTCTTTCGTTATAAACTCTATGGATGTTATTAAAGTATAATTTGATTTTTGGATGTTCTGTAACCTCTAGTATAATTGTTCTAAGCGCTTCTTTATCTGATGTTGAAATGTCTCCAGAGGCTATCAAATCGTCTATAGCAAAATCAATATCTTCTTTTGTAACAATTTTAGATAGTAAAAGATGAACCAAATTGCCTCGTTCTATAGCTTTTCCTTGTTTGGTATCCCAGAGTTGACTAGCTTTTGTAATTATTCTTAAGTTATGATCTTCTTTAGAAACGGAGATAAGGTTGATTGTATTAGAATTGGTGTGTACTTCTGTTTTTTGGTTTATGCTTTTTGAATTGCCAAAACTATACGTAAGTGTATGGTCTAACCATAACTCCTTTTTTTGTAAATAGGAGATAAACATACCAGCATATGTTTTGTCATTGACTACGCCTTTAGAGTTTATATCTCTTTTGGCAATAATAAATAATTGCTCTACAGCTCTTGTTAATGTTACGTAGAGAAGATTAATATTGTCTAACTCTAATTGAGACCTTTTAAGTTTGTAAAGGTGGTTGCCAACTTCACCAAAGTGTTCAACATCACTATTGTAATTAAGTAACAATGTGTCGAATCCTTGATACTTGTTTTTTTTAACCGGGAACCAAACTTTAGGGTCTATTTCTTTGTAGATATTGAGGTCTGCAAAGGGAAAAATAACTATAGGAAACTCTAAACCTTTAGACTTGTGAATGGTCATTATCTGCACCGCATTATTATTTTGGGGAGAAATAACGCTGAGACTGTCTTTTCTCCTTTCAAAATAATCAATAAACGATGATAAATCCGCGTTTTGTTGCTGAGTAAACTCTAAAACAATATCTAAGTAAAATTGAATAAACGCATCGGATGTATTATGGAGTTTAAAAGCTCTAATTAATTCTTCAACAAGCTCATATAAAGGCAATTGTAAAAGTGTTTTTTTATTTAAAAAGATGTTTAGGTTCTCAAGACTTTTGAGCATTTTATCAAAACCAAGAGTTAAATATAAATGGTAAAAAGCATGTATATCTTCTACATTGTTTTGGCTTGCAATGAAGGTTAGAACTTCAATTTTTAAGTTATCATTATCTGTTTGAAGCAGTAGTTTTAAGAATGAATTAATAAACTGAACCTTATCGGAGTTTTTTAATAACAGAGTTTCAGAAGATGTTATTTTAATTCCTTTTTCACTAAGAAATTTTGCAATCTCAACACCTTCTTTTCGTTTTCTTACTATGATACAAATATCATCTGGATTAAAACCATTTTTAAGACATTGCTTAATGGTTTTAAAAACACTGTTGGTATATAATTCAGTAGGGTTATCGTCTTTAGAAATATCTAGAAACTCAATACTTACAAACCCTTCGGTCTCTAAAGAGGGTTTTTGTTTAGAATTTAAATATAACTCAGCGTATCTACTATCGTTAAAGTAATGTTCACCTAAAAACTCAAAAAAACTATTATTAAAATTTATAATTTCTTTAGCACTTCTGTAATTGGTATCTAAGTTTAGCACTTCTGCTTCAATCTGAAATGGATTGGTCAATTTATTGTAGAGGTTAATAAACTGTTCTGGCTCACCACCTCGCCATCTGTAAATGGCTTGTTTGGCATCTCCAACAAGCATAGTTGAGCCTATTGAGGTTGAAAGTGCGCTATCTAGCAATGGCACCAGATTTTCCCATTGCATTTTTGAGGTATCTTGAAACTCATCAATAAAATAGTGCTTAAACTTTTCACCTAAACGTTCGTAAATAAATGGTGTTGGTTGGCCTTTAATTTCGTTGCTTATAATCTTATTAAATTCTGAGATAAGCATTTTATTTTGCTCCTCTTTTAAAAGATTTAACTCTTTTTGAATAACGGTTAATACGGAAAGCGGTGTAATATTTTTATAAAACCCTTGTTTAAGTTTAAGCTCAAAAATTAAAGCTTTAGTTTTTAAAAATACCTCGGATAAGTTTGGTTGAATACTCTCTATGGTGCTAGCTATGGTATCGGTAACACGTTTTGGGTAAAGCGTACCGCTTGCAACTAAATCGTTTTGCCATAATGAATTAAAGGAAACATCATAATTGCCCTGCGATAAGTTGTAAAAGTGATTGGGCAGCGATTTTCTATTAAAATCATCAAACTGTAAGCCGCTTTCTTCAATCAGAGTTAATGCTTCACCTGCAAATGCAATAATGTCTTTTTCAATTTCTGCAATGTCTTTTACTAAGATAGTTTTTAGAACTTTAAAGTCTTCAATGGTTTTGTGCTTAAAGGTCTCAACTGCTGCAATATCATTTTCGTTTACTAAGAGCTTTGCTATGTTATTAAAGTCGTAACTAATATCCCAACTTTTATCGTTATCTGCTTTTTCAATAGCAAAATCAACTAATGTTTGGGTTAATATTTCGCTGTCTCCTGCTCTAGAAATTAAATTATCCACGGCCTCGTTGAGAAGCCTTTCTTGGTCTAATTCTACTTCGAAATTAACAGGGAGTTTTAAATCGTGGGCAAAAGTTCTTATAACTCTATGTGTAAAACCATCAATCGTTGAAATATCAAAACCTCCATAATTGTGCATTATAGATTTTAATATATTTTTAGATCTTATTTTAAGAAACTCTGCGGTAATTGATAGTTCTTCGCAGATAGCCCTAAACATTGGGTGAGGCTTAATTAAATGCTCATCTTGAGAGAATAACTTAAGCATTGCAATAATGCGCTCTTTCATTTCACCAACAGCCTTGTTGGTAAATGTTATAGCTAGAATAGACTTAAACTGTTCGTTGTTTTTTGAATTAACAAGAATTTTAATATAGGTCTTTGCTAGGGTAAAGGTTTTACCGCTGCCTGCTGATGCGTTGTATATTTTAAAGTTTGAGTTATGCAAAAGATAAATTTTATACCAAAATAGGGAATCTTAATAATTTATTTAGAACTTCTTGTTTTCAAAATTGTAAATTTGGTAAAATTGAAATACTAACACTAAAAAACATACACACTATGGCTTTTGAATTACCAAAATTAAAATATGCATATGATGCACTAGAACCACATATTGATGCACGTACAATGGAAATCCATCATACTAAACATCACAATGGTTACACAACAAAGTTAAATGCTGCCATTGAAGGTACTGATCTAGAAGGAAAATCTATTGAAGATATCTTGACTAATCTAGATATGGATAACAGTGGTGTAAGAAATAATGGCGGTGGTTTTTATAACCACTCTTTATTTTGGGATGTAATGAATCCTGAAGATAGAGGTTATTTATCTGGAGAATTAAAAGATGCTATTGAAGCAGAATTTGGTTCTAAAGATGCCTTTATTGAAGCTTTTTCAAAAGCTGCAGCTACACAATTTGGTTCAGGTTGGGCTTGGTTGTGCGTACACAAAGGCGGTAAGGTTGAGGTTTGCTCTACTCCAAATCAAGACAATCCACTAATGCCAGGCGTTAGTTGCGGTGGCACACCAATTTTAGGATTAGATGTTTGGGAGCATGCCTACTACTTAAACTATCAAAACAGAAGACCAGATTATATCGACGCTTTTTTTAAGGTCATTAACTGGAATGAAGTTGAGCGTCGCTACGCTGAGGCTAAATAAGAAATAGTTAAATATATTGTTTGAGCCAGACAAACCAGTCTGGCTTTTTTATGATTTAAGTTTTGAAATTAAAAGTCATGTAACAGTTATAAATGAAAAAAGGTGAACAGAGAGTTCACCTTTTTTGCCCCAAATCTACCATAAACTTAACCTACTTATGTTATGGTGAGTCAAATATAAGTTTACAATAATTTAATATTTAAATTTTTCGGACAAACGACCTATATATTAGTCTAAGCGTGGATACTCTGTGTTTAAAGTAAAATTAAGTTTAAAAGTAACACTTTGTTTATGCTAAATAAGCTAAAGTATTACTTTAATAAAAATCCATAAAAAAAGGTGAACAGTGTTCACCTTTTTTTGCCCCAAATCTACCATGAACTTAACCTACTTATGTTATGGTGAAGCCAATGTAATTTTAATTTGTTAAAATAGCGGTAAATATTAGACAAAAAGCAATTTTCATCGATTAAATACATATTTTTTCGGATTAAAAGCTAAATTTACGTGATTATTAGTAAGCACGCTCATTATTGCCTTCATAGAAATTTATAAAAGCTCTGTTAACTACTCTGTTGCCACCATCAGTTGGATAATTACCGGTAAAATACCAATCACCTAAATTTTTTGGGCATGCTTTATGGAGGTTTTCAACAGGTTGAAAGATGATTTTAACTTCTGCGTTAACAGAATCATCACTCAACAGCTCAGAAATTTTGTCTGATATTTGTTCGTCTGTAAAACCATCATAAATCTCTTTAACATAGTTAACAACATTTTTATCTTTAAGATCCACTTGCTTTAAGCACTTTTCATAGACTTCTTCAACAATGTGATATTGATTATTATCCTTTAATAATTCTAGCGCAGCTCTAAATGCTACCAAGCTTTCTAGATTGGCCATGTCTATACCATAACAATCAGGATATCGAATTTGCGGTGCGGATGACACAACAATTATTTTCTTTGGTCGTAGCCTATCCATCATTTTTATAATACTTTTCTTTAATGTTGTGCCTCTTACAATGCTATCGTCTATAATAACGAGATTATCAGATGGTTTTATTACACCATAAGTTACGTCGTAAACATGGGCTACTAAATCATCTCTGCTGCTATCTTCTGTTATAAACGTTCTGAGCTTAACATCCTTAATCGCAATTTTTTCAATTCGTGGTCTTTCTGATAAAATCTCTTCAACCTTTTGAGCAGATAATTCTCTCTGCCCTTTAAGTATGGCTTCTGTTTTTTTATGATTTAGGTGTTCTTCAACCGTGTCAATCATTCCAAAAAAGGACGTTTCTGCAGTATTGGGTATAAACGAAAAAACAGTGTTTTTTGTGTCATTATCAATAGCTTCAAGAACTTTTGGCATTAAGAGTCTTCCTAGTTCTTTTCGTTCTTCATAAATTTCTGCATCGCTTCCTCTCGAAAAATAAATACGCTCAAAGGAACATGCCTTACGCTCTAGAGGTTCTAATATTTTCTTAATTCTAATGTCACCAGATTTTTTAGTGATAATGGCATGTCCTGGATCTAACTCTTTAACATCATCAAAAGCAACGTTAAATACAGTTTGTATTACAGGCCTTTCTGAAGCTACAACAACTACTTCGTCATCTTTATAATAATAAGCAGGCCTTATACCCGCAGGATCTCTAAGCACAAAAGAATCACCGTGGCCTAATAAACCTGCCATAGCATAACCACCATCCCAATTTTTAGCAGCACGTTTTAAAATTTTACTAAGTTTTAAACGCTCTGCAATAAGTGGTGAACATTCAATTTTAGAATAGCCTTCTTTTTTTAGGTCTTTGTAGATTTTGCTAACTGCATCGTCTAAGAAATGACCTATTTTTTCCATAACAGTTATGGTGTCTGCCTTTTCTTTTGGGTGCTGACCAATATCTACTAGATTGTTAAAGAGTTCATTAACATTGGTCATGTTAAAATTACCTGCAACAATAAGGTTTCTGTGCATCCAATTATTTTGTCTTAAAAACGGATGAACACTTTCTACACTATTTTTTCCAAAGGTACCATAGCGTACATGTCCAAGCAGTACTTCACCTATGTAAGGAATGTTCTTTTTTTGTAAGTCAACGTTATCTTTATATTCAGGGTGCTCAGCCATTTCTTTGTTAACACGATCGTTAATTTGAGAAAAAATGTCCTGAATAGGCTGCTGAGCTATAGATCGTACCCTGCTTATGTAACGCTCTCCTGGCTTGGTATCTAATTTAATACTTGCAAATCCAGCACCATCTTGTCCACGATTGTGCTGTTTCTCCATCATTAAGTACATTTTATTTACGCCATAAAATGCACTACCATATTTTTCTTTGTAATATTCTAATGGTTTTAAAAGCCTAATGAGTGCAATACCGCACTCGTGTTTTAAAGCATCACTCATATTGTGTAATAAAAAAACGCGCTAAACATTAAGCGCGTTGGTTTTTTTAAGTTAATTCTATATCAAATTGTGTTAGACTTTTAAATTGGTCTAAACGTTTATGCACTTCTTCAGTTTTTAAATTTTCCATTCGCTTTGTGCCAAATTTTTCAACACAAAACGAAGCCAAGGTAGAGCCGTAAATTACGGCTGTTTTTAAATTTTCAAAAGAGTAATCTTCAGTTTTCGCCAAATAACCTGCAAAACCGCCAGCAAAGGTATCACCAGCACCTGTTGGGTCAAACACTTCTTCTAATGGTAATGCTGGCGCATAGAATACGCTGTCATCATCAAATAATAAGGCTCCATGTTCACCTTTCTTAATAACTACATACCTTGGTCCCATTTCATGAATTTTTCTTGCGGCAACTACCAATGAATACTCACCTGTTAGCTGTCTGGCCTCTTCGTCATTAATGGTAATGACATCAACGTGCTTGATAGTGTTGTGTAAATCTTCTAGCGCACAGTCCATCCAAAAGTTCATGGTGTCTAAAATTACCATTTTAGGCTTGGTTGTCATTTGGTTTAACACACTCATTTGGGTTAATGGGTGTAAATTCCCTAGCATAACCACTTCGGCATCTTTGTAACTTTCAGGAACTTTTGGTTCAAAATCAGCAAGTACATTTAGCTCAGTAACTAAAGTGTCCCTTGAGTTCATGTCATTATGGTATCTGCCACTCCAAAAGAACGTTTTACCATCTTTTACAATTTCTATACCAGATACATCAATATTCTTATTAGCCAAGAGGTCTAAATAGTCTTGAGGAAAATCTCCACCAACTACTGAAACAACAGCAGAATCTACATTAAAATTTGAAGCAGCTAGACCGATAAATGTACCAGCTCCACCAAGGATTTTATCGGTTTTACCAAAAGGTGTTTCAATAGCATCAAAAGCTACGGTTCCGACAATTACTAATTTACCCATTAAAGTAAGTTTGAATTACCGTGCAAAAGTACATAAAATATATTGCTGGTGAAACATACAATGTAACATCTAAATTTAATTATTTCCGACCAAAATCAGCAGGAATTTCTCCCCAAGCTTTGGTTTCCCATTTTACTATGGTTGTTGAATAGTCATTTGTTTTTAGCCACTTTACAGCTCTGTCTACCAAATCAAAAACAGGTTTGTTTTTGGCGTTACGCTCTAACTTAGAGTTACACATTTTTTTTCGTACCCAACTCATGGCGGTTTTAGAGTCTGTGTAAATAATACGGTCGCTATTATGTTGTTTTAAAAATGCCAATCCGTGAACAATGGCTAAAAATTCGCCAATGTTATTAGTGCCTTCTTCAAAAGGACCTTGTATAAAGAGTTGTTTTTTTGTTTTGGTATCTACACCACGATATTCCATTTTACCAGGATTGCCAGAAGACGCAGCATCAACAGAAATGGAATTATAGTTGGGTTGCCCTATTTTTTTAAGTTGTTCATCAGAAAGTTCGCTTTTAAAACTTTTGGATTTCCCAATGTAGTCTTTTGGTCCATCTTTAAAAGCTTTTTTTGCAGCTTCAAAAGTGGCGAATGATTTATACTGAGCCCCTTTAAAATCTTTGATTTGAGCTTTGCAAGCATCCCAAGAGTCAAAAATACCAGTTTTATGACCTTTCCAAACCGTGTAATATTTCTTTTTTTTGGACATTTATATTTTAAATGGTGGCTGAGGTTCTGGAAGCCACCAAAGAATTTCATTTAGTTGTCACTTCGAGAGCCTAAGTGCCCAGTAATTTCTCAACCACCTTCGGAAAATGCTCCATCTCTAATTCATGGATTTTAGCAGCAACATCTTCTGCTGTATCTGATGCTTTTATATCACATTTAGCCTGAAAAATAATAGCTCCTTCATCATAATTTTCATTTACATAATGAATGGTTATACCAGTTTTAGTTTCTTTATTTTCCACAACAGTATTGTGTACATGCATACCATACATGCCTTTTCCTCCATATTTAGGCAGCAAAGCAGGATGAATATTTATAACTTTATTTTCAAATTCTTTGAGAATAAATTCAGGGAATTTCCAAAGGAAACCAGCTAGCACAATTAAATCTGGTTGTGATGATTTTAAAATATTTAGAACATCTTCAGACTTGCTGAAAGCTATTCTGTTGAATGATAAAGCACTAACATTTAGTCTTTTACATCGATCTAGTACTTTGGCATGAGGATTGTTAGTCAGTACCTGAATAACAGATGCATTATCGCTGTTTTGAAAAAACTTAATTAAATTTTCAGCATTAGATCCGCTTCCGGACGCAAAAATTACAATACGTTTCATAAATTGGCTATCAATGGGCTATTATTCAGAACAAAAAAAAGAATAATAATTAACAATTAGGCGCAAAACCGAAATACTTATACAGATTTTTGGCATTAAGATGCACATTTTATCGGTAAAGATGATTTTTAAAATAAAGTTTTTTATTTTTGCGGTCTAATTAAAACTTAAAATTAAAAGATTATGTCAGACATTGCATCAAGAGTAAAAGCGATTATCGTAGACAAATTAGGTGTTGATGAAAACGAAGTTGTAACTGAAGCAAGCTTCACTAACGACTTAGGTGCAGATTCATTAGATACTGTAGAATTAATCATGGAATTTGAAAAAGAATTTGATATTCAAATCCCAGACGATCAAGCTGAAAACATTGCAACAGTTGGTCAAGCTATCTCTTATATAGAAGAAGCAAAATAAGACTTTATTTTTATGGAATTAAAGCGAGTAGTAGTTACTGGTCTAGGTGCACTTACACCTATTGGCAATACCAAAGATGAATATTGGAATGGTCTTGTTAATGGAAAAAGTGGTGCTGCCCCAATCACGCATTTTGATGCTGAGAAGTTCAAAACGCAATTCGCTTGTGAAGTAAAAAACTTTGAAGTTACTGACTTTATTGATAGAAAGTTAGCGCGTCAAATGGATAAATTTTCGCAATATGCCATGGTAGCTTCAGATGAAGCAATTGCAGATTCGAAATTAGATTTGGACGCGATAAATAAATACAGAGTAGGAGTAATTTGGGGTGCTGGTATAGGTGGCTTAGAAACATTTCAAGAAGAAGTGCTTAACTATGCTGCTGGTGACGGTACACCTCGATTTAGTCCTCGTTTCATTCCAAAAATGATTGCAGACATAGCGCCAGGAAACATATCTATTAAATATGGTTTTATGGGTCCTAACTATACAACGGTATCTGCTTGTGCCTCTTCTGCCAATTCAATGATTGATGCTCTTAACACTATACGTTTGGGTCATTGTGATGTTGTAATTACAGGTGGTAGTGAAGCAGCAGTAACTATTGCTGGTATGGGAGGATTTAACGCTATGCATGCTATGAGTACTAGAAATGATAGTCCTGAAACAGCCTCAAGACCTTTCGATGCAAATCGAGATGGTTTTGTATTAGGTGAAGGAGCAGGTTCTATTGTTTTAGAAGAGTACGAGCATGCAAAAGCAAGAGGAGCTAAAATCTACGCAGAAGTTGTAGGTGGAGGTTTATCTTCTGATGCGTATCATATGACAGCGCCACATCCTGAAGGAATTGGTGTTGTTGCGGTAATGAAAAACTGTTTAGAAAATGCAGGTTTAAAACCCGAAGATGTAGATCATATTAATACACACGGAACATCCACACCATTAGGAGATGTTGCCGAATTAAAAGCTATATCAGAAGTGTTTGGAGACCATGCTAAGAACATTAATATTAATTCTACTAAGTCTATGACGGGTCATTTGTTGGGTGCTGCTGGTGCAATAGAAGCTATTGCCTCTATATTAGCACTAGAAAATGGTATTATACCTCCAACAATTAACCATGAAACAGTAGATGAAAACATAGATCCAGAATTAAATTTAACGCTCAATAAAGCTCAGAAACGAGATATTAAAATAGCAATGAGTAATACATTTGGATTTGGCGGTCATAACGCTTGTGTATTATTTAAAAAATTAGACTAAATCCCGAATGAGTTTCATTCGTAACATATTAAAAAATTCCCGTTCATTCGATGACGGGAATTTTTTTTTAAAACTCAAAGATATTCTTGGTTTTAAGCCAAAATCCCAAAATTTATACATTAAGGCCTTCACACATCGTTCGATGAATATTAAGGATAATAAAGGCAATCCTATTAATTACGAACGTCTAGAATTTGTTGGTGATGCCATGATAAGTTCGGTTATTGCAGCATATCTTTATGATCAGGTTCCACATGGAGATGAAGGTTACCTTACCAAAATGCGCTCTAAAGTAGTAAGTAGAGAGCATCTTAATGAATTAGGTAAAGAGTTAAATCTTATTGATTTAGTGCAGAGCAGGATACCAAAATCTAATTTTGGTAATAACATTCATGGTAATCTCTTTGAAGCATTGGTAGGAGCCATTTATCTGGATAGAGGTTATAAAGCTTGCGAAAAATTTTTATATCACCGGGTTATTAATCCACATGTAGATATAGAAACTTTAGAGGGTAAAGTTATTAGCTACAAAAGCTTGCTAATAGAATGGTGTCAGAAAGAGAAAAACACTTTTGATTATGAGGTCTATGAAGATACAGGCAATGATGAATTAAAACACTTCTCTGTAAAGCTTAGTATCAACGATAAAGTCGTATCTAAGGCTAGGGCAACATCAAAGAAAAAAGCAGAAGAAAAGGCTTCTAAACGTGCTTTCTTTGCATTCCAAAAACAGATTACAAAACTTATATAACCCATTATATGCAATGATGAATAAGTAAAGCTAAATCTACATCGTTTTCGTAGATTTTAAGGGTTAAGATTAACCAAAAGTTGACATTATCATCCTAATATTGTGCTATATTTACCTTTTAAAGTTATAACTGTATGGCGTTGCATAAACTTTTGGTCGATGATTTTTATGACGATACCTACAAACTCATTGCTATACATTGTGGGTTAGAAGATTATCGTTTAGCCTATCTACTTAACCAAAGTTTAGACCTTAGACTACAGCGAAAAACAGAAGATTTAGACATGGAATATTTAAAATCTTCGTACAGTATTTTTGAGTGGAATAATGTTTCGCAATATGTTACTTGGAACTTAGTATCTAATGTTTGTAAAAAGGAAGAAGATAGTTTGTATAGCACTGGCTTATTTCAAACTCACCAAAAAGTATTAAAGACATTCAATCTTGTCCCAGAATATAAAAAGGTAGATTATTTTATTAAGATTTCTGACGAAATTCAGAATGTAAACGAAAAGCAAATATTACACAAACTTCAAAATATTCCACAGATTATAACTAGTTATTCGGTTAATCCGACAAAATTAAAATCTAAAGACCATTTAATTTTTTGAATTGATGCCAAACAAAAAAACTAAAATAGTAGCCACATTAGGCCCAGCAACAAGTAATAAAGCAACTTTAAAAGCAATGCTTGAAGAAGGTGCAAATGTATTTAGAATTAACTTTTCTCATGCCAATTATGACGATGTAAAAGAGCGCATAAAAATGATTCGCGAACTCAATGAAGAGTTTGGCTATAATGCCGCAATATTAGCAGATTTACAAGGGCCTAAACTAAGAGTAGGCACCATGAAGGGCGAAGTTATTGTTAATGAAGGTGACCAAATTATTTTTGCAACAGGAAAGCGCTTCGAAGGCACAAAAGAGCGCGTTTACATGACCTACGATAAATTTCCTCAAGACGCTAAACCAGGCGAACGTATCCTATTAGATGACGGAAAACTAATCTTTGAAGTTGTATCAACAGATGGTAAGAAAGAGGTTACAGCCAAGGTAATACAAGGCGGTCCTTTAAAATCTAAAAAAGGTGTTAATTTACCTAATACCAATATATCACAACCAGCCTTAACCGAAAAAGATATTGAAGATGCCGTTTTTGCTATTAGTCAAGAAGTAGATTGGATAGCACTGTCTTTTGTGCGCCATGCAGAAGATTTAATGGAGCTGGAAGAGTTAATTAAAGCACATAGTAGTCATAAAATACCAATCATAGCTAAGATTGAAAAGCCAGAGGCCGTTGAAAATATCGACAAAATTGTAGCCTATTGCGATGGGTTAATGGTAGCTCGTGGAGACTTAGGAGTAGAGATTCCTGCTGAAGAGGTACCATTAATACAAAAACAATTGGTGCTTAGAGCTAAGCGAGCCAGAATTCCAGTAATTATTGCGACACAGATGATGGAAACAATGATCTCAAGCCTTACGCCAACGCGTGCAGAGGTTAACGATGTTGCCAACTCTGTAATGGATGGTGCTGACGCTGTTATGCTTTCTGGTGAGACCTCTGTGGGCCAATACCCTGTCCAGGTAATACGTCAGATGTCTAATATTATTAAAAGTGTAGAAGACTCACCTTTAATTGAAGTACCTCAATCTCCTCCTCATATTCGCACCAAGCGTTATATTACCAAGTCTATCTGTTATCATGCAGCTAATATGGCTAACGAAATTAATGCAAAAGCCATTTCAACCCTAACAAATAGTGGTTATACTGCTTTTCAAATTTCTGCATGGAGACCTCAAGCACATATTTTAGTTTTTACTTCTAATAAGAGAATTCTTTCTCAATTAAGTTTGCTTTGGGGTGTTAAGGCATTCTACTACGATAAGTATGTAAGTACAGACGAAACCATTGAAGATGTAAATGCTATAGCTTGCAAAAAAGGCTATCTAGAAGTGGGCGATATGTTAATTAGCTTAGCGGCTATGCCTATTAAAGAGAGAGGCATGGTGAATACACTTCGTGTTACTGAGATTGAGAGTTGTAGTTTTTAACAGCTTTAATTATAAATTTTAATTACCGTTGAGATTTTCAAAAACTTAACGGTAATTAAAATTTGTTTTATAAATCCTACTAAAACCATTATCATATTTATTAATTTCAGTAAGTAATTCTTCAGTATTGGTAAAGCCATCTTCTTTAGAGCTTACATTGCTTCTACGACTTGTAAAATATAAAGTACTATCATTTACAAAAGGGCAAAACTCCATATCTTTGGAGTTAATGCTCTCACCAAGATTTACAGCAGCAGTCCATTTTCCGTTAATATATCTACTAATGTACATATCGCCTGATCCCAAACCGTCAGGACGTCGCCAACCACCAAAAATTAAGTAAGATTCATCAGGTGCAACAAAGGCATTGTACTCAGCGCCTATTGTGTTTACTCCTTCTCCAAGAATTACAGGTTCTGAGTAGGTGTTGTTTTCCCACCTGCTCATAAAAATATCATCTTCGGATTTCAGTTCTTTTTTAATAGTAGTGAAGTATAGATTTCCATTACTGGCAACCGATGGATAAAATTCGTCAGCTTTTGTATTGATAGGTGATCCAATATTTTTAGGTTTAGACCAAACATCAGTTTTTGCTACACGTTCCACATACCAAATATCCATATCCTTGGTGTTTGTACTGTCTTTTGAAACAGGACGATTAGATACAAAATAGAGTTTTAAATTATCAGGGGACAAGAAGGGTTCTAAGTCGGTAAATTTTCCTGAGAAGCTAGTAATTTCTGGTTGTTGCCAAACATCATTCTCTTTTTTAATTTTCATAATTACAGATAGTTCTCTGGCAGGACTTTGCAATGTGAAATAGGCTTCAGTTTCATCTGCTGTTATGGTAAAGTCCCTTACATTGCTATATTTAGAGAATATATATTCTGCAAAAGGTTGCACTCCTTCTGGCACTTCAGTTTGGGTTTTTTGTAATTTAGGTTCAGGGCTATTTGTTTCAGTATCTTTACACGAAAACACAAAAAGAATAAATAGTGTAAAAAAAGATAGAAAGAAGGTTTTCATTTTCTTGATTGATTATTTTGTTCTATAAACTTAACAAATTGAACACTTTAAAAATCGAACTTTAATTGAACGCTAACTGATTTTTTGTCCTCAACATTTTGCTTAGATAGATTGTCCTTGTCTGTATTGAGGTTAGATAACGAAATACCCAAAAGCCGTACAGAATTATTCAATTTTTCTTGATATAAAAGCTCTCTTGCAGTTTCTAGGATTATTGATTTATCACTCACAAAATAAGATAGTGTTTTGCTACGCGTCTGTAAAGTAAAATCACTGTATTTAATTTTTAGCGTTATTGTTTTTCCTGCGACTTTGCTTTTTTCTAATCGCCTAGAAACTTCTTCTGCGATGAGATCTAACTTTTCTAGCATAAATATCTCAGAAGAAAGATTCTCACTAAAAGTACGTTCTGCTGCTAAAGATTTTCTAATGCGATTTGGTTTTACTTCGCTATTGTGAATACCTCTGACAATATAATAGTAGTAACGACCAGATTTTCCAAAGTTTTCGTCTAAATATTCTAGGCTTTTAGCTTTTAAATCTTTCCCAGTAAATATGCCTTTTTGATACATTTTTTCGGCAGTAACCTTACCAACACCATAAAATTTTCTAATGTCTAAATCTTCTAAAAATTGTAGTACATCTTCAGGATTTACCGTTTTTTGTCCATTAGGTTTGTTATAATCACTCGCCACTTTGGCAATGAACTTATTTATAGAAATGCCTGCTGAAGCTGTTAAGCCCACTTCGTCATAAATACGCTGTCTTATCTTTTGAGCAATTAAAGTGGCGCTTGGGAGTCCTATTTTGTTATCGGTGACGTCTAAATAGGCTTCATCTAACGACAAAGGTTCAACCAGATCTGTGTAGTCAAAAAATATTTTACGGATTCGGTTAGAGATGTCCTTGTATCTGTCAAATCTCGGTCTAACGAATATAAGTTCTGGACAGAGCTTTTCAGCCAAACGACCAGACATAGCACTTTTTACACCAAATTTTCTGGCTTCGTAGCTGGCTGCACTTATTACACCACGTTTTCCGCCACCGCCTACAGCAATAGCTTTACCTTTTAGTTCAGCATTATCCATTTGCTCAACAGAGGCATAAAATGCATCCATATCTACATGAATTATCTTTCTAATTGGTAAATCGTTTAGCATAGTGTAAATTTAGACATTAAATACCGTTTAATGACTGTAGAAATAGAGCGTAAATTTTTAGTAACTTCTAATGATTTTAAAAAAGAAGCCATTAAAAGTTATAGTATAAAACAAGGATTTTTAAATAGCCATAAAGAGCGGACAGTTAGAGTTAGATTAAAAGAAAATAACGGATATTTAACTGTAAAAGGAAAATCCTCAGGCGATGGGTTGGTTCGTTTTGAGTGGGAAACTGAAATTACCAAGCAAGAGGCAGAACAGCTATTTTTGCTTTGTGAAGAAGGTGTAATTGAAAAAAAGAGATACGAAGTAAATTCTGGTTGTCATACTTTTGAAATAGATGAGTTTTTTGGTGATAATAAAGGTTTAGTTATTGCCGAGATAGAATTACAATCCACAAATGAAGGTTTTAACAAACCAAATTGGTTAGGTAAAGAAGTCACAGGCGATATACGATACTACAATTCACAATTAAGTAAACAACCATTTAAAAACTGGAATAAATGAAGAATCTATTATTAACAGTGATGTTAATTTGCTTTTTGACATCATGTAAAAATAATAACGAGTCTAGTAAAGTAAAGGATACAGTTATAGAACAAGAGATTGTTGAGGAGCCAAATGAAGAGTCAAAGCCTTTGAAAGAGGAATCAGGAAAATCAGTTGCAGAGCTAAAGGCAGAACTTATAAGCAAGGGTTACGAGGTTTTTGATTATGTAGATGAAAAGACCAAGGATACAACTTTAATGCAGCAGTATTTTATTGCTTTTTTAAAAAGCGGGCCAATTAGAAACCAAAATGAAGAAGAGGCCAACCAATTACAAAGTGAACATTTGGCACATTTAGGAAAAATGTACGAATTAGGATACGCAGATATTTCAGGTCCTTTTGGAGATGATGGAGAAATAAGAGGAATTACAATCTACAATGTACCAACATTAAAAATGGCAGATAGTTTAGCCAATGCCGACCCAATGGTAAAAGCAGGACGCTTGGTTATAGAAGTCCATCCTTGGTGGGCAGCTAGAGGTTTTTCATTGCGATAACTAAAAAACGCTCTGATTTCTCAGAGCGTTTATACTTTATTTATATTATTGAATTTACTATTGTGCTTGAGGTCCTCCACTCACAATTTTAAACTCAGAACGTCTGTTTTGAGCATGTTGTTCATCGGTGCAGTTAGAGCCACAATTAATCTTAGGTTCATTTTCACCCTTACCTTCTGCGGATATGCGCGAGGCGTCGATACCTTTAGAGATAACGTATTGTTGAGTGCTCTTAGCTCTGCGCTGAGATAGTCTCTGGTTGTATGAATCAGATCCTCTACTATCTGTATGCGATGTGGCATTAATTACCAAATCAGGGTATTTATTCATGATCTGTACTAATTTGTCGAGTTCAAAAGCAGCCTGTGCCGTGATGTTAGATTTATCAAAATCAAAATAAATAGGGTTTAGTACGATCTCTTCGGGAGTCATGATTTTCTCTATTGGGTCTAAAGAAATCTGAACTGCTAATTCTTCTTCACTTGTTCCTTTCACGGGTACTTTTTTGCTTTCAAAGTCTTCCATTACAACTTCGAGTTCCGTGTCTTGTTCACACTCAACTATAAATTCTGCCACACCTTCGTTGTTTGTAGTTTTGGTAACGACTTTATTTCCATCAGCATCGTATAAGGAAACAGAAGCACCATTTACAGGTGTTCTTGTTTTATCATCCAAGACAGTTGCGGTAATTAAAACATCACAAAGTGGTTGCAATTTTTTAAAGGCGTAAACGTCATCACTTCCTTGTCCGCCCTCTCTGTTAGAAGATACAAAACCTTCTTCTGTTTCTTCGTTAATGATGAAGGCAAAGTCATCACCATTACTGTTAATAGGAATACCAATATTTCTTACAGGTGCCATTTTACCATCTATCACTTTAGTATAGAACACATCCATACCACCTAGTCCTAAATGACCGTTAGATGAGAAATAAAGCGTATTGTTACTACTTATGTAAGGGAACATTTCTTGGCCTTCAGTATTAACTTTTTGCCCTAGGTTTTCAGGCTCGCCCAAAGTACCATCTTCATTGATTGGTGCTTTATAAAGGTCAAAGTTACCATAACCACCAGGCATATTCGATGAAAAATATAAGGTAGAGCCATCTGCACTTACAGAAGGATTTTTAACAGAATAATTTTCGCTATTTATATCTAAGCTTTCAACCGAATCCCAATCACTTCCCAACTTAGTAGCTTTAAATAAATATAACTGGCTATAACGAACTTTGCTTAAAGAATCTTTTTGAAAATCTTTTTCAAAGTAACTTTCTCTAGAAAAATACATTGTTTTACCATCTGGAGTAAAAGATACCAGCCCCTCGTGGTACTTGGTATTGATTTTATCGTTCATTAAGGTTGCTGTACCATAAGAACCATCCGAGTTTTTAGTCAGTGTATAAATATCTAAGAATGGTTCTTCGTTCCAACCGTAAGTTTTACGGTTGTCATTTCTTGCAGATGTAATATAAAGTTTACCATCGTTTTCAATACCACCAAAATCAGATTGAGCGGTATTGAACCCAGCATCCTGAACATTAAATTTTTTGCCTTGCTCTAAAATCTTAGGTAAATAGTTAGGGTTTTTTCTAAAAGCAGTTGCCCTGTTATCGGATGGACGCATAGAAGCAAATTTTTCCATTTGCTTATTAGACTCTTCATACTTTCCGTTGGCCTTAAGCATTTCAGAATATTTATAGATCATCTCGGGATTGTCACTGCTTTCTAAAGCTTTGGCGTACCATTTTTCTGCTTCAACGGTATCGAAGATGTTGTAGTAACATTCTGCCAATTGGCCATAAACGTATGCAGAGCCTTCACCTTTGTCAATTAGTTTCTTGTAGCTTTGGGCGGCATCTACGTATTCGAATCTGGCAAATTCTTTGTCCGCTTTTTTAGTGTTCTTGTTTTGAGCGGTTAAGCATATACCACTCATCAACGTTATAAATAAAAGTATTTTTAAGTTTTTCATAATAGTTTAGCTTAACCGGTTAAAAGTATCTAGGTGAACGAGAGACGCGTTTCGGGAAATTAAGGTCGAACAGCAGCATGACCTCGTGCGATGCTGGTGCGAAGGCTTTGATATCTGAAGAGACGGCATCATAGGCATACCCAACTCTTAGGGATGGAGACAGGGCAAAGTTAACCAGCCCAGAGAATGAGTCATCCAATCTGTAAGAGGCGCCGATTTCAAATTTTTTGAAGAACCTAGCGTTGAGGTTTACATCAAAAGACGTTGGTGCATCAAATGCGGACTTTACCATAAAAGATGGCTTTAGTTCCGTATTTGGTGACAGGTCAAAGACATAGCCACCGGTTAGGAAATAGTGCTGTGTTTCAGAACCTATTTTGTTTCCGTTAGAATCTAAGTGAACCGACGCGAGCATGTTGGGTACCGATAAGGACAAGTAATACTTGTTTGTATAGTAAAAGAGCCCAGCACCGATGTTTGGTGTGGTTTCGTTGATACCTATTCCAAAAAAGGGGTCACCTTGGTCGATAACATCTACGTTGCCACTTGTAAGGTTGATGTCGTGAAACGTAGCACCGGCTTTAACACCGAACGCCAAGCGGTGTTCACCACCCAATTTTAGGGTATAAGATACATCGATATAGGCATTGGTTTCTTTAACAGGGCCTATTTGATCTGCGATCAATGATACGCCCATACCTAGATTGTTTCCAATTGGCGCGTGGCCGAAGAAGGTTCCGGTTTCGGGTCCGCCATCGATTTTAGACCATTGGTTTCTGTATAATAATCCGAAAGAGAGGTTTTCTCTAGAACCAGCATAGGCAGGGTTCATGATGTTCATGTTGTACATGTACTGCGTGTACTGAGGGTCTTGTTGCCCGTACATTTGTAGTGCGATGAGCAGAACCGCTATTATCGTGAGTTTTTTCATTATGGTTTAAGTTGATTCAGTTAGTCGATTGTTATTTGTTGATGTATACCCATCCTGTTTTCGATTTGGATCCGCCTTCGTACACGACGGTGTAGAAGTAGGTGCCCACTGGAAGCTCTTCGCCGTCGTTGGTCTGGCCTTCCCATTCGTCGACGTAGTTGGTTTTAGAATACACAAGGGTACCATTTCTGTTGAAGATCTCTAGCCTGACAACGTTAAAACTACTTAAGTCAAAGCTGTCATTAAGGTCGTCGTTATTTGGTGATATACCCTCTGGGAATATACAGGATTCTAATTCTTCTACAAAAGTGGTTACGGTGTTAGTACAACCAGTGGCATTGAACGTAATTTCGGCGGAATAATCTCCCGAAACTAAAACGGTCTCTAAGGTTAAGCCACTAGCTCCTGCTATCACCACATCATCTAATAACCAAGTAACAGAAACATCAGCAGTAGTGAAGTTGTCTGGGATAATGCCTATGGTAACTGGTACGGTAGCATTAGGACAAACTTCATATTCAAACTGAGGATCAAATGTTGCTTGGGGAAGCGTACCAACAATAAGTTCAAAGCTATTTGTAACGTAGCAGCCTTCATAATTTACGGATTCAACACGAACAAATACTGTTTCACCTGAGCTCGTGTAAAAATCAGGTAATGTGTTTTCACCGTTTTCAGCATCGGTCTCAGAGGAATGATAAGTGACAACAAATTGGGAAGCATCTTGACCATTCAATATATCAAAAGCATGAGATGCAAGGTCAAACTGAGCTTCAACACCATTACCACACTCGGTATAATCTATACTATCTGCAGTGTGAGTGGGTCCTGTGACAATTAAGTCAAATGAAGCTACATTATGACATCCGGTTGTATTATCTTCAATTCTAACAAAAACTGTCTGTGGGTTAGAAGTATTAATATACGGATCTTCTGTAATGGGGTTAGTATTGGTATCTGCTTCGTTTTCAGATAAATGGTATGATATAGAGTGGTTATCGGGATCTAAGTTACCTAATACTATTGCATCATTCTCACTGAGGAAAAAAGGTGCTTCTTCCGTTGCAGAACAACTTTCTAAGTCTGACGGATCTTCATTAAGTAAAGGAGGTTCAAGAAATTCAACAAGTATTTCATCTACAAGGAAACACTGACTTGAAAATATTACTTGTGCCGTGTATAAATCTGGCTCTGTAACCGTTAAAGTGGAAGAGTTTTCCCCGTCGATAACGATACCATTCTTAAACCAAAAATGATTGAGGTTAGGTGCACCTGTATCTAAAACAACCGGGTCTCCTAAACAAGCTGCATCTCCAGAAGCAATCGTAATATCTTCACCTAAGTCTAGCTCTCCAAGATCAAAACTCCCTGCTTTTAAGAAAACACCAGAATCAAAAGCTGAATCGCTCTGATCCGCAATTACTAATTTAATGTGGTATGTTTCACCAACATTTACAGAAGATTGTGCCGTAAATACGGTTGTTCTACCATCAAAAGAAATAGGAGGTAAGTTATCTGGAATATATCCACCAAAATACTCTTCATTTTCTGCATCACAGCCAGGGTTTGCTAAGTGGATATTAGTAACCAAAATAGGAGTGGTTGTATTAGGTAATACAGCTAGATTGGTGGTTACACCATTAGAGTCTGTTAAAAGAAATGCAAATGCATCAGAAAACGTACACTCAAAAGTGCCTCCTGTATTTCCATTGTATTCTTCGGAAGCCATTAAGAAATCAAAACTGATTTCTTGTGCTAAGGGGACAAAGTCAAATTCTACTATGGTGGCATTATTAGTTGTAGAAATCCCTACGGCATTTTCTAAATCAGTATCACCTGGCCAAGCTGAAGATCCATCACTCATAGCATTTACATTTGGACCGGAAGCTAAGTTTGCATCACCAGTTGTAAGAATTATACCTTCATCAAAAGGAAAACCAACACCATCGCCTTGCATTGAGAAGTAACCTATTCCGTTTTCTTCACCAAAATCTGTTCCTGTTGAATATGTAATATTGGATATTTGGGCACATTCTCCACCAATTAAAATATCTTGTACTAATTGCTCTACAGTGTAAGTTGTTTGGTCTACAACAACATTATCAAGACCCGGTCTTATGCATAAGTCAAATACAGTGTCCTCACTGCCTGATCCTGCTGAAAAAACTCTTATATAATAGGTGTTTCCGACAGTTAAAGTAGGTGTTATTATAGCATCATCTGCAGAACAGTATATTTCTGTTAAAGCGCCACAAGATCCCTCATAGAGGCCATGATCTAAGTTGGTGGAAGACCCAATAATATTTTCTAATGAAATGAGATGGGTGTCATCAGTTGCCACAAATTGAAACCAAACATCATCGTCGGGATTGCCTGAACAAGATCCTGATGGAGTACTCGAAGGCGTGGCTTCTAGTAGAGTACCAGTGGTTACAACCGTACACTCTCCACCCGTATTTACCAACGCGATTGTTGCGTCAGTACAATTGTCATTGTCAGGTGGGCATGCTAAAAGTTCAAAGGTATCACTACTAATTGTACAGTTATTATCTTGCTCATTCATCACAAAAATATTTGCAGCAGAACCAAAAGGAAAAGGACCAACTTGAAAGACACCAGTAGCTAAAGCCTGTACCGTACCAGTGTCAAAATTATTTGAAATTTCTAAGGAGGTTGCATCGCCCATGTTTGTGATATTAACATCAATAAAGAACTGGTTGCCTAAACAATCAGGGACAGTAGTATATGTAGCTTCAGGAAGGGTACATAACAACTCTTGAATATTTACCGTAAAGTCTAGTGTTACTCCCCAACTACCACTATAGCATGGATTGGGTGTTGCTTGCCCACCATCGGCAGAGCCAATACGCATTCTATGCAGACCAAGATTAGCAGTAGCAGGCATTATAAAGGAAGCATCTAGTATATGCGGATTACTTCCGCCTGTTGACTCACCTTGGTACACAAGTTCAGTATCTTCAAAAACTAGGTTATCATTAAAATCTATCCAGATATTTGTATCGTAAGTAAAGGTATGTCCAAATTCTATTTCTACATTCGTTTCTATACCTTGAAACGCATTAATTACAGGTGAAGTCTGATCCTCATAAGTAACATCTCCTAAGCTAGGAAAGTTAACAACACCTATAGTTACATAATTAACCCCATCACCATCATTACTTGTTGGTTCAGATTGGCAATATCCAGTAAAGAAGGAACCAGGACCTGCAAATGAGCTTAAGTTTGTTGGGTCACATTGCGCTTGCACATAGAATTCATAGTCAGTATCGGAAATTAAACCTGTTAGTACAAAGGGGTTTGTAGTAACACCGTTAACTAATGTACCTGTACCTGGAGTAAATCCTGCAGGGCCGTATTCTATATTCCATACCGTAGAAGTTCCTGTTTCAGTCCAGCCAACCTCAGTTTCGGTTAGACTTAGGTTGTTAGAAGTTAGATCGGTTGGTTCAGGACAAGTAGGAATACCCCTTACCCTGAAGTTGTCTACAAAGACATCGTTATCTTCAGGGTCGTCTACAGTACCTTCAGAGCCAAGGATACCGAACTGTACGGTTTGACCGGCGTAAGCCTCTAAGGTAATCACTGGGTGTTCACCGGTAGCAGGTACTACAGAGGTACTGTCGTAGGTTAGTAGTGGTGTCCAAGAGGCGCCATTGTCATTAGTGATGAGCAGTTGAACAATATCGTCAGAGCCTAGAGTACCCGCATTGGTAGAGCTACCGAACTGCATAATACCAAAATCGAATTCAACCTGAAATGGGCCACCCGTTAGGTCAAACTGGGGGGAGATGATCCAATCGCTTTTTGAAGCCACCCATAGGTTTATTTTGTAAGCGCCTGTAAAGCCATTATTTAAGAAACCATCAGCGCCCCATGCACCAGCGCCAAAATCACCAGGTCCTGTAGAGGCATCACCACTGTCAGCTTCATCCCAACAAGCTGGGATTATGGTATCAAATTGCTCTAGATAATCTGGCGTGAAGACATCGCAAAGGGTTTCAAAGGTAAATGGGCCAGTCCAACCACTAAGCTCGCTTCCGCAGTTGGCTTGCACATAGTAATCATATGTTGTTACCGCATTTAAGCCCATGATGGTATAAGGATTAGAAACACCAGTATCAGTAGGTATTCCGCTAGGATTAGAACCAGAAGTTACTATTTCTATATTCCAAGAGGTTACACTTCCGTCTTGGGACCAGCTCAGTTCTGCGCTATTTGCTGTAATTGCGGAAGCATTTAAGGACGTAGGGTTGAAACAAGTTGGTGCTTCATCGAAAGTCACATCGTCTATTGCGATATCGTCGTAGAAATCACCAGTTACAATCTCAGAAAATATAAATCTAGCTTGTACGTCACCAGTAATGGTTAATGTACTAATGTCTATAACGGTAAGTGTCCAACCACCCGTATTTGTATTGTATGTGGCCATGCTGTTCCAATTTGAACCATCCCATACCTCAACATCTAAGTTGCTATTGGCGTTGTCTTCGTTGTCACTTATAAGATAAAAGGATAGGGCAGGTGTTGCCAGACCAGTTACATCAACTAGAGGGGAAGTCAAAGTTCTTACTCCTTCATTGCCAGAGGCATCACACCAAGCAAAGTATCCATTTGTGGCAGTCGTACCGGTTATTGTACCATTATCTCCAACGTGTGTGCCTGCAGCATTGTCGCTAAAGAACCAATCTTCACCACCATCCATGGACCAACAAAGGGGAATTGTACCGTTATTTTCGAAGCCCTCGGTATATGGTGCTGTAAACGTAACGCATTCTGTGCTAAAAATAAAAGGGCCAACCCAAAGACTTTGGTCACTAGGACCACAATTGGCTTGATAATATACATAGTAATCTGTAGCTGGATTTAAACCTGTTAGTGAAGCACTTGGTGAACCGGTTGGTGAAGTAGAAACCTCAGACTCTCCGTTTCCAGGTGTAAAATCTACACCACTGTTATATTCAATATTCCAATTTGTTTCTGATAGGCCAGCTGTCCAATTTAGAGTAGCAGTAGTCGCTGTAACTGCGTTGGCAGTCATCCCTGTTGGATCGATACACGTTGGTGCTTCAAAAAGTGTGACCGCAATATTTGACCAATCTGCATCTGAGCCACCGAAACTTTGATTTAATATAATGTCTATATATCCATCCGTAATTGGGTCATAAGCTCCGGCCAAGTTGCCTGAAAATGTTAGTGTTGCAGAGGCTCCACTGTTAGCACCACCATTAGTGGGTGGATCTACAGTTACAGAACCAGCGGTTGTAGTAATGGTAATGTCTGCTTCTGAGGACCAAGGACCTCCACCGCCAGCAACCCAGTCTACGGTAAGAGTAAAGGAGTCGTAAGCTCCTGAAGAGGAGGCAGGAATACCAGCTGAATTTGCTATATCGTTAAGGTTAATTGTAACAGGTGACCCTTGAGCCACATTTGTTGGTCCTGCAATTGGACTGAAATCATATTGTGCATTCGCAACAATGCAAAATCCAAGCATGATAAGAATCAAGGTAATTTTTTTCATAGTTTTTAGTTTTGTTACTAAATAACTAAACCTTTCTAATAGTTTAATTAGAAAGGAATGGTTTTTTTATAGGTTGGTATTTTAGAAGTTATAGAGTACAGTAAGTATTTCACTTAACTGTTTTCTTTAGGGTTAATTTAAGAAAAATGAGTATTAACATTTGAACAACACCGCAATAATAGATTAAATACTTTTATCTTCGATTAAAGGTGCTTTGTTCGAAACTATAACTAAAAAACGCTCTGATTTCTCAGAGCGTTTATACTTTATTTATATTATTGAATTTACTATTTGGCTTGAGGTCCTCCACTCACAATTTTAAACTCAGAACGTCTGTTTTGAGCGTGTTGTTCATCGGTGCAGTTAGAGCCGCAATTAATCTTAGGTTCATTTTCACCCTTACCTTCTGCGGATATGCGCGAGGCGTCGATACCTTTAGAGATAACGTATTGTTGAGTGCTCTTAGCTCTGCGCTGAGATAGTCTCTGGTTGTATGAATCAGATCCTCTACTATCTGTATGCGATGTGGCATTAATTACCAAATCAGGGTATTTGTTCATGATCTGTACTAATTTGTCGAGTTCAAAAGCAGCCTGTGCCGTGATGTTAGATTTATCAAAATCAAAATAAATAGGGTTTAGTACGATTTCTTCAGGAGTCATGATTTTCTCTATTGGGTCTAAAGAAATCTGAACTGCTAATTCTTCTTCACTTGTTCCTTTCACGGGTACTTTTTTGCTTTCAAAGTCTTCCATTACAACTTCGAGTTCCGTGTCTTGTTCACACTCAACTATAAATTCTGCCACACCTTCGTTGTTTGTAGTTTTGGTAACGACTTTATTTCCATCAGCATCGTATAAGGAAACAGAAGCACCATTTACAGGTGTTCTTGTTTTATCATCCAAGACAGTTGCGGTTATCAGAACATCACAAAGTGGTTGCAATTTTTTAAAGGCGTAAACGTCATCACTTCCTTGTCCGCCCTCTCTGTTAGAAGATACAAAACCTTCTTCTGTTTCTTCGTTAATGATGAAGGCAAAGTCATCACCATTACTGTTAATAGGAATACCAATATTTCTTACAGGTGCCATTTTACCATCTATCACTTTAGTATAGAACACATCCATACCACCTAGTCCTAAATGACCGTTAGATGAGAAATAAAGCGTATTGTTACTACTTATGTAAGGGAACATTTCTTGGCCTTCAGTATTAACTTTTTGCCCTAGGTTTTCAGGCTCGCCCAAAGTACCATCTTCATTGATTGGTGCTTTATAAAGGTCAAAGTTACCATAACCACCAGGCATATTCGATGAAAAATATAAGGTAGAGCCATCTGCACTTACAGAAGGATTTTTAACAGAATAATTTTCGCTATTTATATCTAAGCTTTCAACCGAATCCCAATCACTTCCCAACTTAGTAGCTTTAAATAAATATAACTGGCTATAACGAACTTTGCTTAAAGAATCTTTTTGAAAATCTTTTTCAAAGTAACTTTCTCTAGAAAAATACATTGTTTTACCATCTGGAGTAAAAGATACCAGCCCCTCGTGGTACTTGGTATTGATTTTATCGTTCATTAAGGTTGCTGTACCATAAGAACCATCCGAGTTTTTAGTCAGTGTATAAATATCTAAGAATGGTTCTTCGTTCCAACCGTAAGTTTTACGGTTGTCATTTCTTGCAGATGTAATATAAAGTTTACCATCGTTTTCAATACCACCAAAATCAGATTGAGCGGTATTGAACCCAGCATCCTGAACATTAAATTTTTTGCCTTGCTCTAAAATCTTCGGTAAGTAGTTAGGGTTTTTTCTAAAAGCAGTTGCCCTGTTATCGGATGGACGCATAGAAGCAAATTTTTCCATTTGCTTATTAGACTCTTCATACTTTCCGTTGGCCTTAAGCATTTCAGAATATTTATAGATCATCTCGGGATTGTCACTGCTTTCTAAAGCTTTGGCGTACCATTTTTCTGCTTCAACGGTATCGAAGATGTTGTAGTAACATTCTGCCAATTGGCCATAAACGTATGCAGAGCCTTCACCTTTGTCAATTAGTTTCTTGTAGCTTTGGGCGGCATCTACGTATTCGAATCTGGCAAATTCTTTGTCCGCTTTTTTAGTGTTCTTGTTTTGAGCGGTTAAGCATATACCACTCATCAACGTTATAAATAAAAGTATTTTTAAGTTTTTCATAATAGTTTAGCTTAACCGGTTAAAAGTATCTAGGTGAACGAGAGACGCGTTTCGGGAAATTAAGGTCGAACAGCAGCATGACCTCGTGCGATGCTGGTGCGAAGGCTTTGATATCTGAAGAGACGGCATCATAGGCATACCCAACTCTTAGGGATGGAGACAGGGCAAAGTTAACCAGCCCAGAGAATGAGTCATCCAATCTGTAAGAGGCGCCGATTTCAAATTTTTTGAAGAACCTAGCGTTGAGGTTTACATCAAAAGACGTTGGTGCATCAAATGCGGACTTTACCATAAAAGATGGCTTTAGTTCCGTATTTGGTGACAGGTCAAAGACATAGCCACCGGTTAGGAAATAGTGCTGTGTTTCAGAACCTATTTTGTTTCCGTTAGAATCTAAGTGAACCGATGCGAGCATGTTGGGTACCGATAAGGACAAGTAATACTTGTTTGTATAGTAAAAGAGCCCAGCACCGATGTTTGGTGTGGTTTCGTTGATACCTATTCCAAAAAAGGGGTCACCTTGGTCGATAACATCTACGTTGCCACTTGTAAGGTTGATGTCGTGAAACGTAGCACCGGCTTTAACACCGAACGCCAAGCGGTGTTCACCACCCAATTTTAGGGTATAAGATACATCGATATAGGCATTGGTTTCTTTAACAGGGCCTATTTGATCTGCGATCAATGATACGCCCATACCTAGATTGTTTCCAATTGGCGCGTGGCCGAAGAAGGTTCCGGTTTCGGGTCCGCCATCGATTTTAGACCATTGGTTTCTGTATAATAATCCGAAAGAGAGGTTTTCTCTAGAACCAGCATAGGCAGGGTTCATGATGTTCATGTTGTACATGTACTGCGTGTACTGAGGGTCTTGTTGCCCGTACATTTGTAGTGCGATGAGCAGAACCGCTATTATCGTGAGTTTTTTCATTATGGTTTAAGTTGATTCAGTTAGTCGATTGTTATTTGTTGATGTATACCCATCCTGTTTTCGATTTGGATCCGCCTTCGTACACGACGGTGTAGAAGTAGGTGCCCACTGGAAGCTCTTCGCCGTCGTTGGTCTGGCCTTCCCATTCGTCGACGTAGTTGGTTTTAGAATACACAAGGGTACCATTTCTGTTGAAGATCTCTAGCCTGACAACGTTAAAACTACTTAAGTCAAAGCTGTCATTAAGGTCGTCGTTATTTGGTGATATACCCTCTGGGAATATACAGGATTCTAATTCTTCTACAAAAGTGGTTACGGTGTTAGTACAACCAGTGGCATTGAACGTAATTTCGGCGGAATAATCTCCCGAAACTAAAACGGTCTCTAAGGTTAAGCCACTAGCTCCTGCTATCACCACATCATCTAATAACCAAGTAACAGAAACATCAGCAGTAGTGAAGTTGTCTGGGATAATGCCTATGGTAACTGGTACGGTAGCATTAGGACAAACTTCATATTCAAACTGAGGATCAAATGTTGCTTGGGGAACAGTATTAACTATTAATTCAAATGAATTTACAACATAACAATTTGAAAGTGTTACATCTTCAACTCTTACATATACTGTTGTACTTCCTGAAGTGTATAACCCAGGTAATGCATTAACATTATTCTCAGCATCCTCTTGAGAACTATGATATGAAACGTTGTAACTCGATCCATCTTGCGTACCTAAAACAATACTGGTATGCGCATCTAAATCAAAATCAGCCATATCATCGATAAAACCGTCAGAATCATCACATTCCTCTATGTTTTGACTGGTTGCTGTTTGTGAAGGAGCGTTTATAATAAGGCTGAAAGAAGCAACATTATAACACCCTGTAGTATTATCTTCTAGACGGACATATATAATTTCAGCGTTCATACCAATGTAAGGGGATGTAAGTTCTCCCGCGGCAGCCTCAGCATCTTCCGTACTTGTATGGTAAGAAATGGTATAATCTGCGGCATTTAATCCATTTAACACGGCAATATCATTATCTGTTAAAGAGAATTCAGCCGATGTGCTAGCAGAACAAGTTTCTAAATCCATTGGCGCACCTATTTCGGGTGCTGGTTGTACTACCAGATTAACTTCAGAAAGTTGTCTACAACCTAAGAAGTTGTCGGCTTGAGCAGCTACATCTTCTATTCTTATAATTAAGGTTTCTCCGGCAGACGTGTATGGTGATGACACAGGGTTAATTGCCTGATTAGCATCAGCAGTACTAGTATAATAGCTTACTGCAAAATCTGATCCTAAACCTAATGAATCTGTTAAAGCATCTAGATCAAAAATTTCTGTACCATCTGCTTCCAGACCATCACAAACAATAATGCTTTGAGGATCTATGTTTGGGGATTCATCATATAGTTTAACATCTATTAAAGCAGAGAAATATGTTTCGCTCTGATCACAAATTCCACCAAGTACTTGTACCTGATACGTTCCAGATTCGGTTACGGTGAGATTTGGGAGGTTATAATCGGGAATAATAAACCCATCTTGATACCATCTGAACTCGTCTACATCATAAAACGTACTAGCTGTAAGCTCTACACTCTCAAAACCACAAAACTCAAAAGTTTCATCTGGCACTAAAGGATCTTCAATATCATCTTCAATATCAGCACCTTCTAAGGCTAAAGTAACATCACATACAACATCACAGTTTGTACCGTCTAGCGGTCCAGAATCTTGTGTAAAGGTATAGAAACCGGCTTGTTGAGAGAAGTTAGTTATTAATATAACGTAAACTGAATTTGCTGGCACTCCTGTAAGAGTAATAGTTTCACTTGCTGTTGCAGAATAACTACAGTCTGCTATGGTTTCGGGCAGTAAATCGACACATCCGTCTTGCTGATTAACAAAAGGACCCCAAACAATAAAATCAATATCTAAAGGTGTGCCTGTTGTGCTTGTTTGGTCTAAACTAAATACATAGTCACCCGCTTCATCGAATAAAATTGTATTCCATTGCGGATCTGGTTGTGAAAAGAGACAATCATAATCTAAATATGGTGGAGCAACTTGGTCACCAACAATACTTTCGTACTGTATTGATGGATCAGCACAAATTGGCAATGCATCTAAACAATATGTTGGAGTACCTAATGTACTTATGCACAAGTCAAACGTACTAGTTTCACTAGAGCTTCCCGCAGAGAAAATTCTGAGGTAATAAGTGTTACCAACGATTAATGAAGGTGTAAGACTAAAGGTATCATCTGAGCAGTAAATCTCAGTTAGGTTATTACAATCTCCTTCATAAAGGGCATGATCTAAGTTAGTAGTGCCACCAGTTATATTTTGAATATCTATGATTTGTTGATCGCCAAGAGCTGTAAATTCAAACCAAACATCATCGTCAGGATTACCACTACAACTTCCATTAGGAATTCCTGATGGTGTTGCCGCTAGAATAGTTCCTGGATTAACGGCATTACAACTTTCATCCGCATTAACTACGGCTACAGTAGCTGTAGAGCATTCATCATTACTAGGTGGACATGCCAATATCTCAAAGAATTCACTACTTATGGTACAATTATTATTTTGCTCATTAGCAACAAATATTTTAACTGTATTTCCAAAAGGGAAAGGTCCAGCCTGATAAATACCCGTAGCTAAAGCTTGTACTGTGCTGGCGTCAAAATCGTTTGAAATTTCTAAAGAGGTTGCATCACCCATATCGGTAACATTGACATCTATAAAAAATTGATTATTGTCACAATCAGTATTTACTGTAAATGCAGCTTCTGGTAAGGTACATGTTAATTCTTCAATATTAACTGTAAAATCTAAAGTAACTCCCCAACTACCATTATAACAAGGGTTTGGTGGATCTTGGCCTGCATCTGCCGTACCAATACGCATTCTATGAACACCCAAAGGTGCTGTTAATGGCATAATAAATGAAGCGTCTAATGTTGTTGGATTAGCGTTAGTAGATTCCCCAGAAAAGACAAGTTCAGTATCTTCAAAAACTAGGTTATCATTAAAATCTATCCAGATGTTAGTGTCGTATGTAAATCCTGTAGCAAAAGTAACGGCTACGTTGGTTTCTATTCCTTGAAAAACATTTACTGTCGGTGACGTTTGATCTTCGTAAGTAACATCTCCTAAACTTGGGAAATCCGTGAAACCAATGGTAACATTGGTTACCCCTTGCCCATCATTACTTGTTGGTTCAGATTGGCAATATCCAGTAAAGAAGGAACCAGGACCTGCAAATGAGCTTAAGTTTGTTGGGTCACATTGCGCTTGCACATAGAATTCATAGTCAGTATCGGAAATTAAACCTGTTAGTACAAAGGGGTTTGTAGTAACACCGTTAACTAATGTACCTGTACCTGGAGTAAATCCTGCAGGGCCGTATTCTATGTTCCATACCGTAGAAGTTCCTGTTTCAGTCCAGCCAACCTCAGTTTCGGTTAGACTTAGGTTGTTAGAAGTTAGATCGGTTGGTTCAGGACAAGTAGGAATACCCCTTACCCTGAAGTTGTCTACAAAGACATCGTTATCTTCAGGGTCGTCTACAGTACCTTCAGAGCCAAGGATACCGAACTGTACGGTTTGACCGGCGTAAGCCTCTAAGGTAATCACTGGGTGTTCACCGGTAGCAGGTACTACAGAGGTACTGTCGTAGGTTAGTAGTGGTGTCCAAGAGGCGCCATTGTCATTAGTGATGAGCAGTTGAACAATATCGTCAGAGCCTAGAGTACCCGCATTGGTAGAGCTACCGAACTGCATAATACCAAAATCGAATTCAACCTGAAATGGGCCACCCGTTAGGTCAAACTGAGGGGAGATGATCCAATCGCTTTTTGAAGCTACCCATAGGTTTATTTTGTAAGCGCCTGTAAAGCCATTATTTAAGAAACCATCAGCGCCCCATGCACCAGCGCCAAAATCACCAGGTCCTGTAGAGGCATCGCCACTGTCAGCTTCATCCCAACAAGTTGGGATTATGGTATCAAATTGCTCTAGATAATCTGGCGTGAAGACATCGCAAGCAGTTGTAAACGTAAAGGCAGCTGAAAAATCGCTAGTGTCACCACCGCCACAATCTGCTTGAACGTAAAAGTCATAATCTGTACTAGCCATTAAACCAGTTATAGTATAAGGATTAGTTACTCCTGTTACAGTAGGAACACCAGTGGGTGTATCTCCAGAAGGCACAATCTCAATATTCCATACAGTAGCTGTACCATTTTCTGTCCAACTTAGTTCTGCGCCGTCAGTAGTAAAGTTAGCTGCAGCCAAATTGGTCGGAAAAGTACAAGTTGGTCCTTCTTCAATACAAACATCTGCGACTCCAGCCTGAGTGTCACTCCAAATTACAGCATAATATGTATCACCAGGTGTTAAACCACCAATAATATCAGAGCTTTCACCAGCATCAAAGGTGTTATTGAAACATCCAAGTGACGCACCATTACAAGCATCTAAAACCTCTAATCCTACACCATCGGCAGCTCCAGTAAAATTAAAAATAACCGAACCCACAGTTGGAGCGGTAAAACTCACCCAATATCCCCAGTTTCCAAAACCATCACAACTAGGATTTTCATCGGCAGCGTCAATATCTTCTGCAATACTAAAATCGAAAGTAGTTGGAGTTGCTGTGTCACAGTCTATCTCTACAGCCATAGGAAATGCAGACGCACAAGACCCGCCAGGAACGGCAGTGTTGAAAGTGATAGGGCCCACAACACTTGATGTTGAACCACCACCACAATCTGCAACTAAGTAAATATCGTAAGAAGTGCCTACTGTGAGACCCGAAAAGTTAAAGGATGTTGCTGTTAATCCATTTTCTATTGTACCTGTTCCAGGTGTAAAACCAGCAATTCCCCACTCTAAATTCCAAATTGTTTCAGAGCCACCAGCAGACCAGGTGACATCAGCAGTTGTTTCAGTAACGGCAGATAAGGTAACGTCGGTTGGCTCTGGACATGAAACTTCAAAAATAGTTACATCATCAAAAGCAAAACCTTCATCTACAACAGAACCATCGGAACCAAAAGCAATTCTAAAGATAACATTGGGTTGGCCACCAAGACCTGTTAGCGCATGTCTTGCAATAACCCAGGCATTAGTGCCAGCTGCACCAGTACCAGACCATCCTACTTGTTGACCCCCAGGATTACCATTAATTGTGTCATCAGTATACCAGTTGTTTGGATCGCCATTAGAGCCAACATTAGCCCATGTAGTACCTCCATCAATTGAAGATTGAAGCACCGCACCATCCCAACTAAACTCGGCATCATACCATATGTTCAATTCTATCGAAGGTGCAGACAACGATGAGAAGTCAAATACAGGACTTGTAACCCAAGAGTCTTCGTTTGTATTGTAGGTACCTGTGAGGTTGGTAACCCAAGCATTTGTTCCAGAAGCTGCACTATTAATAATAGGAGCAGCTGGTGTACCTAAGGCCCAAGATCCGTTAGTTGTGTTGTTGGCCACCCAACCACCATCACCAGACTCAAAGTCTTCCGTGTATGGAAAAGTAGTTATTTGCGCTTGTAAATTTGTAATTGCAACAAATGAAAGCAGAAATAAGAATAGTGTAATCTTTTTCATTATTAATCGGTTTGTTAGAAATTATTTAACCCTTTGTAACACATTGACTACAAAGGATTTACTTTTTTAATTTTTATAAGGCTTGGGGAAGCATACAGAAACGCTGATTAATCGTCCTTTTATTGCTCACCCGAATATATAAAAAATGACTATTAACATGATGTTAACAATGGTATAATAGATGAACTACTTTATTTATCGACAAAAGGTTTAAGACGTTTTTAATTGTATAAAAACAGGAAAATGATCGCTATATCCACCTTTGTATTTTTTTCCGACATAGGTTCTAAATGGTTGGCCTTTATACTTTCCGTGATACTGCGTTACAAATTTGGAATTAAAAACGTCTGCTTTTACATATCGTAGATTATAGTCTTTTGGATTGAAGAAATTTTCCGTAAACAAAACCTGATCAAACATGTTCCATTGAAAGTCGTGATTTATACTTCCTTTATCTCGAGACTGAACGGTTTTAAAAGGGTTATAAAGACTGCTTTCTTTTTCAATAAGACCAATGCTCTTGTCTTGGGGATTGTCATTAAAATCTCCCATAACTATAATCTTAGCATTTTTATTTTCTTCCCTAATTCCTTTAATTACAGAATTAACTTCATTTGCCGCTGCCAAACGCTTGTATTCGGTTTCTTTTTCTCCTTCTCTGCGAGAAGACCAATGATTGACTAAAATATGGAGTTTTTCATTTGCTAAAGTTCCTTGCACCAAAAGAATATCTCTCGTGTAGTCTTGTAGACCTTCCTCATTTTGTAAATAGACTGAAAACGTTTCTGAATTTTCTATTTCAAACTCGTTTTTCTTGTAGAGCAAGGCAACATCAACTCCTCTCTCGTCTAAAGAATCAAAGTGAATAAAGTCGTAACCAAGGTTCTCTAAATGTTCGCTATGTATTAAATCTGTCAATACATTACTATTTTCAACCTCGGCCAGGCCAACAATTACAGGTGGTGAGGCATTTTCATTTTTTCCAATTCGAGAAATGACAGAGCCTAGCTTTCTTAATTTGTTTTGATAACGTTTGTACGTCCATCGTTTTGCAGATGTGGGTAAAAAATCGTCGTCATTAGTAAATGGGTCGTTTTTAATATCGAATAAATTTTCAATATTATAAAAAGCTATTGTATATGTTTTAGAATTTTCAATCATGCCATAAAAATATAGCTTTTTAAAAATACACTAAGGAAAATCCATTTCCGTAACTTTGTACTTTAAATTATTTATGCTAGAGAAAAAAGATATAGAATTAGAGCGTGTTGCTCTTGTTGGGATAATTACTCAGGAACAAGATGAAGAGACATCTAAAGAATATTTGGATGAGCTTGAATTTTTAACCTATACTGCTGGTGGTGATGTTATAAAACGTTTTACTCAAAAGATGACGCAGCCCAATCCTAAAACATTTATAGGAACTGGTAAGATGGAGACGGTAATGAATTTTGTTAAAGAAAATGACATTGGTACTGTGATCTTTGACGATGAGCTCTCGCCAGCGCAAGAACGCAACATCAGTAAAATACTTAATTGCAAAATTTTAGACAGAACCAATCTTATCTTAGATATATTTGCACAACGTGCCCAAACTAGTTATGCCAGAACTCAGGTAGAGTTAGCACAATGCGAATATCTGTTACCACGGTTAAAGGGTATGTGGACACACCTTGAGCGACAAAAGGGTGGTATAGGTATGCGTGGCCCTGGTGAAACCGAAATTGAAACAGATAGACGTATCGTAAGAGATAAAATTTCGCTTTTAAAGAAAAAAATTGAGACCATAGATAAGCAGATGGCCGTTCAGCGTGGCAATAGAGGTAAAATGGTTCGTGTGGCTTTAGTTGGCTATACTAATGTAGGTAAGTCCACGTTGATGAATGTGATTAGCAAAAGTGAAGTCTTTGCCGAAAATAAACTTTTTGCAACCCTAGATACAACAGTTAGAAAAGTAGTCATTGGTAATTTGCCATTTCTGGTTAGCGATACGGTAGGCTTTATAAGAAAGTTACCGACCCAATTGGTAGAATCTTTTAAAAGTACCTTAGACGAAGTGCGTGAGGCAGACTTACTACTTCATGTGGTTGATATTTCGCATTCTAATTTTGAAGAACATATAGAATCGGTCAATCAAATTTTAGATGAAATAGACAGCAAGGACAAACCAACCATAATGGTTTTTAATAAGATTGATGCTTACGAGGCAGAACCTTTTGAGGAAGATGATTTAATGCAAGAACGCACCAAGGCAAACTTTACAATTGAAGAATGGAAGAAGACTTGGATGTCTAGAGTTGGTGATAATGCACTTTTTATCTCAGCATTGAATAAGGAAAACATGGATGAATTTAGAAAACGTGTCTATAAAGAAGTAAGAGAAATTCATGTAACCCGTTTTCCGTACAATCATTTTTTGTATCCTGATGTCGAGGACATTTCATAATAAAAAAGCCTTTCGTTATTAACGAAAGGCTTTTAAAGTTTTAAATGTATTACCTAGAATTTGTAGCTTAAACCTATGGTGTAATATGATTGTAAATCGTTATCTGCATCAGCTAAAGGTACTCCTTGGAAATTAGCAGCCTCTTGTTGGTTGCTTCTTAAACCAAAATCGAAACCAACACCAATCATTTTCCATAAGGTATAACTAAATGAGTTGGTCCACGTCCAGTTAGAGAGATCACTGTCTTCGTAACTTTGAAATGTAGAGAAATTAGTTTTAAATGCAATGGCACCAATTTGTCTGGTATAGTCTGCTACTATTTTGGCACCAGCTGAAGAATTAAAGGCAGCATCGTTGTCTGCAAAAACAAAATTATAGTTTAGTGGGTGTATTACCACTATTAAATTTTCAATCGGTGTCCAAGTTGCACCAACACCAACGTCTAAAAAACCAGGATCATTAAAGTTATCTATGAGTGTGGTTCTGTATTCCATTAAACCGGAGATCGCCCATTTTTCACTCAATTTTTGACCATAAAGAGACGATAAGTTAAAGACATCTGTTCCGGCTCTAAAGCTATCATCATCAGTAGGGTTGTCTCTGTCATCAAATTTTACCCATGCTAAATTGGCTAAAAGAGAGTTTCTCCAAAAATATTTGTCTTCAATTTTGTTGGCAAAGGCATTAAATGTAATGCCAATATTACCAGAATTATTATTTGGCGAACCTTGGGCATACCAGTTGTTAAAACCTGATAAACTACCGCCAATGGTACCAAACGCACCAACACGCCAGCCAGGTAAGGCATCTATTTGTGCTTGTAAAGCATCTGCTTCTGCTTGAAATTTGTCTGCTTCTGCTTGTTTTTCGGCTTTTTGCGCCTGTAATTCCTCTTTTGTTTGAGAAAAACTAAAAGCAACCGTAAGTATTAAGACTGCGGATAAAAGTAATTTTCTGTTCATAATGAATTAAATTTTAATGGTTTTGGTTGTAAATAATTTACAAATATAAGTGTTTATTAATCTGTTAAGACGCTGTTGGCTTATCTAATCAATATGAATTAGACCTTAAAAACAACAATAAGTCACATTTATTTTTTCCTTTTAAATAAAGGAACAGCAGAGCAGGCCTCGCCAAACATAATAGATTTGGCAACAGGCTTTAATTTTTGCGATAGTAAAACTAGAGCGTTTGTTGGCACGGGTTTATGAGAGCAGCCTTTTATAATTACAGGCATGTCTTTATAAATGCTAACATCTAAATCCGAAATTATTTTGGTATAGATAATAGATTCTAGATGATCTAGAGTGCCTATAGCTGTAAGTTTAGAAAATTCTTCAAGCTCTAATGAAATAAGCATATATGCCCAATCGGGAACAATGGCATCTGTTGAACAGTATAATGCAACATAACAGTCTTTGTATTGAGCCCAGTTGTGTTCTTTAACGGAGGTTCTAAAATCACTTTCGCGAAGCACTAGCCCTTCTAGTAACCAGTTTTTTATATCAAACAATACGCGACGTCCATTTGGATAGTAGTCTTCTAAATCAATAACCTTAAGCTTACTGTTTGCTACTCTGTTTATAATATCCTCTGCCATGATCTATTTTACACTATAGCGGCGCAGGCCGTAATTAGTCTTTTCTCGCTCAATAAAGTCTAACGAAATTTTACTTCCGTTGTGTATTGGAGTTTCAATTTTAGAACGATGAATATTCTCATATGTATCTACATCTATAGAGGCTCTTTGATTTAAAGTTTCAAAAAGTTTTATTAAAGACACTTTAGAACTCCAGTTTTCTTTTACAACACCTTCAAAAACCTTAGATTTTGAGCCGCTTCCATAAGCTATGAAACCAATAGTTTTTCTTGATAGGTCAATATTGTTATTGTAACTATCTGACAACAAGCTTAAAAGAGACATGAAGATTGAGGCCGTGTACATGTTACCGATTTCTGAAGAAGCGTATTCTCCTTGAGCAATTTTAGAATTTACAAAGTTACTGTAGAGTTGAGATTTATAAGCTTTTTTAGACCACTCTTTTTTGTCTGAGTCCTCTAATCTACCTATCTCATTTTCTAATTTTTCATAGGTATTAGAAGCTTTTAACCATTGTAACCAATTATCAAAAATAATCCTTCTTCCATGAAATGCATAGGGTAAATGAAATACTATCTTATGCCAATCATTACTAAAATTTATATCTTTTTGAGTTTTAAAATGAGCGAGTGCTTCTGTAATTCTATCATTATAACAAGCATTAGAAAACTGCCCGTCAAAAACGGGTTCTTCTTTAAAAACTTCAACTATATCGTTACTGTCAGACCAGAATTCTGAATCTGATGAAGCCATAAATTCATTTATTTTTTCTTCGGAAGTATTAAGATTTAAATCTTTGAATACGGCTTTTAAAAGTTCTGCTTTTTTAAAAATTCTTCTTGGTTTAAAAAAGTCTCCTTCGCTCTTTGAGGCAATTCCCCAAACAGAATTAATTTCTAATATCGATGGATTGTGACTTACCAATAAAGCTACTGCACCTGCGCCTTGGGTATATTCGCCTGTGGAATTGATGTCGTATTTAGAAAGATCTGAAGCAATTACAACAGCTTTTCTATTAGCATTTTGCTTAACCCAATCAATACTGTTATGTAGGGCATCTACAGCACCAACACAGGCAAATGTCATGTCTAAAATATCGCAGTTTTTAAAACTCCGTTCTCCGTAAGTTTTAGCAAGTTCTTTTTCAATGATTTCTACAGCATAGGTTGCTGTGGGTTTTGACCCATCTATGGCACTTTCTGTTCCTAGATATACTCGGCCAATCTCGTTGGGATCTATGTTGTTTTGAGTTATTAGGTTAAGAAGTGCATTGGCCGCAAATGTAGCAGCATCCTCTCCAATATTTGGTACTGCCATTTTTTTAAGGCCTAAACCTTTTTTTAGTTTTTCTGCAGGAATTCCTCTAACCTCAGCAAGATGATCCATAGAAACATAAAGGTTTGGAACATAGAATGCTATTGCGTCAATTCCTGTAGCGCTCATAATCTGTAATTTATAACATCCCTAGTTCTAGCTTGGCTTCTTCGCTCATAAGGTCTTGAGACCATGGAGGGTCGAATGTAATTTCTACCTCGGCATCTTTAACTTCATTGATAGATTTTACCTTTTCTTCAACTTCTAAAGGTAAAGTCTCTGCTACTGGGCAATTTGGCGTAGTTAAGGTCATTAGTATTTTTACTTCGTAGTCTTCATTTACGAAAACATCATAAATTAATCCTAATTCGTAGATGTCTACAGGAATTTCTGGATCATAGATGGTTTTTAAAACACGGACTATTTTATCTCCAAGTACAGTGGTATCTATAGTTGATTCGCTCATCTTATTTCAGCTGTGTTTGGTATGCTATTGCATACATTTTTAATTGTTTTATCATACTAACCAATCCGTTGGCCCTTGTAGGTGATAGATGTTCTTTTAAGCCTATTTTATCAATAAAATCAGTATTTGCCTCAATGATATCTTTTGGGTGTTGGTTAGAGAACGCTCTAATTAATATAGCAATGATGCCTTTGGTTATAATGGCATCGCTGTCTGCAGTAAATTCTACTTTGTTATCATTCATTTCAGCGTGCACCCAAACCTTACTTTGACAGCCTTTTATAATGTGGTCATCGGTTTTGTATTGTGCTTCGATTAAAGGAAGGGTTTTACCTAAATCTATCATATATTGATAGCGTTCTTCCCAATCCTCAAACATAGAGAACTCTTCTATGATTTCGTTTTGAATTTCTTCAATAGTCATAATCAAATTCATTTAAAACAAAGGTACAAAATCGCTATTGTTTAGTTGCATTTTCTGCCATAGATAACACTTTATTAACTAGGGTTTCTATTTCTTTTGGCGGGTTTCCATGATCAAATGTTGGCGTCATCATTTCTACATCACCTTTTATAACGGCCAGTGTTGCGTGCGGTGCACCATCATAAAGTCGCTTATCTGTTGGTGCCTCTAGCGCATCTAGATGTTCTACTACTGCATTGTTAAGCAGTTCTTCTAGCGCTTGCCAATCTTGCTTATCACACGCGTAGGAGCGTGTTGTTTTTAAAGTTCTATCTTTTGAGATTTTGATTTTAGTTTTTGAAATCTCGATATGTTTAAAAGAGCTTCTCGATGAGGTATTATATATAACCTTAAGTTTTTTGTAATTCTCTTTTACAATGTCATCTTTGCTGGGTCTTGCGGCTTCACTTTTTATGGCCTTAAAAACTTCTGTGTCTTCATTTAAAAAAGTAACGCCATCACTTTTAAGAATAAAAGTATTAATACTATTTAATGCTTTTAGAAAGGTGTTTTCTAAGTTGTTTTGCTCTGGTCTACAGTATTTTTTGGATGTTGCAATTGGTCCGAATTTAATAGTATTTTCTTTGATTGTATAATTTGCAAAAAACGTATTGCAGCCTGAAAATCCTGAAACCTGATTTTTAGAATCATTAAATGTAATTATAAGTGCTTTAGACAAGATGTCTTTTGATTCTAATTGATTTATGTTGTAAGTTCCAGAAAGGCTGGATGGTGCCATATGCTTTTTTTGTTCTGTAAGTGTTTCTTTAGCAGAATTACAAGACCCTGTCAATACTACTAATGTAATAATACTCAGTAAGAATTTCATATATTTAGGTTTATTAATCTAAATTACACTTTTGATGCCAAACTCGCATTAAAAAAATTTTAGTGCTATTATTTGTGCTTTGGGTTAAGACAGCATAATTACTGCTTTTTTAAGTGCTGAGATGAACGCATCTATTTCTTCTTTGGTATTATAAAACATAAAAGATGCTCTAATAGTACCAGGAATGCTATAAAAATCCATTATGGGTTGGGCGCAGTGGTGACCTGTACGTACGGCAATTCCCATTTTATCTAATATGGTACCGATATCGTAAGGGTGAATATTACCTACATTAAATGATATAACAGAGGTTTTGTGTGTTGCGGTTCCGTATATGGTTAAGCCTTCAATCTTTAAAAGTTGTTCTGTTGCGTAAACCAAAAGTTCGTTTTCGTACTGAGCAATGGCATCAAAACCAATGGTATTCATGTAATCTATGGCAGCACCAAAGGCAATACCACCGCAAACGTTGGGTGTGCCAGCTTCAAATTTATGTGGTAAGTCAGCGTATGTAGTTTTCTCAAAGGTAACTTCTGCTATCATTTCTCCTCCACCTTGATAAGGAGGTAGTTTTTTTAGCCATCTTTCTTTTCCGTAAAGCATACCAATACCAGTTGGGCCACAAATCTTGTGTGCAGAACAAACATAAAAATCTACATCTAGAGCCTGTAAATCTGGTTTTATATGCGGGCACGACTGTGCACCATCTACTAATACTGCAGCACCAACTTGATGCGCTTTTTCAATAATAGTTTCTATTGGATTTATAGTTCCTAGGGCATTAGAAATATGGTTGACAAAAACAAGTTTTGTGTTTTGGTTAAGCAGCTTGTAGAACTCAGAAAGTACCAATTCTCCATTGTTATTCATTGGTATTACCTTGAGTTGAGCTCCTGTTCTTTCACAGAGCATTTGCCAAGGTACAATGTTGCTATGATGCTCTAAAGCAGAAACTATAATTTCATCTCCCTTCTTTAAAATTGAAGAGAACCCATTTGCAACCAAATTGATACCATGAGTGGTACCAGATGTAAAAATAATCTCATACGCCTTAGCAGCATTAAAGTGTTTTTGGATTTTTATACGTGCTTTTTCATAAGCATCTGTAGCTTCTTGACTTAACGCATGCACACCTCTGTGAATATTGGCGTTGTAGTTACTATAGTAATCTACAATAACATCAATGACCTGTTGAGGTGTTTGTGATGTTGCTGCATTGTCTAGGTATATTAAAGGTTTTCCATTAACCTTTCGGTTAAGGATGGGGAAGTCTTTTCTGATGACTTCAGCATTAAAAGGTGTCTCTACTTTCATATTACAAAGATACGAAGCAGAGCCTTCAAACTAAAACTTATAACAATGCTTTAAGACAAGAAAAAAGTATTGTTTTCTATTTTTATAGCATAAACATGATAGATACGAGTTTGCGCTAATAGAAGAATTAAATTTACAAATGACGAAAATTATAAAACTTTAATTGTGGAGTCTACAACAAGAATAGAGATTTATGTAAAGATTGTGGTGCTATATTGTCTCATAAAAAAAGGCGGGAAGAACGTCTAAAAGAAGCACAAAAAAAGCGAATAGAGAAAGTGAAAAATGAACCGCCCGGTTTTATTGAGAATCTGCGTCGACACCCTTTTTTCATCTACCGTGCCGTGGGTTGGATTCTCTATTCTAGTTTTATGGTTGTTGGTGCTATCGGAGCCTTCATAGCATGGTTGGTATTTGCGATAGCGGCAGGTTGATTATGAATACGATACTTAGATATTATTTTTTTATCTCCTTGGTAATAGGATCAGTTATATATATCGCTCAAAAACAAAACATTGTTCTGCCTTATATTATCAACAATTACGTAAATGATTTTCTTATCGTTCCAATTTGTTTAACATTGAGTTTGATAGTGTTAAGATACACTAAAAACAATAAACATTACTATCTGAAAATATACCACGCTATTTATCTAGCGTTAATATACGCAGTACTCTTTGAAATCATTCTACCTAGGATTTATGAGCGTTACACAGCAGATATTATAGATGCCACACTTTACTTTTTCAGTGCGATAATCTTCTACACTTTACAGGAAAAGAAAATAACAGTAGTGAATAACCCAGTGAGATAAAAAGATCTATTTAAGATTAGAGGTCGAAACCTATATTTACGCCTAATTTATTAGCTATAATCTTAGTAATTCTGTTTTTAATTTCGGGTATTTTTACCGAATCTAAAACGTTATTGCTAAAAGCAAACATTAACAACCCTCTGGCTTCTTTCTCTGGTATACCACGAGAGCGTAAATAGAACATAGCACTTTCATCGAGTTGCCCAATGGTACAGCCGTGAGAACATTTTACGTCATCTGCAAATATCTCTAATTGTGGCTTTGTATTTATACTCGCTTTATCGCTCAATAAAATATTGTTATTTGCCTGAAAAGCATCTGTTTTTTGAGCTTCTTTCTCTACTAGAACCTTACCATTAAAAACACCAGTAGCACTGTCACCAAAAATACCTTTGTAGTCTTGGTGACTCTCACAATTGGGTTCTATGTGATGCACTAATGTATTATGATCTACATGTTGCTTGTTACCAATGATGGTAATACCTTTCATTGTAGAGTCTATACGCTCACCGTTTTGATAGAAGTTGAGGTTATTTCTTGTAATTTTTCCACCAAACGAGAAGGTATGTACCTTAGCTATACTTTCTTGTTTTTGGTTAATAAACGTGTTATCAATTAAAGAAGCTGTTTCTCTGTCATTTTGAATTTTGTAGTAGTCTACAATAGCACGTTTGTTCGTAAAAATTTCGGTAACAGCGTTGGTTAAAACAGGATTGTCTGTTAAGCTCTGATGACGTTCTATAATCTGCACGTGAGAATTTTCGCCTACTACAACTAAGTTTCTCGGTTGAAGCATTAATGCCGCTTCATTACCTGTTGAAAAATGTAAAATCTGTATGGGCTTTTCAACAAGTTTATTTTTAGGGATATGGATGTATGCTCCTTCTGCTGAAAATGCTGTATTTAATGATGATAGACTATCTTTTGAAGGAATTTTATTAAAATAATTTTCAATAACTAACCTATATTTTGGTTTGGTAAGTGCGGCAGACATTAAGCAAACATCAATACCATCATGCGTGGTTTGCGATAAATACGAAGAATACTTACCATCAATAAAAACAATTTTGTAAGAGTCGATATCGTGAATAAAATATTTTTTTACATCTTTAAATTCTAAAGCATCTTCATGCTTCGGAAATACGCTATAATCATATTTTAAAACCGAATTTAAAGAGGTGTACTTCCATGCTTCTTGACGCTTTGTAGGAAAACCTTCATTTTCAAAATGTTTTATAGCTTCAGTTCTTATATCATGGATAGGAGAATCTACATCTACCATATTCTCAAATGCCATGAAAGACGACACTAATTTTTCTTTTAATTCCATTTGTTTCAGTTTTCAGTTTTCAGTCGCAGTTTTCAGTTGTTTAGAATAAGCGATAAAAATCTGTTTACTATTTTAAGTTATTTCGAATAAGGCACTAGAGTAATCAGTACGAGTATGCGCTGCAAACTGAGACTGAATACTGTGACTAGCGTTATACGCCGACTTCTTCTTTAATCCAATCGTATCCTTTAGCTTCTAACTCGTGCGCAAGTGCCGCAGAGCCAGATTTAACTATTTTACCATCAAGCAATACGTGCACGTAATCTGGAACGATATAATCTAGCAATCTTTGGTAGTGCGTAATAACAATGACGGCATTAGCTTTAGATTTTAGTTTGTTTACACCATTGGCAACAATTCTAAGTGCATCAATGTCTAGCCCAGAGTCTGTTTCGTCTAATATCGCTAATTTCGGCTCTAACATTGCCATCTGAAAAATTTCGTTACGCTTTTTCTCGCCACCAGAAAAGCCTTCGTTTAAAGAACGTGATAAGAACTTACGATCTATTTCTAAAAGCTCAGATTTTTCACGAATCATCTTCAGCATTTCATTGGCAGGCATATCATCTAGACCTTTAGCTTTGCGTGTTTCATTGATTGCTGTTTTCATGAAGTTGGTAACACTGACGCCTGGGATTTCTACGGGATATTGAAATGAAAGAAAAATACCTTTATGCGCACGTTCTTCGGCTTCAAGTTCATCAATGTTTTCTCCCTCAAGCAAAATTTCACCTTCTTCAACTTCGTACTCTTCTTTTCCTGCTATTACAGACGCCAAGGTGCTTTTACCAGAACCGTTTGGTCCCATAATGGCGTGTACTTCACCAGGTTTAACTTCAAGGTTAATACCTTTTAGTATCGCTTTGTCTTCTACGCTTGCGTGTAAGTTGTTTATCTTTAACATTGTCTTAGTTTGATAATTTTATAACGTCTTCTTTGTTTGGATTTGGTTTTTCAACCTTTAATATTTCTTTGATTTTAACTCTATATTCCCAGCCTTCTTCTCCTTCGGGTTTTGCAAACTTTTTTACCCTTACCGTTACCGGAACCATGTCTGTTGGATCTTTTTTGTAGGGCTGTACTTCGTTGTCGAGTAGGTGCATGTTATCATCTATAACTACACCATAAATCTCATTTGAAGTTTGTAGTACAGCCGCGTCAGCATAGTACACAAACTCTCCTCTAACAGTGATATAACCATCATTAGCGTCGTAAGATTTAGCTCTATTGTCATCGAGGTTAACCTCAGTTTTTGAATCGTTTTTACAGCTCGTAAAACTTACTATGATTAATAAGGTGAATAATATATTTTTCATAATCAAAAGTTTACCCAACAGAACCTTCTAAACTAATTTCTAATAATTTTTGTGCTTCAACGGCAAATTCCATCGGAAGCTTATTAAGTACTTCTTTACTAAAACCATTAACGATTAACGCAATAGCTTTTTCTGTATCAATACCACGTTGGTTACAATAAAAAATCTGGTCTTCACCAATTTTACTTGTTGTAGCTTCGTGTTCTATTTGAGCAGTTTTGTTTTTAGCTTCTATGTACGGAAACGTATGCGCACCACATTCGTTACCCATTAACAAACTATCACATTGTGAAAAATTACGTGCATTGTTTGCTCTTGGGCTTATTTGTACAAGTCCTCTGTATGAATTTTGAGATTTTCCGGCAGAGATCCCTTTTGAGATAATGGTTGACTTGGTGTTTTTACCTAAGTGAATCATTTTGGTTCCAGTATCTGCTTGCTGATAGTTGTTAGTAACAGCGATGGAATAAAATTCGCCAACAGAGTTATCTCCTTTAAGAACGCAACTTGGGTATTTCCATGTTACAGCAGAACCAGTTTCTACCTGCGTCCATGAAATTTTAGCATTTTTCTCGCACAAACCACGTTTGGTTACAAAGTTGTATACACCACCTTTGCCCTCAGCGTTTCCAGGAAACCAGTTTTGCACTGTTGAATATTTTATTTCTGCATCATCTAAAGCAATAAGTTCAACAACAGCTGCATGTAATTGGTTTTCGTCTCTGCTTGGTGCGGTGCATCCTTCTAGGTAAGATACGTAGCTTCCTTTGTCTGCGATAACAAGTGTTCTTTCAAATTGACCTGTACCTGCTTGGTTAATACGGAAGTAGGTAGAAAGTTCCATAGGACAACGCACTCCTTTTGGAATGTAGCAGAATGATCCATCACTGAATACAGCCGAATTTAGGGCTGCATAAAAATTATCTTTTTGTGGTACAACGGTACCAATGTATTTTTTTACAAGTTCTGGATGCTCTTTTATGGCTTCAGATATACTCATAAAAATGATGCCTTTTTCAGCAAGAGTTTCTTTAAAAGTTGTTGCTACAGAAACAGAATCTACAACAACATCCATAGCTACACCAGCTAATTTTTTTTGTTCGTCTAAAGAAATCCCTAGTTTTTTAAATGTAGCCAGAAGCTCAGGGTCAACTTCATCTAAACTGTTGTATTTGGGTTTGCTATTGGGTGCAGAATAATAAGAAATTGCTTGAAAGTCTGGTTTTTCGTAATTTACATTAGCCCAATCTGGCTCTTTCATTTCTTTCCAAACTTTAAAAGCTTCAAGTCGCCACTCTGTCATCCATTGCGGCTCTTCTTTTTTCTTTGATATTGCTCTTACTATATCTTCGTTTAGTCCATTAGGAAACGTTTCAGATTCAATGTCTGTATAAAAACCATATTCGTATTCTTTGGTCTTTAGTTCTTCTCTTAAATCGTCTTCAGTATACTTACTCATTACTTTTTTCTTATAGTGAAAATGATTCGCCACAACCACATGTTCTATTGGCGTTTGGATTATTAAACACAAAACCAGTTCCGTTTAAACCTCCGGAATATTCTAGAGTAGTGCCTATAAGGTATAGAAAACTCTTTTTGTCAACAATGATTTTTACACCATTATCTTCAAAGACTTTATCACCTTCAATCTGCTCTCTATCAAATTTTAAATCGTAAGATAAACCAGAGCAACCACCACTTTTAACGCCAACTCTAATGTAGTCGGTATTAGGATTATAGCCATCGTCACTCATAAGTTCGACGACTTTTTTCTTAGCTTGTTCAGAAACTTTAATCATATATTAAAGCAGATTAATTCTAGATTAAATGCAAATATACGATATAACTAAGGTTTAACCATATTTGCTAACATTATATTAGCATATGATTTTATTGAGTTTTTCTATTAATTAGGAAAATTTAGGCTTAGCCGTTTGCACTTTAAGATGAAATAATTGTCTAAGTGTTGTCTGTATGTGCTTGTTCGATAGGCTTACTTCTTCAAAATTACCACTAGTATCTGTTTTTACAATAGTGTTGCAATGAGAACAAGTGAGTTCTGCTGTTTGATCAGAATTTGTTTTAGATTTAACATAATTATGACCAAACACAGCGCAAGGCAGGGCTTTGCTTTTAGTAGGTTTCATCTTATGGGATTTGGGACTGAAAATTTAAGCAAAATCAAGAAAACGTAATGATTAAAGTCTCTATTTTTCGATGAAATACACGCTATAACAAGAATATACTTACAATTTTAGTTTTGAAAATCTAGGTTGTTTAAAAATGAAGGATCGGATAGTGTTAGTAAGAATGCTTTTAAATCTGCTTTTTCTTGTGCAGTTAATTGAACACCTCCTTGAGCAATTTGTTTCATCAGCGGATCAATGGTTGGCGAATTTTGAAGTCCCTCACTGTAGTGGTCAATGACCTCGTCTAATGTAGCAAATCTCCCATCGTGCATGTAAGGGGCAGTGTAGGCCAGATTTCTTAAAGACGGAGAGCGGAATTTTCCATTATCATTAGGGTCTCCGGTTACCGCTCCTAATCCTAAATCTGTAAAGGTTGCATCAAGTCCGTTATTGTGAAAATCATTGTTGGTCCAGAGCGGATTATTAGGATTGCCATGGCAATGAAAGCAATCTCCTTTATCTTCTCTAAGGAAAATATCAAGCCCATTAAGTTCTTGTGGTGTAAGTGATGCTTGGCCGAGTGTGTATCTGTCAAATTTAGAGTTTGCTGAAATTAGCGTCCGCTCAAATTGCGCGAGGGCTTTGGTGGTTAGTTCTTTTGTAATTGTTGAGGTGTTAAATGCTAATTGAAATAGCTCAGGATATTCAGGGTGATTTTGTAATCGGTTAACAACATTGTTCCAATCACTATGCAGCTCTATTGGGTTTTCTACCGGTTCTTCTGCTTGGCGCTCTAAACTCAATGCAGATCCATCCCAATTAAAACGATCTCCATAATTCCATGCTAAATTAAATAACGGCATAGCGTTTCTAGTTCCAGAAATACCGTCTACACCTATACTTGTTGGTAAATTTTCGGCAAATGCATTTTGAGGGGAGTGACAAGAGGCGCAAGATTGTGTGCCATCTGCGGATAAAATTTTATCGAAAAACAGTTTTCGGCCAAGTGCAACTCCTTCAACAGTTTGAGGGTTATCTGCTGGAATTACTGGCGGAATTAAGTAGGTAGAAAATACTTCAGGAATTTCAATGGGTAATTCTGTTGGCTGATAGCCTTGTTCATCACTTGTGCAATTAGCAAAAAGTAAAAGTAATATTATAAATATCCTTTTTTTCATTTTTATTGAGAAACAGTACCTAGACTAAAAACTGTGCGTACGTTTTCTTGCATCATTTTCTGGGCATTGTAGTTGGGCATTAGGGGTGTGTCTAAAACATTTAGATTCCAAGTATTAGGGTTTTTAAAAAACTCTGCAATATCCATAACTATTTCTATAGTTGCATTTTCCGAAAGTACAATCTCCTCTGGAAATTCTATAGTTGCAAAATTTTGTTCAAATACATTTGGATTTGTGCTTAGTCGAGCTGTACCATTATGAAAATTATAAGGGCTTGGGGATGAATCTACGTTATACATTCCGTCTAACTGAAGAAAGTGGTATCCACCACCCAGCATTTCTGGCCAATTCCAAGAGGCACTGTTTAAATCTGGATACGCACCATCTAGATTATCTTCTTCATTAAAGCCCCAAATAAATCTTAGGGTATAAGTGCCAGATGGTATTATGGCATTGTTGGTTGAAAAATCATAGGTTGTTGTATCTGATAAGTCGGTAAACTTGTAACCATCAAAAGTAAAACTATCTCCTTGGGTATTAAATAACTCTATTCTAGAAATAAGATACCTGAGCCTTGCTATTGTCATAGTTTCACCATTAGCGTTTGTTACAACTGAAGTTGTAAAATTGCTATCATTTATTACAGCACCGTCCCATGTATGGGTAAATTTAAAATCTACAGTAATATTTCTTAATCCGTTGCCATCATTATCATCATTGCAAGAAAATATCAATACGGTTAAGAGTAAGTGCCAAAATAGATTTTTCATTTTTATGATTTTAATTTATTTTAATTATTAATAAATCTTTAAACCCTTTATTTTGCAAGATATCTCCGTCAGAACTTGCTGTATCACCAACAGCAATAACTGCGCCGTCCGATAATTCGGCAACATCGTAAGAAAAATCAATATTAGAACCACCGACCGTAGTTTGCCATATTAGATTTCCAGTAGTGTCTGTTTTTAAAATCCAAGCATCGTTTTGGCCTTTATTTTCGGATACATCTATGTCATTGCTTCGTGAACTTCCTGAGAGTAAAAAGCTGTTATTTTGCGATTTTTTTATAGCTCTAGCAACATCAAAATTAGTACCACCTAGACTTTGTTCCCAAATGAGATTACCAGTTGGTGAAATTTTTATGAGCCATAAGTCCGCAGCACCTTTATTTTGAGAGATATCATTGTCATTACTGCGCGTGTCACCAGCAATAATGTAATTGCCATCATCAGTTTTTGAGATGGCTCTGGCCTCATCTATTTGAGAGCCACCAAAAGACTTCTCCCAAATTAAATCTCCAGATGCAGAAACCTTGATTATCCAAAAATCATAAGTGCCAATATTACCAGAAATATTTGTGTCTTCACTATCCGAACTTCCTGCGATAATAAAACCGAAATCATCAGTTTGAACGACTCCATAAGGTGAATCTGTGAAATTGCCACCAAAGTAACGGCTCCACTCTAAGTTTCCAGAATTATTGAGTTTTAAGGCCCAGTAGTCTCCTCCTGCATGCCTATTAGCTGTACGAGACGAATTTCCTTCTCCACCAGAAGCTGTAACATCTAAAACACCTATAACCAAAAAGCCTTGGTCATTGGTTTCAACCATCGAAATACCAGAATCTGCACCTTGGTAACCAAACGATTTTTCCCAAGAGATATTTCCGGTAGCATCTAATTTAACGATCCAATAATCTTGTAATCCAGCATTTTCAGTTGTATCTCCATCGGCACTAAAGCTATATCCTAAAATAGCATACCCACCATCAGAAGTTTGAATTATATCACTGCCTCTGTCGTCTGCTGTTCCTCCATAGGTTTTTTGCCACTCTAACTGATCGTTAGCATTAAATTTTAAAACCCAGTAATCAAAACTTTCGTCTTGCTTATCGGTAATGTCGTTATCATTACTTTGGGTATATCCTAAAATAGCATACCCTCCATCAGAAGTTGCAGTAATTGATTGTGCACTATCGTTTTTTGAGCCTCCAAATGTTTTGACAAACGTTAACTGACCATCGTTATTTGTAGATGAATTATCATCGCTACTACAGTTTAAAAGAAGCAATACCAAAAAACAATATCTAATAACTTTATGATACATGAGGGCTAGTTTGATGGTCTAACAATAAATAAACCTCCATTAATGTCGCTTACTATAATGTTTCCGCTTTCAAAAAACGGATAGATATTCCATGCTCCATTAAATGATGTATTATCGTCTGGAATATACGTATCAATAAAAGAGGTTTCAATCATTACACCTGTGCCTAAACTAGAAATATCAATTGCTCTGAGACCTGCTGTATAGTTAGCAACATAAAAGGTGTTACCTACGACATAGCCGTTGTGGTCTATTGCAGCTGAAGGTCCAAAATACTCCATATGAAACACAGGATTGTCTAAGTCACTAAAATCAAAAACAATTGTTCTAGAATTAATGCCAAAAGTTATTTCATCAACTTCGTCACCAAGCAAAAAGTAGGTCATATCTTCAGTAAACCAACCTTGGTGTGTGTAGCCTATATTGCCATAATCTATCGTTGAGATTTGAATAGGGTTAGCCTTATCAGTAACATCTACAATAACGACTTCATTCTCATTACTGCCAATTAAAATTTCTCTACCTGTATAATCTGTGTCTGGTCCGTTGTAAGTTACAACCTGGGCATCATGCGAGTAAGCATCGTCAGCATAACCTCCAGCAGCCATTGGTGAGGTTGGGTTTGAAATATTTACAAAATGTGGTCCACCATTAAAGGTATCAGAGCCCACTGCGTAGGCAAAACCACTGTCTTCATTGATTACGATATTATGAGCACTGCCAAATTCATTGTAATTAGCATCGGCAGTAAAAGTTTCTGGTGGATTGGCAACATTTCGCAAACGTGTTAAATCAAAAACTTGCATTCCATGACCAGGTGCTTCGCTTACTATAAATGCGTGATTATTGTACACCTTAATATCTCGCCAAGGACTATTGGTTGTAGCTGTTGGTAAAGTTCCTAAAAAAACAGGGTTTGATGGGTTAGTAATATCAACAAAAGCAGCATTGGTTGAGGTTCCAACCAGAGCATATTCGTTTCCAGTTTGAGGATCTGTCCAACCCCAAGAATCGTTGCCTTCTGCACCATCTCCTCCCAAAACATCTATTGTAATCTGACTCATAAGATCGAAGCCACTACATGGATGACCATTTGCAAATCCATTTTCGCAAGGAAATTGAGGTAGAATAGTGTTGGTGTCACAAGCATCACCAATGCCATCGTTATCTGCATCTTGCTGAAGGGCATTTGGTGTTAGTGGACAATTATCGTTGATGTCTAAAATACCATCGTTGTCATCGTCGTCATCGCAAGCATCTCCTAAACCATCATTGTCAGTATCTAGTTGATCTTCATTTGCTATAGACGGACAGTTGTCGTTGCTATCTAAAATGGTATCGTTATCTGTGTCGGTATTTCCATTTCCATCATCATCATTAGAACACGCTGAAATGATAAGAGACAGAAAAACAAGCGCAAGTAACGTGAATAGACGTTTTCTTAGGGCAACAAATTTCATAGACTTTTTTTTAGCAATTTACAGTAAATTTTGAATATTGTTAAAATTACTAAATAATTAACGTCGGTATATCCTCTTTTATTTAAAAAAGCACAATATTTTTGCATTATGATAGAAGATAAGAATCCTAAGCGAACACCTTTAAGCGAGTTGGGTGAGTTTAAATTGATAGACCAACTTACCAAACATTTTAAGATTACTCACAAATCTACCGTAAGAGGCATCGGTGACGATGCAGCGGTTTTAAATCATGGTAAAAAACAAACCGTTGTATCTACAGACTTATTAGTAGAAGGAATACATTTTGATTTGAGTTATGTGCCTTTAAAACACTTGGGTTACAAAGCAGTAATGGTTAACCTTTCGGATATTTATGCTATGAATGCCAAAGCAACACAAATTACAGTATCCATAGCTGTGTCTAATCGTTTTCCATTAGAAGCTTTAGAAGAAGTGTATGCAGGTATTACAACAGCGGCTAAATTATATGATATAGATGTGGTAGGTGGTGATACAACCTCGTCAACTTCAGGTTTAATCATTTCTGTTACAGCTATTGGTGAAGTCGATAAAGAAGATGTGGTGCTGCGTTCTGGTGCCAAGCCAAATGACTTGTTGGTGGTCACGGGAGACTTGGGTGGTGCTTACATGGGTTTGCAAGTTTTAGAGCGCGAAAAGGAAGTTTTTAAAGTCAACCCAAATAACCAACCCGATTTATCCATGTACACTTACATTGTGGAGAGGCAATTAAAACCTGAAGCTCGAAAGGATATCGTTGAGTTACTTCAAAAATTAGAAGTGACTCCAACAAGTATGATTGATATTAGTGATGGATTATCGTCTGAAGTTATCCATTTGTGTAAGCAGAGTAAAGTAGGTGTAGATATCTATGAAAATAAAATTCCTTTAGATCCGCAGGTCATCTCAACTTGCGAAGAGTTTAATATAGACAGCACAACTGTAGCATTAAATGGAGGTGAAGATTACGAGTTATTGATGACAATTTCACAAGAAGATTATCCTAAGATAAAAGGAAATCCTAATCTAACAGTAATTGGATATATGACGGAGGAGGAAAGAGGAATGCATCTAGTGACGAGAGCAGAACAAAAAATTCCTATTATAGCAAAAGGCTGGAATGCACTTAATAATCAATAATCAGCCATAAGAAGCTTTTGACTCTTTTCTAGGCGTTTGTTGTGTACACGATTTAAAACAGAATTGATTTCTTTATATTTAGGTGTTAACGGAATGAACTTTCCGTTGCCATCGATAGTCATTTCAGAATTACAGCGCTTACACTTATACTCTTTAACATGGTACGTTACTACTTTAGAGACTTTATAATCATGTCCAAATAGTGAGCAATACACATTTTTCATTTATAAAAAACTTTTTTCTTAGTTCAGTGGGTTTCATTGTGCGATTTAAATATAAGAAAAACAGTTATTCACAAGTTATTAACAATCAACAAATCGATGAATTGAGCGTTTTTCGCTTTAAACGCATCATTCGGCTATTGTAAATGCGTTCTAATGCCGAATTTATTTCCTGATATTTTGGTGTTAATTCGGTAAGCTTTCCGTTGCTGTCTGTAGTTAACTGTTTTTTGCAACACGAGCATGTGTATTCCTTAACATGGTTGGTTACTTTTCTCGTCATCTTGTAATTATGACCAAAGAAATCACAATAGAGTTTGGTTGCTGACATAGTAGGTTAAGATTTAAGGTAAACTTTATTAGTTGGTTAAACTTAATATAAATAAGTTTAAAAAAACGTCAAAAAGTTTTATTTTTCGATAAAACGTAATAATAAGTAAGGTAATTCTGATTTATTCTCGATATGACTCATATGTCCTTCCGATAATTCAGCAAAATTTATAGCTGTGTTTTCAATTTTAGAAACAAGCTGTTCTCTGTTGATTAAGCTGTCTTTCTTACCAATGATTATGAATTTATCAGCATTAAGGGTATTAAAAACTTCAAATCGGTTCGGTCTAAGCTTCATACCTTCGTTAGCAGCCATGTAACCTTGAAGCGATGTCTTAAGCGCAATGTTTAAAGCCCATTCATATTCTGCTTTAAAGCTTATTCTGCTTTCTGGCGCAAAAAGATTTGCAAAAGACATGCGTACTAAATTCTCAAAATTAGTTTTTGCCTTATCGTTGGCACGCGTCCTTAAGACTTTGCGTTCTTCACTGTCAGCTTCAAATGTCGAATTCATCAAACAAAGTCCCTCGAAAAGTTGAGGTTGTTGTTCTGCCAATGCTAAAGCCACATAGCCACCCATAGAATGGCCAATAAACTTTGCTTTTTTAATGTTTAGGTGTTGCAACACGGCATATACTGCATCAGCCATGTCTTCCATTGTATGTACATAGCCTAAAGATGCTGTTTGTCCATGGCCTAATAAATCGATACAAATGACTTGATGAGTTCTTGAAATTTCTGGTGCCAATTCCTTCCACATTTCAAAGGTTTCTAAAAATCCGTGCAACAGTACCACAGTTTCACCTTCTCCTGAAACTGTATAATGAATCTTTATGTTTTTGTAATCTATGGTCATAAATGCAAAGATAAATGTTGAAATGCGATCCGTAAACTTTTCATTGGTAACATTTATTATATTTGAAGTCTTCATGTTAAAACAAAATACCATGCTTTTAAAACGACTTTTTATTGCCCTTCTTTTAGTGAGTAGCACAAGCCTTTTTGCTCAATTAAATGAAGCCGAAATTGATAAACTTGTAAAAGAAACGCTCACCACTTTCGATGTGCCAGGCATTTCGGTTGGTGTATTTAAAGATGGAAAAGAAGTCTATGCAAAAGGACACGGAGTACGATCTTTAACGTCTAAAAAAGACATGAATTCTGAAACCTTAGTAGGTGTAGCTTCCAACAGTAAAGGCTTTACGTGTTTTGCATTGGCAATGCTCGTCGATGATGGAAAATTAGATTGGGATGATCCTGTGCGTAAGTATATTCCAGAGTTTCAATTGCACGATCCTTGGGTGACCGAGAATTTTACGGTGAGAGATTTGGTAACACACAGAAGTGGTATGGGATTAGGAGCTGGTGATCTTATGTTTTTTCCTGAAGGGAATGACTTTACGGTTCAGGATATCATTGATAACGTGAAGTATTTAGAGCCTGAAACCTCATTCAGAAGTAAGTTTGCCTATAACAATAATATGTTCATCATTGCTGGTGAAGTTTTAAAACGCATTAGTGGATTGTCTTGGGAAGATTTCATTGAAACTAAGATTATGAAACCTGTTGGTATGACGCGTTCTAAAGCTTCTTATAATCGTGTTACAGATAAATCTAATATTATTGATGCACACACTAGAGCTGAAGGGAAGGTGATTCAGATTCCGCATGATTGGAGTGAAACTGCAAACGCAGCAGGAGGTATTGTGAGTAATGTACATGATATGATGACTTGGGCAAAGTTTTTAATGAATGATGCTGTTACAGAAAATGGAGAACGTTTACTGAGCGAAGCACAATTTCACGAGCTTTGGCAATTGCAAACACCATTAAAAGTAAGAGCAAATGACAGTTACAATTCTAATTTTAGAGGTTATGGATTGGGTTGGTTTGTTACTGATGTAAAAGGAGGTTATAAACAAGTGTATCATACAGGAGGATTGATTGGTACGGTAACGCAGTTTACCATGATTCCAGATTTAGACTTAGCTATTGTAGTGTTAACCAATCAAATGAATGGTTCTGCATTTACGACAATCACAAATACCATTAAAGATTCGTATTTAGGTTATGAAAATCGTAAATGGCTACAACGCTTAGGACAGAACAATGCTGATTATTTAAAATATAATGATAGCATTAAAACTGAAGTTTTTGCTCAGGTAGAAAAAGCGAAAACACAGCTAACAACACCAAATCCAGAGCAAATTACAGGCACGTATACAGACGATTGGTTTGGTGATATCACCATTGCACAAGATGGAAAAAAATACAGCATCAAATGTGAGCGCTCACCACGTTTATATGGCGAATTGTTACCATACAATGCTACAACATTTGTTGCTAAATGGAACGACAGAAGCTACGATGCCGACGTCTTTGTGCAATTTACATTTAATGAAAAGGGAGAAGCGGTTTCTGCAACGATGAAGTACATTGCGCCAATCACAGATTTTAGTTTCGATTTTCACGATTTAGAACTCAAAAAAACCAAATAGTGAATATTCAAAGCAAAGAACTTTTAGTCACAAGCTTCGCCTTATTTTCGCTTTTTTTTGGTGCAGGAAACTTATTGTTGCCACCAATGTTGGGTTACAACTCTGGTGAAAACTGGCTTTGGGTTGCTATTGGTTTTATGATTACAGCCGTAGTGATTCCAATTATTGGCATATTAGCACATGCCAGATTACAAGGCACATTGTTCGATTTTGGTAAAAAAGTGTCACCAACCTTTAGTCTAATTTATTGTATTCTCATTTATGTCATTGCAGTTGCCATTCCATCACCTCGAACAGCTGCTGCAACGCACGAGATTGCCATTCATCCTGCCTTTGGTACGTCGCCATTATTAACCAGTGGCATTTATTTTACTTTGGTTTTGGTTTTTGTGCTCAATCGTTCCAAAATATTGAATCTCATCGGAAAGTTTTTAACACCATTTATTGTCATTATGTTGCTGGCAGTGATAGCGATTGGATTATTTTATTCAGAATTTTCCACAGGAACACCTCAATTTGAAACACCTATCGTTTCGGGAATTTTAGAAGGCTATCAAACTTTTGATGCTATCGGAGCCGTGGTTGTTGGTGCAGTGATTATTGTATCGCTTAACTTCGATAATATGGAAGTAAGCCGCTTCGAATCGAAACGAAAACTCATCAGAAATTCAGGCTTTATTGCAGGTTTAGGTCTGTTAGTAATTTACGCTGGTTTAATTGCTGTTGGTGCGTATTATGGTTCAGAAATTAGCGTTGATACAGCCTTGAGTAACGATATGCAACGAGCCAGTTTGCTAAGAGATATTAGTATAAAATCCTTGGGCGAATTTGGTAATACGGTTTTAAGTATTCTCATTTCACTGGCCTGTTTTACCACAGCTGTAGGTATTATTGCTGGTACAGCAGATTATTTTAAAGGCTTGTTGAATAATTCGCAAACTGTTTTTGTAGTCACTGCCATCATCGGTTGTATTTTGGGTGTTATTGTTGGGCAGCTCGATTTTAACTCTATTGTTGTAGTAGCTATTCCTGTATTGTTGTTGGTATATCCAATTACGATTATGCTTATTTTACTTAATGTTTTACCTGAGAGACTAGCAACTCCACTTCTGTTTAGAGCTGTAATTATCGTCACTTTAGTATTCAGCATACCAGATGTTATTGGGTTTTTAAGGCCTTCGGAGAGTTTACAAAAGTTAACAGAATACATTCCTTTGGCAAAGCATAGTTTGGGTTGGGTGTTGCCTGCTGTTGTAACCTTTGGAATAGTATCTATGTTGAAATCAAAGCCGAAAGACGCATGAAATACATGGGAAGCAAGGCACGTTTTGCCAAACATATATTACCAATTATTCTAAAAGACAGACAACCGAATCAATCTTATATTGAACCTTTTGCAGGTGGTATGAATATGATAGACAAGGTTGATGGTATCCGAATTGCCAACGATCAGCATGAAGAATTAATGGCCATGTGGCAAGCCTTGATTTACGAGAATTGGGATCCACCAAAATCGGTAAGTGAGGACGAATACAAAGCCATAAAATACAATCAAGATGATTATCCAAAAAATTTGGTGGCTTATGTTGGTTTTAATTCGTTTGGTGGAAAATGGTTTGCAGGTTACAGACGCGATAAGCAAGGCAAGCGCGATTATTGGGCAGAACATTACCGAAATATTACCAAACAAGTGCCAAATCTCGAAGGTGTTATTTTATCCTGTAAATCGTATACCGAATTAGAGATTCCTGAAAATAGTATCGTCTATTGCGATCCACCTTATGCGTCCACCACCAAATATAGAGATAGTTTTGACCATGACAAATTTTGGGATTGGTGCAGACAGCAAAGCAAAGCAGGTCATCAATTGTTTGTGAGCGAATACAGTGCACCAGAAGATTTCAACTGTATTTGGGAAAAACCAGCAAAAACAAGTTTCTCATGGCATGCCGATAACTTACCAGCTAAAAAAAGTGTGGAACGCTTGTTTGTTTTTGAAGGTTAACATTAGTTGATACTATAATTGTTTATAAAATAGGCGATATAATCTTCTAGTTTTGTGCCTAAGTAATAAGGTAAATTCATTAGTAAATACGGTTTTTTACCCATTGGAGTTGAATGTTGTTCAATACTAAATTCTCCACTATACATGCGAATCGCATATGGATGGTCGGCTCGATCAATGTATTGATGAAGCGATTTTAGTTTTCCTTCTTTACCAGATTTAATTTCAATAGGAATTAGTTTTTCCTTGTAAGGCATTACCAAATCAACCTCAGAAGACGCTTGTTTTTTTTCTCTCACCCAAAAATTAGGTTTAGAATAAGTGATAGTGTTGAGCGACATTAGTTCTTGAGTAATTAAATGAGGAATAATAGCCCCTTTGTAAGCATTACTCAAGTCTTCTAAAGTCAACATATCTCCTTGAATGTTTAATTCATAATTTACTAAACCAGTGTCCAAAAATTGTAAGCGCGGAGATTTTTTTAAATCTGATTTTATAGGAGACGCTATAGATGTAGTGGGATAAATTAATTGAATAATGCGCGCATCATTTAGGTTGCGCATCGCTTCTCCAACTTCTCTAGATTTATAATTGGAGTTACCAAAGTTTTGAAATTTTATACGCTCATCTAAATACAAATGTGCTGTATTCATAATGTGGCGTATAACCCTTGCATCTGTGGCGTTGTTGGCATATTTTTCTACATCGTCTTTGTAGGTTGCCCAAATACTTTCATAAACTTCTGGTAAATCTGCAACGTTATCAGTCTCTAAAAAGGTGTCTATAACTTCTGGCATACCTCCAATAATGGCGTATTGATGAAATAAATCTTTTAGTGTTTGATGTGCAAAATCCTTTACAGGTATTTCATGTAATGCCTCTAATGCTAATGATTGTTGTTTTGCGTTAAGATACTCTACAAAATTTAAAGGATGTAAATACAAGTACGACACACGACCTACTGGAAAACTCTTTACCTTGTCCATAACGTGCTCAAGCAAAGAGCCAGCTGCTATAACATGTAGTTGGGGTAAGTCTTCATAAAAATATCTTAATAATGCGATAGCTTCCGGTGATTCTTGTATTTCATCAATAAATAAAAGCACCTTGGACATAGCATTGGTCCTAATATTATTTGCTAAAAACAAAGCATCTACAAGGGTTTTGACATCTGTAAAATCTTGAAAATATCGTAAGTCTGCAGCACGCTCTAGGTTTAATGGAATAAAGTAGTCATAACCTTGAGAAAACGAGTTCACCAAAGTTGTTTTACCCACTTGTCTTGCGCCTCTTAATAAGAGCGGCTTTCGTTTTGGGTTGGCTTTCCATTGTTTTAAGCTTTTGTTTATGAGTCTTTTAAAGTGCAATGTGTTTGTCTATAATTTTAAATTGTAACAAAGTAAGGGTAAATATAACAATATTATGTAACAAAGTAATGGTAAAAAATGAAAAAAATTGTAACAAAGTAAAGGTAAAACGGGAAAAGACACCAAAACCACCTTTTTATGGCATGCTGATAACTTACCAGCCAAAAAAAGTGTGTAACGTCTGTTTGTGTTCAATGGATAAATAGAGCCCATTTGCAATTCCTTTTGAGGTTTATCATTTCAATTTTGTTAAGAATTGTCCCCTTGAGGATTATCGAAACGAAAGCTATAGGTTTTGTTGAAGATACCGAGCAAAGCTTATTAGAGATGTTTTTAAATGAAAACATAGATATGCTTGTTATATAATTAACAAATTGTAATTAATTGTACTATTCTTTCAAAATTTAGGTCAATAGCTTAAAGGTCATCTACATTTGCGCTCAAAAATAAACGCATTATGTTAGTATATAAGTTTGGTGGCACTTCAGTAGGTTCGGTAGTGAATATGAATCATGTAAAAGATATCATTAACACCAAAGACCGCAAAATTGTTGTATTGTCTGCCATGTCTAGCACTACAAATACTTTGGTTGAAATCTCAAGATTGGTTGAGGTTGATGAGCTTACAACTGCCAAAACCATCGTTACAGAACTGAACGAAACGTATAATGCTGTAGTTTACGATTTGTTGCAAGATCAGGCATTACGATTGGAAGTGAGTAAGTACGTCAATGCCAGATTCAAGCTGTTATTAGATGCGATTAACGAGCCATTTTCACAAACGTTACATAACAGTATTGTTGCCAATGGTGAATTGCTATCTACATTTATGTTTAGTCGTTTGTTACAAAAAGAAGGCTTTAACGTAAGGTTATTGCCTGCTTTAGATTTTATGCGTATTGATAACCATAACGAACCCGATAATTTTTACATCAAGCAAAACCTTAATCGACTTATCAATACTGTTGAACCAGCTGATATATACATTACACAAGGCTTTATTTGTTTAGATGCAGAAGGGCAAATTACCAACCTGCTACGTGGTGGAAGCGATTACACAGCAACTATTATTGGTGCAGCTATTGAAGCTGATGAGGTGCAAATCTGGACCGATATTGACGGATTCCACAACAACGATCCTCGTTACGTTAACGATACACAAGCCTTATCGCATTTGTCGTACGATGAAGCTGCTGAGTTGGCTTATTTTGGTGCTAAGATTTTGCATCCGCAAACCGTAATGCCAGTACGTCAACTCGATATTCCATTACGACTCAAAAACACCATGGCACCACAGGCACATGGAACCTTAATTACCAACCAAATTCATGGAGAAGGCATTAAAGCCATTGCAGCAAAAGATGGTATTACGGCTATAAAAATTAAGTCGGTACGTATGCTGTTAGCACACGGCTTTTTAAAGAAAGTATTTGAAGTTTTTGAGCGTTACGAAACCTCAATAGATATGGTAACCACCTCAGAAATTGCAGTGTCCTTAACCATAGACAACACCACACATTTAGAAGCCATAACCGAAGAACTCGAAAAATTTGCAACTGTAGCTATTGACGACTATATGAGTATTGTTTGTCTGGTCGGTAACAATATTATTTATCATCCTGATACGCCAGAACTCTTTCAGGTGTTACAAGATGTTAATGTGCGTATGATTGCTTATGGTGGTAGCAACAACAATATTTCACTTTTAGTTAATACTAGCGATAAGTTAGAAACTTTGCAGAAGTTGCAGCGTTATGTTTTTGAGGGTGGTTTTGTGGGAGTTTAACTGCTTTACCTATTAATCTCTTACTTAATAATTTTTATAAGTAGTCGTTAAATGACGTATTTGTTTTACTATTTAGTATTGAATAATTCTATGAAATTTTCAATATTAATCACTTCTGTGGGTTTTTCATTTGTAGTCGAAAACTTCACGAATTCATACCATTCCATATTAAATGCAAAGTCAACTTTGTTAAATTCCCGAACACCAACTTTTGAAGGATAAAAAAACATTTTGTCAATTAATTTTTCTTTAATTTTTAAAGTTGCAACTGTAACATCGATTTGATTAGGGTTATTAAAGACCAAACGACCAAATTGTTTGTAATTCCCATTATCTCGATGTAAATACTCAAAAGCCAAATTATTTTTTAAAACGCTCATTATTATGGTAAGTTAAAAATTTTTCATCAGGTAAAAACTTTGATGGTAAAAAGATATCTCTTTCATGATATTGAAAAAAGTATTTTTCTAAAGAATCTGTTTTTCTCTTTTTTAACAATATTGAAGAGATTTTAATTTTATAATCTGTAGTTATTGTCATTAACCCATTTTCAAAAGCCTTATCGTGCAAGGCATTAATTGCAATACCATTTCTAGGATTCAATCGGTTTTTTTCATCTTGGCTCCAAGGTTTAATGTGTCCAGCAACTAATAATTCACTTTGTTTAATTCCAGTCACGCAACAAGTGTTATTGTATGAAGCTAAAATAGAGCTTCTAAAAAACGATTGATTAACTCTAACTTTTACAACTCTTTCTCTTTCCTCACCCTTAGGTAAGCTTTTAGAATCTATATTATTTAATTCTTCGATTGACTTTCTTTCAAATTTAGATAATAACTTCTCACTTTCAAATGGTAATTCTTCCCAATTATTATAAAATTCATCCCAAATAACTTTATCAAGCTTACTTGAATTTGAAGCTCCTTTGATCCCTCTTGCTTGTAGACTTGGATCTAGGCTTGCAAAATTTACTAACTTGTAAGCTATGGAACTTGGTGTTCTTCCAATGAGGTTGGCTAAATGAACTATTTGAGGGTTAGTTCTATGCAATTTTCCAAAAGGTAATTTACAATAAAGGTTTATCGCTAAAATTAATTCATCTCTTGTCCAAAGTCTTTGGCCTTTTTTCATAATAAAAAATCATGTTTTATCAGAATTTTAATTCATCAACTCCTCAATCTCTTCAGCTTCAATATTAAAAATAATAACTTACCTCTTATAAATAGCTCCAGTAGCAAAATCAACAATAAGACCAGGTGCAAAAAGTAGGATATCTGCAATAAGCCATCCTACTCTAACATCGCGTTGTTGTTGTCCTGGTACAGGTTTTGTTTTTTGACTCGATGAAATTGGTCCACCTAAAATCGTGGCACATCCTGTGGTGCTAAAAAGCAAGCTTAAACAAAGTAAGCCTATACAAATACGTTTCATGTATAATCAGTTTTGGTTATTATGCGTTCATTAATTCTTCAATCTCGTTCGCTTCAATTGGGATATTCGCCATTAAGTTAAACGGTTCTCCTTGTTCTTGTATCACCACATCATCCTCTAAACGGACACCAAAACCTTCATCTGGAATATAAATACCAGGCTCTACCGTAAACACCATGTTGGCTTGCATTGGTTCGTGTAGTAAACCGTAATCGTGCGTGTCTAAACCAATATGGTGACTTGTACCATGCATAAAGTACTTTTTGTACGCTGGCCAATCTGGATTTTCGTTTTGCACATCAGCTTTATCCAATAAACCAAGACCCAATAATTCAGATGTCATTAATTTACCAACTTCAACGTGGTAGTCTGCCCAAATAGTACCAGGCACAAGCATTTTGGTAGCTTCATCCTTAACACGATTTACGGCATTGTAGACTTGTTTTTGCCTATTAGTAAACTTTCCAGAAACAGGTATGGTTCTACTCATATCACTAGAGTAGTTAGCATATTCTGCACCAACATCGAGCAGAATTAAATCACCAGCTTTACACGGTTGGTTGTTTTCAATATAGTGTAAAACGTTTGCATTATTTCCTGAAGCAATAATTGGAGTATAAGCAAAACCTTTAGAGCGGTTGTTAAGGAACTCGTGCATAAACTCAGCTTCTAAGTTGTATTCCCAAACACCAGGTTTTGTGAATTCTAAAATGCGTCTAAACCCTTTTTCGGTAATATTACAAGCCTTTTGCATCAAGTCAATTTCTATAGGATCTTTTATAGAACGCAAACGCTGTAAAATCGGATTACTTTTTTCTACTTTGTGCGCAGGAAATTGTGCTTTTATCTGTTTGTTGAATCGTGCCTCGCGTGTTTCCGTTGCTACATTAGCACGATAATGTTCGTTAGTGTTAATGTAGATGGTATCTGCCTGAGCCATGATTTCTTTGAAAATTTTATCGAAATCTTGTAGCCAATACACGGTTTTTACACCAGAGGTTTCAAAGGCTTTTTCTTTGGTGAGTTTTTCACCTTCCCAAACCGCAATGTGATCATTGGTTTCGGTTAAAAATAGAATTTCACGGTGTTTAGGATTGGGGCAATCGGGAAAAAGTACCAAAATACTTTCCTCTTGGTCAACACCACTGAGGTAAAATATATTACGGTCTTGTTGAAACGGAATAGTGCTGTCCGCTCCAATAGGATAAACATCGTTTGAATTGAATACTGCTAAACTGTTTGGCTTCATCTGAGAAGCAAAGTTTTCACGGTTTTTTATGAATAGGTTACGGTCTATAGGATGGTATTTCATAAAGAAAATTTATTTTTCTATTCCCATGAAAATGGGAATTTCATTAATATTAATTAAGTGTCTGCTTGAGCGCAGTCGAAAGCTAAATCGAGTGGACAAAAAACATTTTGACTAAGCTCAAACTGACGTTTTGTTATCATGTTTTTTTGGTGACTCAAAAATAAACAAAGTAAAACGCAAGCCCAAGTCTACTAAGATAATCTGTTAAACTTTGTTTATAAATTTTGAGGATATATGGATTAATGGCTAAATTCAGCCAACTTTAATTACTGTCACATTGAGTGCAGTCGAAATGTAATTGAGAAATATCTTTAAGATTAGTTCTCGACTGCGCTCTATCTGACAATAAAAATAAAAACTAACCAACATGTTTAGAACTAAATTCCTGTCGTTTGCATTTGCCGCAAGTGCTTTAGTGGTTTTTGCACAACAACCAGCAACCTCTGCAGAAACCGTAAAAAGAGCCCTAGCAGAAAAACGCGAAATGGCCAAAACCTCATTGGTAAAAAATGTGCCTTTTGAAAATATTGGGCCAACTATAATGAGTGGTCGTGTGGTTGATGTGGATGTAAATCCTGAAATGCCATCCGAATTTTACGTAGGTTATGCCTCAGGTGGAGTATGGCACACCACAAATAATGGTACTACTTTTACACCAATTTTAGATGGTTCAGATACGCAGAATGTTGGTGATATTGCTGTGCATTGGCCAACCCGAACCATCTATGTTGGCACAGGCGAAAATAATGCGTCGCGTTCCTCGTATGCAGGTATTGGTTTGTTGAAGTCTAATGACAATGGCCAAACTTGGGAAAACATTGGCTTAATGGATGCGCACCACTTTGCGCCTATTTTAATTCATCCCGATAATCCAAATGTCATTACCGTTGGTGTTACAGGACATTTGTACTCGCCAAATAAAGAACGTGGAATTTATAAAACTACTGATGGTGGAAAAACGTGGAAACAAACCCTTTTTGTAGATGATGAAAGTGGTATTATCGATTTGCAACATAGTCCAAAAAATTACAATGTGATGTTTGCAACATCATGGACAAAAGACCGAAAAGCGTGGAACTTTAAAGGAAATGGCGACAACTCGGCTATTTACAAAAGCACAGATGCAGGTGAAACGTGGATTAAAGTGTCCACAGAAAAAAGCGGTTTCCCAACAGGTGAAGGAGTAGGAAGAATCGGTATAGCAGTCTTTAATGATGATGTGGTCTATGCCATCCACGATAACCAATTCCGAAGAGCGGACGACAAAACATCGGATAAAAAAGAAGGATTGACAAAGGACGATTTTAAAACCATGTCAACTTCAGATTTTTTGGCTTTAGAAGATAAAAAACTAGACCAATTTCTAAAAAATAATGGCTTTCAGGAAAAATACCGAGCGCAGAACGTAAAGAAAATGGTGCGCTCGGGCAATGTAAAACCTATTGATTTAGCAAAATATTTAGAGGATGCCAATTCCATGTTGTTCGATACTCCAGTAATTGGTGCCGAAGTTTATAAAAGTACCGATGGCGGACAAACTTGGAGTAAAACCCACGAGGATTTCTTAGATGGCATCTATTATAGTTATGGCTATTATTTTGGTCACATCCATGTGTCACCAGTAAACGAAAATGACATTTACATCTATGGTGTGCCAATTGTAAAGTCTAAAGATGGAGGAAAAACATTTACAAGCATTAGTGCAGAAAATGTGCATGCCGATCATCATGCACTTTGGATTAACCCAAAAAATCCTAATCATTTAATTGATGGTAATGATGGAGGTATCAATATTTCTTATGATGATGGCGAAAACTGGATAAAGAACAATTCGCCTTCAGTAGGACAATTCTATGCTATTAATGTGGACAACGAAAAACCATATAATGTGTATGGAGGTTTACAAGATAATGGTGTTTGGGTTGGTGCACACAATGCACGCGAAGATAAAAGCTGGCATCAAGAAGGACAGTATCCATGGAAATCCATAATGGGAGGTGATGGTATGCAAATTCAAATTGATAACAGAAATTCTAATATTGTGTACACAGGTTACCAATTCGGTAATTATTACAGATTAAATCTTGAAACTGAAGATGCAACTTACATTCAACCAAAGCATACTTTAGGCGAAAATCCGTACCGTTTTAATTGGCAAACACCAATTTTACTGTCGCCTCACAATCAGGATATTTTGTATTTGGGAGGTAATAAATTAATGCGTTCCATGAATCAAGGTAACGATTGGGAAGCCATTAGTGATGATCTAACCAATGGAGGTAAAAAAGGAAATGTGGCTTACGGTACATTAACGTCTATTTCAGAAAGTCCGTTTCAATTTGGGTTAATTTACACAGGAAGTGATGACGGTTTAGTGCACATCACCAAAAATGGTGGTGGCAGCTGGACAAACGTTTCAAAGTCATTTCCAAAGGATTTGTGGGTAAGTCGTGTGATTGCGTCTCAACACAAAAAAGAGCGAGTTTATGTGACCTTGAATGGTTACCGTTGGGACGATTTTAAAGTTTATGCCTTCATGAGTGATGATTATGGACAGACATGGAAAGACATCAGCGGAAACATTCCAGCATCTCCAGTAAACGTGATAAAAGAAGATCCTAAAAACGAAAATATCCTATACTTAGGAACCGATAACGGAGCCTATGTGTCTTTTAATAAAGGTACATCTTGGGAAGTATTTTCAAAAGGATTACCGAATGTGGCTATTCATGATATTGTGGTACAACCAGAAGCTAATGATTTATTGTTAGGTACACACGGACGAAGCATCTATAAAACCAATATTGAAGCTTTACAGCAAATGAATCCCGACTTGAAAGCGAAATCAACAACCATTTTTGATGTTGGTTCTGTAAGACACTCTGGTCGTTGGGGAAGTGCTTGGAGTCAATGGTCAAATGCTTACGAACCGAGCAAAACAATACAGTTTTACAGTAATACTTCTGGCGAAAAAACGATAAAAATAGTATCAGAAAATGGAGTTGAGTTAAATAGCTTTAAACTAAACGTTGATAAAGGATTTAATTACACAGATTACGATTTAACCCTTTCTGAAAAAGGAAAGAAAGCTTTGGAAAAAGCGAATAAAGAATTAAAGATTGGTAAATCTGGCAATGGAAAATATTACTTGCCAAAAGGCGTTTATATTATTGAAATCAATGATGCCAAATCGACTTTAGAAATAAAATAAAACAACCCTAAATCTAAATAATCATGAAAAAAATCATCTTACTTTTTATAGTTTTTAGCTTATTTATGGCTTGTGGAGAAGATCAGGATGATAATCTTAGCACCTCACCGCAGCTAATCATTAAACTAAAATTTGACCCTAATCAAGAGCGTTTAGGTAATTTAGGTGAACCAGTTACTGTTCCAGATGGTAATGCAGCACAATCACCTACTATCGAGCGGATGAGTGCCAATTACATAGAGTTGGCACCAACAGCAACAACGCTTTTAGGAGAAGGAGAAGTGATTTATGTAGGCTCTGAAACAGAATCAGGTGGAGCTATGGCAATTGATTTTCAGCAAGCTATATTTGCAGGAGATGATGAGGTGTTTTTAAGTGTTCCGCTGAGCGAAGTACAAGCAGGTTCTTACGAATGGGTAAGAGTATCATTATCCTATCAAGAAGGTAACATTCAGGTCTTAACAGAAAATGCTGAAGAAATCACAGGACGTTTGGCAAGTTTTGTTGGATACAACAATTACATCACAGATTTTGATTTAAACGGAAGTACAATCACTGTAAACGATGATGTCTTACAAGGTTTTTGGGCTTTTGAAGCATTAGGATTTACAACGCAAGGGCAAGCACCAGAAGGCGCAACCACTGTGCCCAATCCATTATTTGATTCATCTCCAGTACCACAAGGCTCTTGTGTGGTTACGGGCGAATTTACAACACCATTTACCTTAACAGGAAATGAAACACAAGATGTTGAGGTAACATTGTCCTTTTCAATTAATAATTCGTTTGAATGGGTAGAAGTGAATGAAGACGGTAAATATGAGCCATCAGCAGGTGAACAAGTTGTAGATATGGGTTTAAGAGGTTTGATTCCGAGCGCTTCTAATTAAAACGATTCTAAATAAATAATTATATTTTAGACTTGTTGGCAAAACGCCATTTGTGCAGTATTTTTGTTGCACTAACAAAAAGATTAGATCTACAATGAGCGGAATTTTTAATTCTTCGATAGGAAGAAAGTTTGCTATGGCTCTTTCGGCATTCTTCTTAATGATTTTCCTAGTAATGCACGTTTCTATAAATTTCACCTCAGTCTTTAGTGAGGAATTATTTAATGAATTATCACACTTTATGGGTACTAATCCTGTGGTTCAAGGATTAATGCAACCAATTTTAATATTCGGTGTTATTTTTCATTTTGTAATGGGATTTATTTTAGAAGCAAAGAACAAAGCTTCTAGAAATGTAAAATATGCAAAAAATGAAGCTTCAGGCAATTCTAGTTGGGTTTCTAGAAATATGTTACTTACAGGTTTAGTGGTTTTAGCATTTTTAGGAATTCATTTTTATGATTTTTGGGTGCATGAAATGACTGTAAAATACGTTAATGGAGACATGAGCGGTTTAATAGATCCTAACAATGCCGAGTCAGGATATCGCTATTATGAAGAATTAAGAGAAAAGTTTGTAAGTCCAGTAAGGGTCGGAATTTATGTAGTAGCTTTTGTCTTGTTGGCATTACACCTGTTGCACGGATTTAATTCAGCCTTTCAGTCAGTTGGTGCTAACAATAAGTATACAAAAAGTCTTAAAGGATTTAGTAAAGTGTACGCTATAGGGATTCCTGCTTTATTTATTTTCATTGCAGTTTACCATCACTTTACGCACTAAAAATTAATGCTATGTCAATATTAGATTCTAAAATACCAGATGGTCCATTAGCGGACAAGTGGACCAAACATAAAAACGAAATTAATTTGGTCAATCCAGCTAATAAGCGCCTGATAGACGTTATTATCGTAGGTACAGGTTTAGCTGGTGGCTCTGCCGCGGCAACGCTTGCCGAGCTTGGTTATAATGTAAAGGCATTTTGCTTTCAGGATTCACCAAGACGCGCACATTCTATTGCAGCACAAGGAGGTATTAATGCGGCCAAAAATTACCAAGGCGATGGTGATTCTACATACCGTTTATTTTATGATACTGTAAAAGGTGGTGATTACCGTTCGCGCGAAGCTAACGTGTATCGTTTGGCGGAGGTCTCTACAAATATTATCGACCAGTGTGTGGCGCAAGGAGTGCCTTTTGCAAGAGAATATGGTGGGCTTTTAGATAACCGCTCATTTGGAGGTGTATTGGTATCACGTACATTTTATGCTAAAGGGCAAACAGGGCAGCAACTATTATTAGGAGCTTATGCTGCCATGAATCGCCAAATAGGTCGTGGTAAAATAAAAATGTATACTCGTCACGAAATGTTAGACGTGGTGGTGGTTGATGGAAAAGCAAGAGGAATCATTGCACGTAACCTCGTAACTGGTGAAATAGAAAGACATTCGGCTCATGCCGTTGTATTAGGAACTGGTGGTTACGGTAATGCCTTTTATTTATCAACCTATGCAATGGGTTCTAATGTAACAGCAGCTTGGAAAGCACACAAACGTGGTGCCTTCTTTGCCAACCCTTGTTATACGCAAATTCACCCAACATGCATTCCGGTTTCAGGAGATCATCAATCAAAATTAACTTTGATGTCCGAGTCGTTACGTAACGATGGCCGTATTTGGGTACCAAAACATAAAAAAGATGTTGAAGCGATTAGAAATGGAAGCTTAAAGCCAACACAAATCGCAGAAGAAGATAGAGATTATTACTTAGAGCGACGTTACCCAGCTTTTGGAAACTTAGTGCCAAGAGACGTTGCGTCTCGCGCTGCTAAAGAGCGATGCGATGCTGGTTATGGAGTTAACAAGACTGGAGAAGCCGTGTATTTGGATTTTGCCGCAGCTATTGAACGCTATGGAAAAGAGCAGGCTTATGTTAAGGGCTTAGATGTTGATGATAAAAAAGTAGTTACCGATTTAGGTAAAAAAGTAGTAGAAAATAAGTATGGTAACTTGTTTCAGATGTACGAAAAAATCGTAGATCAAAATCCGTACGAGACACCAATGATGATTTACCCTGCAGTACACTATACTATGGGCGGACTTTGGGTAGATTATAACCTTATGACTACAGTACCTGGCTTATATGCTATTGGTGAAGCTAATTTCTCAGATCACGGAGCTAATCGATTAGGTGCATCTGCATTGATGCAAGGTCTGGCCGACGGTTATTTTGTATTACCTTATACTATTGGCGACTATTTGGCACACGATATTAGAACAGGACCAATACCAACGGATAGTAAGGAATTTGATGAGGCAGAAAATAAGGTGAGAGCGGATATTAATAAGTTAATTAATAATAAAGGCTCTAAATCAGTTGACCATTTCCACAAACGATTAGGGAAAATTATGTGGAACAAGTGTGGTATGGCACGTAACGAAAAAGAACTTAAGGAAGCTATTACCGAAATTGCTGCGTTACGCGAAGAATTTTACAAAGACGTTTTTGTACCAGGAACTGAAAACGAATATAACGAAGAGTTAGCTAAAGCAGGTCGTGTAGCAGACTTCCTAGAACTAGGAGAATTATTTGCTAAGGATGCTCTAGAACGCGAGGAGTCAGCAGGTGGTCATTTTAGAGAAGAGTATCAAACTGAAGGTGGCGAAGCTTTGAGAAGACCAGAATACCAATATGTCTCAGCATGGGAGTTTAAAGGGAAGCCAAGTGAAGCAGTTCATCACAAGGAACCACTAGAGTATGAAAATATTGAAGTGAAAGAGAGAAGTTACAAATAAAAAGCTATGATGAATTTAACGTTAAAAATATGGCGTCAAAAAGACGCAAAAGACAAAGGCAAGATCGTAGATTATCCTATTAATGGTATTTCACCAGATATGTCTTTCTTAGAGATGTTAGATGTGCTTAACCAAGAATTGATTGGAAAAGGTGAAGAACCAGTAGCATTTGACCACGATTGTAGAGAGGGTATTTGCGGTACTTGCTCATTGTATATAAATGGTCGTGCCCATGGTCCTCAAACTAAAATAACGGCATGCCAGTTACACATGAGAAGTTTTAAGGATGGTGATACCATTTATATTGAGCCTTGGCGCGCAAAAGCGTTTCCGGTAGTTAAAGATTTGGTGGTAGATCGCTCATCGTTTGATCGTATTCAACAGGCTGGTGGTTTTATATCTGTTAACACTTCAGGGAATACACAGGATGCAAATGCCATTCCTATTGAAAAAGAAAATGCAGACAAAGCCTTTGATGCAGCTACTTGTATTGGTTGTGGAGCTTGTGTAGCAAGTTGTAAAAACTCTTCGGCTATGTTATTTGTTTCGGCTAAAGTTTCTCAGTTTGCATTGCTACCACAAGGCCAAGTAGAAGCTACAGACCGTGTGTTAAATATGGTAAAACAAATGGATGAAGAAGGTTTTGGTAATTGTACTAATACTGGTGCTTGTGAGGTAGAGTGTCCAAAAGGTATTTCTTTAGAGAATATTGCACGTATGAATCGTGAATATCTTGCAGCTAGCTTAAAAGGTTAAAAGTTTCTACAAAGTAGAGATTTACAAATAATATAACAATCCCAAGGTAAACCATTATCTTGGGATTTTATTTTTTAATTAAATAATGAAGGCTACAATTCCATTTTATAAATCTCAATTATCAAAACATAATTCTGAAGCCAAACGCATTTATAAAACAATGAGTTTGTATAGTTTGCTAAGATTGGCCGTATTTGGTTTTACAGGGCTTGGTGTATATCTTACCTTTCAAAATTGGCAATTAGCACTGGTTATAGCTGTTTTTGGTATTGCTGTTTTTTTGTTTTTATTATCGAGGTATACCGATCTTAAAACTAAACGCCAACTTCATAAACGATTGGTTGTAATTAACGAAGATGAGATTAAAATCGCTTCAGGAGATTTTCATGATAGAGCAGATGGAAAAGTATTTCAAAATCCGGCTCATGCGTATAGTTTGGATATTGATTTATTCGGAAGAGGCTCTTTCTTTCAATATATTAACAGAACAACCATAAAGGAAGGTACGCAATCGCTTGTTAATTGTTTGCTTGCAAATGATATTACAAATATTGACGCCCGCCAAAATGCGATTAAAGAACTCGCCAACGAGCCAGAATGGAGACAATACTATTCTGGCATAGCCCAAGGTGTAAAAGTGGAACATTCTGCAAAATCCATTATTGAATGGTTAAAGGATTATAAGCCATTTTTAAGCGCAACATTATATTGGTTAACAATTGGTTTTAGTATTAGTTCAATAGCACTTTTGGTCTTAGGTTTTACTGAAATTATTCCAATAAAATATGCTGGATATTGGCTGCTTTTAGGTTTAGCTATTACAGGAAGATTTTTAAAGCCAATCAATAATGTTGCCCAAAACACCGAAAAAGCGAAAGACACCTTTAGGCAATATGCTTTATTACTGAAACAAATTGAACATAAAGAATTTCAGTCTGAATTATTACAACAACAGCAACAAAAAATACAGTCTGAAGGTGAAAAAGCCTCACAGATATTTACAAAATTCTCAAAAGCTTTAGACGCTTTAGATAACCGAAATAACTTCATTTCAGCCATTTTTGGTAATGGATATTTGCTTTGGGATATTAGGCAAACGTATCGTGTAGAACAGTGGATTAGCAAGTACGCGCATAAGGTTGAGGATTGGTTTGAAGTGGTGACCTTTTTTGATGCATACAACACTTTGGGTAACTATGCCTATAATCATCAAGACTTTACTTACCCTGAAATTACCGCAGAAAACATAACGATTAAAGCCGAAAGTTTAGGACACCCTTTATTAAATACCGAGAAACGTGTCAATAGCGATTTAGAATTGTTACAAGAGCAGTTTTTCATCGTTACAGGTGCCAATATGGCTGGTAAGAGTACGTTTTTAAGAACGGTTGCGTTGCATATTGTTATGGCAAATGTTGGTTTACCAGTATGTGCGAAAACAAGCAAATACAAACCGATTAAACTCATCACAAGTATGCGTACTACAGATTCATTAACGGATGATAGTTCGTACTTTTTTAGCGAGTTGACACGATTAAAATTTATTGTAGACACTATTGCTGAATATAAAAACTATTTTGTGATTTTAGATGAAATCCTAAAGGGCACCAACAGTACAGATAAGGCCATTGGCTCAAGAAAATTTGTAGAAAAATTAGTTAGCCAAAAAGCAACAGGAATTATCGCTACGCACGATTTAAGCCTTACTGAAATAGAAGCTGGACTAGAGACTGTAAAAAACTACTACTTTGATGCTGAAATTAAAAACGACGAACTCTTTTTTGATTATAAACTAAAGAAAGGTGTTTGCCAAAACATGAATGCGAGCTTCCTTTTGAAAAAGATGGAAATTGTTTGAGCCTATTTCAATACATGTCACGCTGAACTTGTTTCAGAATGACAAAAACTTATCATAATAAAAAACCCTTCCTGAAAAACAGAAAGGGTTCCTATATTTTTAAGAAATAAGATTCTTAAGCCTCAAAAGGGGCTATAGAAACATAAGACTTATTGTCTTTTTTCTTAGTAAATTGTACAATACCATCAACTTTAGCGTGTAAAGTGTGGTCTTTTCCTTGGTATACGTTTTCACCCGGATGGTGTGTGTTACCTCTTTGTCTTACGATAATGTTCCCAGCAACGGCAGCTTGACCACCAAAAATCTTAACACCTAAGCGTTTCGATTCTGATTCTCTACCGTTTTTAGAACTACCAACTCCTTTTTTATGAGCCATTGTCTTAAGGTTTTATTTTGTTAATATTAATGGAATAGAAAAATTACTTTTCAATACCACCGTCTAATCTGTCTTGTAATTCTTTTAGTTCGTCCCACTTACCATCAGCAGCTAATTTAGCTTGCTTGGGCCAAGTATCTGTAACGATGTGTGCTAATCTAGAGCTCGCTTCTGAAAGAACATTGCTTAATTCTTCTGGAGTTGCTTTAGCAACTTTAGCAAAAGTTTCATATCCAGCGTTTACTAATGCTTCAGCAGCTTTAGGTCCAGCACCTTCAATTTTCTTTAAGTCGTCAGCTTTACCAGTTGCTTTTTTAGCTGCTGCTTTCGGAGCGGCTTTTTCAGCTTTTGGTTCAGCTTTGGTAGCCGAGCTTGTCGAAGCTTTAGTTTCTTTTTTAGGAGCAGTTTTCTTAGCTCCAGAAGTTGTAATGCCTTCAATTACGATTTCGGTTAAGGCCTGTCTGTGTCCGTTTTTAACACGGTATCCTTTACGTCTTTTCTTCTTGAAAACTATTACTTTGTCACCTTTTAGGTGTTTTAAGACTTTTGCACTTACTTGTGCTCCGTCTATAGCTGGGGCGCCTAAAGTAACATTGTTACCATCACCTATAAGAAGTACGTTGTCAAAATCAACATTTTTACCTTCTTCTGTAGATAAACGGTTAACAAAAACTTTTTGGTCTTTTTCAACTTTAAATTGATGCCCTGCTATCTCTACAATTGCGTACATAGCGTAACGTTTTTATTAATTTGTTTATTAAATAAATATGCTTTTCTCAGAAAGCGGATGCAAATATACTCCTAAATTCCTAATCTACAAACGTTTTTGGGCTTTTGGGATATTTTAAGGCTAAATATCTGTCTTATTTTTTATTAAGGTATTTAACATTTATAGTTTTTACATTTTATTATGTTAAAAAAGCGTTTTGATTCCTTATTTTTGTGTGGCTTTGTGTAACAATACACATGTTGTTAAGACAAACACTAAAACAATTTATAATTTAAATACTATTAAATAATGAGAAAAAGCTTAATTGCTCTGGCACTCTTGTTGTTTGTTGGTTCTTACACCAACGCACAGCAAGTAGAATTTGAGGAGTACGATTTAGACAACGGTATGCATGTTATTTTGCATCAAGATAATTCTGCGCCTGTTGTTACTGTATCAGTAATGTACCATGTAGGTGCAAAAGATGAAAATCCAGAACGTACTGGTTTCGCTCACTTTTTTGAGCATTTATTGTTTGAAGGAACTGAAAATATCCCTCGAGGTGAGTGGTTTAATATTGTAACATCTAATGGCGGAAGTAATAATGCAAACACTACAGATGACAGAACCTATTATTACGAGGTTTTTCCTTCTAACAGTGTAGAGTTGGGCCTTTGGATGGAGTCTGAAAGGCTGTTACATCCTGTAATTAATCAAATAGGTGTAGATACCCAAAATGAGGTTGTTAAAGAAGAAAAGCGTTTACGTGTAGATAATCAGCCTTACGGTAATATTTTGGCCGAAATTAAAAAACGCATGTTTAAAGTACATCCTTACAAAGGAACAACCATTGGCGAAATGGAGCACTTAGATGCAGCAACCTTAGAGGAATTTCAGGCTTTTAACAAAAAATTCTATGTGCCAAATAATGCAGTATTAGTAGTAGCTGGAGATATTGATAAGCCTCAGGTTAAGAAAATGATTCAAGATTACTTTGGGCCAATACCAAGAGGAGAAGAAATAGTAAGAGATCTTCCAAGAGAAGCACCTATTACCGAGCCCATGAGAGATAAGGCTTATGACCCAAACATTCAAATCCCTGCGGTTATTGCAGCTTACAGAACACCATCCTTTAAGGATCGAGATGCTTATGTATTAGACATGATTTCTAGCTACCTAAGTGGTGGAAAAAGCTCAGTGCTCTACAAAAAAATGGTAGACGAACAGAAACAAGCTTTACAAGTGGCAGCTGTTAACATTAGTCAAGAGGATTACGGAATATACGCATTATTTGGGTTGCCACTTGGAGATGTATCTTTAGATACTTTAATCACAGAAATGGACGAGGAAATTGTAAAGATTCAAGAGGAATTAATTTCAGAGCGCGATTATCAAAAACTTCAAAATCAATTTGAAAACCAGTTTGTAAACTCTAACTCAAGCATAGAAGGTATAGCCAACTCACTGGCAAGATATTATATGCTATATGACAATGTAAACCTTATAAATGATGAAATTAAAATTTATCGTTCTATAACACGAGAAGAAATAAGAGACGTTGCAAAAAAGTATTTAAACCCTAATCAGCGTTTAATATTAGAATACTTACCAAAGAAAGATGATCAATAAAAACAAAAAGAATAGTAAAATGAAAACTAAAATATCCGCATTTATTGCATTGTTTTTAATGACAGTAAGTGTACTAAATGCACAAATAGATAGATCTAAACAGCCAGAACCAGGACCTGCACCAAAGATTACTTTAGAAAAACCAGGAGAATTTAAATTGAGTAACGGTATTGAGGTTTTAGTTGTAGAAAACCATAAATTACCTAGGGTTTCTATCTCCTTAAGAATTGATAACAAGCCTATTTCAGAAGGCGAAAAGGCAGGAATTTCCAGTATTCTAGGTGCCATGTTAGGAAACGGTACCACTAGTATTCCTAAAGATGAATTTAACGACGAAATAGATTTCTTAGGCGCCAACTTAGGATTTGGTTCTCAAAGTGCTTTTGCAAGCTCACTTTCTAAATATTCTGACAGAATAATTGAATTAATGGCAGATGCTGCCATCAATCCCTTATTAACAAAGGAAGAATTTGAAAAAGAAAAAGAAAAGCTTATAGAAAATTTAAAATCTCAAGAAAAAAGTGTAGATGCTGTTGCGGCTAGAGTAGGTTCTGCCTTATCTTATGGAGAAAAACATCCTTACGGTGAGTTTGTGACCGAAGAAACGGTAAATAATATTGAGTTTGGCGATGTTTTGGCGTTCTATGAAAAATATTTCAACCCTAATAATGCGTACTTAGTTATTGTGGGTGATGTTGAAATGGGAGATATTGAGCGTAAAGTAAAAGAGCATTTTGGTAAGTGGGAAAAATCCATAGATGTAGAAACTACAATACCAGATCCGATGCCAAATGCGCAGTACACACAAATTAATTTTGTGGATATGCCAAATGCGGTCCAGTCAAATATTTCTTTGACAAATAATGTAGATTTTAAAATGAATGACGATGACTATCACGCTGTATTGATTGCAAATAAAATCTTAGGAGGAGGTTTTGGTAGTTATCTAAATATGAATCTTAGGGAAGAACACGGTTATACCTATGGTGCCAGAACAAGTATAAGCCCAAGCAGATACGGAGTATCTCGTTTTACAGCAGGTGCAGCCGTAAGAAATATGGTTACGGATAGCGCAGTTGTAGAAACCCTTAAAGAAATTAACAGAATTAAAACAGAACCTGTTGATACTAAAGACTTAGAAAATGCAAAAGCTAAATATGTAGGTGATTTTATACTAGATTTAGAAAGTCCAAGAACTATAGCGAACTATGCTTTAAATATTAAATTAAATAACTTACCTGAAGATTTTTATTCTACGTATCTCAAGAAAATTAATGCTGTTACTAAAGAAGACGTAATGCGCGTAGCTAACAAACACTTTAGACCAGAAAATGCGCGAATCGTTGTAGTAGGTAAGGGAAGCGAAGTTTTAGAAAATCTTGAAAAAACAGGAATTCCAATAATGTATTATGATGCATACGCTAATAAAACAGAAAAGCCTGTATTCTCAAAGCCGTTGCCAGCTGATTTAACAGCAGAAACCGTGATTAAAAATTACGTTAACGCTATTGGAGGAGAGGATAACTTAAGAAAAGTAAATACAACCCTTGTCAAAGCAGAAATGACTATTCCTGGCGCACCATTTAAGCCTATGGCTACAACTAAGCAAATGGCACCAAACAAATATAAAATGGAGGTAGTTGCAGAAGGTATGGGAACATTGATGAAACAAAATTTTGATGGTACCAACGGCTACATGGAGCAACAGGGAAGGAAGATTCCGATGGAAGACAAAGAACTATCTTCTAGAAAATCTGCTCAAGGTCTTTTTGAAGAATTATATATGGAATCCTCAACTATTAAATTAGAAAGCTTAACAACTATTGAAGGTAAAGATGCTTACAAAATAAAAGTAACTAAAGATGATACAGAATCATATAGATATTATGATGCACAATCAGGTTACTTAATAAGAACAGAATCTACAGCAGAAGCACAAGGACAATCCATTACTACAACTATAGATTACTCTAACTATAAAGAAGTAGACGGTATCAAAATGCCGTATACTATGAAAGTTACTACGGGACCACAAGCATTTACGTTTGAAACCACAGAAGTAAAAATAAACGAAGGTGTAACAGCCGAAGATTTTAATTAAAACTAAAATGCTTTAATAAAAAAAACCGAAGTCTTAACTTCGGTTTTTTTATGTTTTACGTTTATGAGACAAATAAACCCCTACTAAAATTAAGAGAGCTGCTAAAGCCTGCACAATACTGAAAGATTCACCGTCTAGCACACCCCAAATAAGTGCAATTACAGGCATGATGTAAGTGACAGAAGAAGCAAATACAGGTGTAGAAATTTGAACAAGTTTATTAAAAACAACCTTAGCTATCGCAGTGCCAAAAATAGAGAGGAGCGCTACAAACCCTAATGAGTTGAGCAAATCAGGATGGTTTAATCGTTCAGAAGAAAAAAAACCCGAAAACACAAGAACAATAAACGCCGGAATACTAATAAAAATATAATTACCAACAGCAATAGCTAAAGGCTTTACATCTTGTAAATAACGTTTTATTATATTAACGTTGGCAGCATACATTAATGTAGACGCAATAACAAAACCAGCATAGAGATAGTCTTGGTTAGGGTTAAGCTCCGAGCCTTTTAAAATTAAAAGAGCCGTACCAATAAAGCCAATTATAACACCAAGAATCTGTCGTTTGGTAGATGTTATCTTAAATACGGCAAAGCCCAGTATTATTGTATTTAAGGGCACTAAGGAATTTAATATGGATGCAACAGCGCTATCAATTTCAGTTTCGGCTATAGCAAAGAAGTACGCTGGAAAAAAAGAGCCTAGAAATCCAGATAAAATAAGCCATTTCCATTTGGATTTTGGAATGTTCTTTAAATGATAGAACCCTGCAAATAACAATATAATTCCTGTAAAAAGGGTTCTTAGAGAACCGAGTTGATAGGGTGTTAGTCCTAAAAGTGATTTTTTAATAAGGATAAACGAGCTTCCCCAAATAACGGAAAGAATAAGAAGATAAATCCACTTAATGTTAGGGTTTTTCATACAAGTGTTTTCTAAAACATCACAAAAATCGTTAATTCTTTCGCAAGAAACAGCAATATTTATTAGATTTAGCCAAAATTTAAGAGTTAATACTTATGAGGATATTTAAGAATGTAATTATCGCTACTGCTTTACTTTTAGCTTTTACATCTTGTAAAGATAAAGCTGAGCCAGAAGTTAAGACTGTAAATGTTGAGGTGAGTAGCAAGGAGGTATCTAAAACCTTAGACCCTAACGCAACTTACGCTAAAGTAGAGTTTGGAATTGATGGTATGACCTGTGCTATGGGTTGTGCAAAAACCATAGAAAAGAAAATGGCTAAAATGGATGGTGTAAAATCTGCTAAAGTAGATTTTGACAAACGCTTAGCAATGGTAGAATACGATGAAGCTAAAGTAACACCAGAATCTCTAGAAGAAGCTGTAGCTAAGGTAGGAGACGTATATAAGGTTAAAGATATTAAAGTTGTGAATAGCTTTGAGGGCGAGGTTAAAACATGTTCAGAAATTTGCAAAGAAAAAAAGGATTGTGCAAACAAAACAGAGGCCGAAAAGAAAGCATGCAAAGAGGCATGTAAAAAAGAATGTAGCAACAAGTTAAAATAGAAAATTTTAACCTATATTTTAATAAAGTGAAAGCCATCTTTTAATAGATGGTTTTTTTTTATAATACTTGAAAAAATATAAAGGTAAGACCCAGACAGGCTAATGGTAAAAACCATATAAAAAATATAGACCGTTTAGTCCTGGATTTTGCATTAAGTACATTTCTTTTTTTTCCGTTATAACGCATCCAGTTTTTAAAAACTATAAAAGTCGAAATTAACACAAAGAGTATCCAGAATTTAGATAAAGACATTGTTACTAATTTCATTTGTTTAGAAAAAGCCAAAAAGAAAGCACCTAAAGCTGAATAAATAGAAATCTCTAATAGGTTTATATAAAACAATGCAATTCTATGAGATTGTCTTTTAAAACTCCTCTTATAATAGTTAAATACGGTAATATAATACAAGTCTAACATAAACTCTCTTATAAAAAAGCCACGCCATGTATTATAATGGCGTGGCTTATTATACATTAAATCTAGTTTTAGTTGCCAGTTACAACAATATTATCTACATGATATCTTGTCGTGGCACTTGGGTCAGACCCTTCGTAAAGAAAGGCAAAATGCGCAGTACCATCTACACAAGATATATTGATTGGCCCAACACCAGTAAAGGTACCAAACCCGCTAGCAGGACCTGATGGGATATTTGCATCTAGAATCTCCCACGTAGCCGTAAGCGGATCTCCAGTAAAATCTGTAGAAACAAGTACAGATAAGATGTCTCCGTTATCAAAATTAGATTGAATATCAAAGCTAATTTCTTCACCTTCTGTATTATCCATATTAATGCCTGGTGTCACCAACCATACATTTATTTCATCTTCATTACTGTTAAATCCAGAAATTTGGGCGTAAGTAGACCCACTAAAACTTCCAGTTATCCATGTTGTACTACCGCCACTCACATTTACATTTGTCCAACCTTCTGCGGCATAGCCACCAAAGCCTTCAAAATCCTCAGAGTAGATGGCACTTCCACCTCCAGATGCACCAGTACATTCTAAAAAGTCTGGATCGCAACGATTCTCAATACCACCAAAATCAATTCCTTCAGGTGTATTAATTACAACATTAAACTCGTCACCAAAAAAGTTTTTACTTAAAATGGCATCCATACTACCTCTACCTTGTGGTAAATTTAAAGCGCTAAAGTCAGCAAACGTACTAGTACTAAACACTCTTGATGCTCCTGAGCTACAACTCTCTAGAGTACGTTCTCCGTCAAACTCATCAAACCCTTCAGAGGCGAAACTTAATTCTTCAATTAAAGCTTGTGTTCTGTTAAATTGTACATCAGGAATATTAATGAAGAGATTTGTTTTAGAATCATCAAACTCTTCTAGAGGAAGTGTTAAAGGTACTAAATCAGCCTTTTCTGCAGAGCGTCTAATAGTTTGAAGTTCTAAAGGAAAAGGAATCTTACTTATAAAGTTACCATCCTTAGCACCAATTGCTAAGACACCATTTGAAATTCCAACATGAAGTCCTGTGACACGAATGTAGACTTTACGACCTATCTCGTACTTTGTAAAAAGTGGATTGACATCTATAGGAACTTTGATACCTACAGTTGGGTTTTCTGGTTTATCTTGTAAGATTATTTCTTCAAAAAAGTTACCTGCTTCATCAGTGGATATTACATACCCTTCCATGTATTGTACGGTTTCGTCGTCAAATTGATACGTTACCTCAGAATCGTAGTTAAGACCGTTATTAGGATTAGCACCAAAGTTATCATCTTCACTTATTTGTTCTTGCACCAATCTACCAAGAACATCACTAATTTCTATTACTGGGCCATCTAATACAGGTTCTTCGATTTGCGTGTTTGGAACATTATAATCATCATCCTGAACACAGCTGTTACATACTAATAGACCAATTAGTAATACTATTAATTTATTAATTTTTAAGGTTTTCATTTTTTCTAATTTATTTTGTTCTAACATTGCTTATTAAAATCTTACATATACATTAAGGTAATATGTTGTTCCGTTACCAAAGAAATAGCGGTTACCAAATATAGGACCACCAGTATTGGTTTGTTCTTCAATCTGGCTTCTGTAATCTAGTCGTCTAGCTTGCTCAAAGCCACCAGTTCTATAATTTTGATTAAAGACGTTATTAACCGTTGCGAAAAAACCAACAAAGTAGTCATTGATTTTCCAAGATTTTCCACCGGTTAAATTAACTAACATATAATCTTCAAAGCGTTCTTGTCTTAAAATGCCGCGGGCAACTTCTTCATCGTAATCAGCAACACCAAAGCCGCTAATATTTACAACACCGTCTTGGCTACTGGCCAATATTTCATCTAGATCATAAGTATCAGGATCTTGAGCAAACGCGGCAGATCTTTTTAAGAAACTTGGGTCTACATAGGTGTGTGAGAAAAAGTTTGTAGTTACACCAAAATTCCAATAGTCAGGATCTCTATACTCAAAGCCTACCTGAAAAACACGCTCTGGTCCGCTGGCTACACGATAGTCTTCCATTTCAGCAGTGCCATCACCAAAAGTTAAGTCGACAAATCTATCAGATGAGTAATAAACGTTTGGATTATTGGTGTATGTAAACTGACCCATTGCCGCAGCTCCCTTTAGCTTTATTGTTGGTGTAATCTGGGCTTCTATACCAAGTTCTGCACCATAATTTTGTCTGTTAATATTCTGTGCAATTTCTTGGGTAAGATTACCTACAGATTCGGTAAAAAAGAAGTTTACCTCAGTGCCGTTTTCAAAAGTAGTGAAATATCCCGTAAGTCTTGCCTTTAGTATTGGTGATCTAAAAATGTAACTTGCGTCTATGGAATTTATGGTTTCGCTTTCCAGATCTCGAACTAATAGATTGTTTTGTCTTGCGTTTGCAAATGAGGCTCTTATACCAGGTGCCTTTGTGAAATGGTTGGCGTTGATATCAATAAGATGTTTACCCGTTACTTTAATAGTTGCGCCAGCCTTGATACCATAGTTCGTAAAATCTGCGGTATCACTTTTACCAAAAGAACCAACTATTCCGTTAGGGTTGTTATTGGTGAAATAACCGTTCTCATAAAAGCCTTCACGTTGATAAGTAGTATTAGATATTGTACCTCCTAGATAAAAATCTACTCTATTATATTTAAATTGTGCTTGTACAAATGATGAAAGAACGTTTGCATTAATATCGTAGTGGTAACTGTATTTGTCACCTTCACCAACAATTCTGTTTGGTGTTCTAATGTTACTTTGCGCAAATATGTCAACACTTTGCCCAAAACCTTCGCCATCATTAAAAGGAAGGTTAACATCTAAATAGCCAGGACCACCTAGCAAATCTTCAATACGTGCAAAGTTTTCACTATTTAAGCGTCTGTAGTTGATGTTTCCGTTAATCCTAATATTATCTGATAATTCTGCATCTAAAATAGTATTAACGGTTAGCTGATTGTCATTTACAACGTTTGCCTGAAGTGCATAAATATTGTAGCCGTTACGGATATTTGCATCATAAAATTCAGTCCAATCTAATTGGCCATCATTCAAAAACTCTTGCTGAGCAAAGTAGGCACTTGCGTAATCTGCTGTTGAAGGGTTAGGGCTAGCCAAAAAGAAACTTGGTAAGTTTTGCCAATATTCTGGTGTAGGATTTCTGGCACCACCGTAAAGCTGCCCGTTTTCTTCATCAAAACGAGTACCGAAAAAATCAATTCTTGTATCAGCAAATTCTCCAAATTGGTATGCAACATTAGTGTTTAACCTTACGTTATCAGAAATTTTCCAAAAATGATTTAACATTAAAATAGGCTCATTAATTTCTCGCATTCTAGAGTTACGTTGTTCCCCATCTTGCATACCCCAAAAAGGATTGTATTTTCGTCCTTTAAGGTCATGAATTTCTTGAGTTATGGCTGTAGAACGACCACGTCTGTTTTGTGCATAGATACCTGTAAAGTTAAGACTGTGCTTCTCATTGATTTGTTTTTCAACAGCCACAAAAAATGAGTTGGCATCATACAAGGTACCGTCCACAAAACCTTCTTCACCAAAGCGACGAGACCCTAAAACAGAGTAAGACCAACCTCCTTTGAGTAACCCAGAGCTATAACTAGCCATAATCCTTCCTTGATAGCTTCTGTTTGCAGAGGCATAAGAGATACGACCACCTTCTCGGTATCTTGAGGCACGCATTACAATATTATTAGTACCTGCTAAATCTCCAAAATTATAATCATTAGCAGCTAAGCCCATAGTAAACTCTTGGTTGCGCTGTACATCATTTAGTCCACCCCAATTACCCCATTGTGGTCTACCGTTAAACTGTTTGTTCATCTCAACACCGTTGATAAGTACTTTACCATTAGCGTTGTCTAAACCTCTCGGTCTAAAAAAAGCAGCACTAAAATCAAATGCGGCAGCACTTAAAAACACGTCCCTTGAGGCTTGTAATAATCCAGATACGTTATCTGTTAAGCCATCGTCTTCGCCATTTAGATTATCATCCGAAATTGAAATAACGAAGAGATCTTTTTTGTCACTCGTATCAAAGTCTAAGGTCATTCCGCTAATATCAACAGTTTGTCCTTCATTAACAATGATAGGGTAACGTTTAGTAACGTATTCTACTTTTTCAATTTTCAGAACTTGCTCGCCTAAAGGAACGTTCTGAGTAAAACTAAACTCACCCTTAGCGTCGGTTTTAAGGCTCTGCCCAGTTTCTTCAATAGTAATAGTTACATCAGGAATAGGTTCTCCTGTTGTTCCGTCTAAAACACTTCCTTTAATAGTAGTCTGTTGGGCAAAACTTACTAATGAAAAGGTTATGAAGGACAGAAAGAATAAAAAACTTTTTTTCATACCTAATTTTAAATTGATTTTCGTTTAGATTAAATAATAGTTATTTAAGGCGTGCAAATGTACATTATTTATAATAATTATATACTTTTGGCAAGCAATTTGCTTAGGATATAACAATTACATAATATATCAATTATGAAGATATTAAAACCTCTTATGACTGTGCTTGTAATGATTAGCCTTCTAAATGTTAATGCACAAGATGAAAAACGCTTTAAAATTCATACAATAGCCTTCTACAATTTAGAAAACTTATTTGACACTATCAACGACCCTTTAAAAAATGATGAAGCCAGCCCAATAATGGAAATGAAAGGTGGTCGTGCAGAAGTGTATAAAAAGAAGGTTAAAAATATGGCGAGAGTTATTGCAGATATTGGCGCAGATATGGCCAATAACTCTCCAGCTGTAATTGGTATTTGTGAAATTGAAAATAGAGATGTTATTGAAGATGTAGTTAACGATCCATTACTTTTGGCAAAAGATTATGGGATAATCCATTACGAAAGTCCTGATGGAAGAGGGATAGATGTTGCTCTATTATATCAAAAAGCACTTTTCAAACCTATAAATACAAGTTCTCACGAGTTAGTAATCTATGATGATGAATCTCGGAAAAAGATTAATACGCGCGATCAATTATTAGTATCAGGTGAGTTAGATGGAGATTTAATTCATGTCATAGTCAATCATTGGCCATCGCGAAGAGGTGGCGAGGCTAGAAGTAGGCCAAAGCGTGTTGCCGCAGCTAAATTAAATAAACGTATGATAGACTCGCTTCAGTCTATAAATCCATATGCTAAGATTCTTGTTATGGGAGATTTAAATGACGACCCAACAAACGAAAGCGTAAAGAAGGTCCTTAAGGCAAAAAAAGATCAGAAGAAAGTACCTTTTAAAGGTATTTACAATCCTTATGAAAGAATGTTTACAGACAAAGGATGGGGAACAACAGCATATAGAGATGCTTTGAGTTTATTTGATCAGATTATGATGACTAAACCTTTATTAGAAGACGATTACTCATCATTTAGATATTGGAAAGCTGGTATTTACAATCCAGTCTACTTGTTCAATAAACGTGGACGTTACGAAGGGTATCCGCTAAGAAGTTTTGCGGATGGTGGTTTTACCGATGGCTTTAGTGACCATTTCCCAGTATATATTTATCTCATTAAAGAAGTAAAAGAAAATACTGAAGAAGAGCCAAGTAAAGGTTAGTTTTCTCAATAAAAAAGGCGCAAATTTTAATTTGCGCCTTTTTTATTAGTTAAACCATAAATTCCAAGGAATCTTAGCTAGTACTAACACTAAAGCTAATGTGTAAAAAATAGCAAGAAGCTTAAACTTTGGTCTAGATACCAATTTCTTTTTGTGTTTTGAGTAGCCGATAGTTACTAATGCCACAGCTATAATCATTGTTAAAGGATGCTCAACAATTAAATTTCTTAGGGCGGAATTTTTCATCACCTCTCCCATGCCACCAACTTCTTTTATTGTAGAAAAGTAATCTTTAGAGAAAAACAAAATAATTCCAATTAAAAGCTGAATGTGCATTGTAATTAAAGCAAATAACGAAAATCTAAAGTCTACAGGACTATATTCTTTGCCGCTAAAAAACTTAATTAAAGCATTTAATGTTGCAATGACTAAGACCAGCAAAACAATGTAAGCCCAACCCGAATGTATAAATTGTAGTGTTTCCATTTATTATGTTTTAATGCAAAAGTAAGAATTTGCGAATTAGAAACCATTTTAATTTGCTATAGTAAGCCTATGCTTTATTTCATTACCCATTTCATCAACAACAGTAACGATGTGTTCACCTGCCTCAGGTAAAACTGCCATATCGTGTATATCTTTGGTTTGTCCAATAAAAGAATCGTCTATGTACCAATACAGCGTCAACTCTGGTCTAGAGTGTGCTACTTTCAGAATTAAATCGTTGGTGTTGCCATTAAAATCTTTAGGTAAGAAAATAGTGTTTTGCTGATTGGGATAAATAAATTCCATATGAATTGCTGAAGTTTCGACACAATCATTTCTAAAAGGCGGCAACGGTTTATAAAACGGATTTTTAGTTTTGAAATAATATTCTTGAAGTGGTGGTAAAACAAACCAAGATATCGTATTTAAGTTTGAAACATCCTCACAAGAAGAATTCACTTGAAACTGCCCAGAAGCATCCAAATGCACCAACTTATGAAACGGACAAGGTGCTGTTTTTTGTCCAGAATTTTGAATAAATTGAGATTCCACATCATCACAAACAGTTGAAGCGCGATAACCACTTTTCTTACAAATGCTCACTTCAATCATTTCGTCATAAGGTTTGGCGAACCATTCGCTTTTTGGTAAAATATCAAAAACATCAAACAAAATTGGTGCCGCAGTTTGTACACCAACCAAACCAGGACGACCTTCACCATCTGCATTACCAACCCAAACACCAACCACATAATCTTTGGTGGTGCCAATAGCCCAAGCATCTCTAAACCCAAAACTGGTACCAGTCTTCCAGGCAATGTCTTGAGACGAATCGTAAAATTCCCAGCTTTCATCCGTTTCAGGTCGGTTGACTTGTTTCATACTTTCAAACGTGAGATAGATGGATGCAGCATCAAAAACTGATTTTTCAGAAACCAGATTGCCGAAGTCGATCTCCGATTCAAAACTATAAACAGGTTCTACAAATTCGTTTGTAAAATATGCGCTAGAATTGGTATTAAAATGATTTAAAGTCGAAGCCATTGCAGCATAACTTTTACACAAATCCCAAAGGTTACTTTCGGCACCACCAAGCGCTAAAGACAAACCGTAATAATGGGCATTGTATCTTAAATCCTTCAACTTTAATCGCTTCAAATAATGGTAAAAACGGTCTAGCCCAAACTTCTGAAGCATCCTTACAGCAGGTACATTCAGCGAGCGTGACAGCCCTTCGTTGGCGTGTACTGCACCATCATAAGACTTGTCATAATTTTCGGGTTGGTAACTACCAAATTGTGTGGGAACATCAGCTACCAAAGTATGTGGTAACAAATCGCCAGCATCAAGCATCGCAGCATATAAAAACGGTTTTAAAATACTGCCTGTACTTCTGGGTTTGTCAATAATATCCACACTTTTTTGATGCGCATTATCTGTTGGCGAATTGCCAATATAGGTTAAGACCTTTCTGGTTTTAACGTCTAAGACCAATACCGAAATGTTATAGATCTCATTTTGTTTTAAGCTATTGTAATGCTGTTTTACAATATGGTTAGCTTGTGTTTGCAAGGCAATATCAACCGTTGTTTTTAGTCGCTTACCTTTATTATGTTTGGCTACTTTTTGTAATAAATGAGGTGCGATTTGAGGTAAAGGATACGGTTTTTGTGGTAAAGTTTCAGCGATGGAAAGTTCGTAAGTGAGCTCATTTATAGTGCCATTGTCTAACAACTTTTTTAATAAGCGATTGCGTTTGTCAAGTAATCGTTGTTGGTTTTTTCCCGGATAAATAAGACTTGGTGCATTGGGTAAAACCGCAAGGGTTGCGCTTTCTGCCCAAGATAAATCAGATGCTTCTCTATTAAAATAACGCCAAGCTGCGGCATCAATACCTACCACGTTACCACCAAAGGGTGCGTGACTTGCATACAGCTTTAAAATGTCATCTTTAGAATGTCTGAATTCTAGTCGTGTTGCTAGAATAAGCTCTTTCAGTTTTTCGAGATAGGTTCGAGATTGTCCTTTTCTAGATAAGCGAATCACTTGTTGCGTGAGTGTACTTCCACCTCGTTTTACCGAACCAGAACTTAGGTTTTCTTTTAACGCTTTAAAAATTGAAATAGGATTGAAACCAGGATGTTTGTAGAAATATTCGTCTTCAAAAAGTAAAATACAGGTTTTAAATTTTTCAGGGACACTATCGGTTTCAGGAAATCGCCATTGGCCGTCATCTGCAATTTTAGCACCTAACAATTCATTATTATTGCTGGTAATTACAGTAGCTGTTGGGTCTTTAAATAGTTCTTTTGGTAAAGAGAAATAATAAACTAAAAGAAGTACAGCTAGGATTGCTGACTTTATTTTGTGGCGTTTTATGTAGTTTATTGGTTTCACCTTGTTTTTTGTCATTCTGAACTCGATTCAGAATCTAACTGTGGAATTTATAATGGATTCCGTGTCAAGCACGGAATGACAGTATAGACTATTATAGTTTCTGTTTATGAGATTCCTGCTTTCGCAGGAATTGGTACTCACGTTCTACTTTACAAATTTTTACATTGTACCAATTATACCATTGCTCACGACCTTTTTGTTGGGCGAATAAATGTTCAGTGTTGGCTTTCCAGTTTTTTATGGCATCTAAACTTTCCCAATAACTTACAGTGATGCTAATTGTATTACGAGCGTTTTCAATTCCAATAAAACCTTCTTGTTGTCTGGCTAAAGTTTCCATTTTCTCAGCCATTTCTGAATAGCCTTCAGTGTCATCGGTTTGAGTTGATGTGAATATGACTGCGTAGTAGGGAATTTTATCCTTCATTAGTATTTAATTTTTTGTCAGGTTGAGCGCAGTCGAAACCTAATAGAATTTAGGAACTTTTCAGACTGCACTCAAATTGACAAATTTACATTTCAAGAGCCTTTTGGCATTTCAAACTCAATGATTTTTTCTGTTACATTATCTTCAAAATCGGTTAAAATTATTTTGATAAATACACGATTTGTCAATACACTCACAGGAAAATCTTTAACGTTATCAATGGTCTTTACATAATTCAACCAATCTACACCACATTTATCTACCACATCATCTTTTAAATCTTTTGTTGCTGTTTCAATAAATGTAATCCAATCCTTTTCAGTGTATGTCAAAGTCTCGTAAGTATTAGAATTCAATTGTTTTAATGGCTTCCATTCGGTGTCAAATTGTGTCCACTCGTTAGTGTTGCATTTTGAATCTGAACTCATAAATGAGAAACTGTTTTCATAACGTTGAAACAAGCTTACGTGCTTATAATCGCTATCTACTAATACGATATTTTTGCCTTCAGGTGTTGCGTCTGCGTCAACATTGATGGTTGCTGTTTCGCTATTGCTTAAATCGTGCGAACGCTTGTAATCACTCGTCGCCAAATTTTTAATTTCAACATTTAAATCTTTTAATTTCAAACGAATGGTTTTGGCAATTTTTTCTGATGACAAATACCCATCAAACACATAACCAATATGATTTCTGGTTTCCACCTTAACCCATTCGCCACTTACTTTTTCACCAGCATCGAGAACGACCAATTGTTTATTGGTTTTTTCTAAAACACCAATGGCTTCACCATAGGCTAATTTTGTCAGCATTTTGCCGCTAACATCAGGCTGATCTCTCAATGACAATCCACTTTCTGCCGATACATAAGCGTTTTGTTGTGCTGTTACCACTAGGATATTGAATACAAATCCAATCGCTAAAATCATTTTTAAATTGTTCATAATTACTTGTTTTTAAGTTTAACGTTTTAGCGGTTTACATTCTAGGATGCTTGTCTTCCGGACGACAAGTAGTTTAGCTTTGTTTTTGTCATTCTGAACTGTCACACTGAGCTTGTCGAAGTGTTGATTCAGAATCTATTTTAAATTAGTTCAGTCTTTTCAAGTTTCGTCATTTCGAGTGAATTTCAAGCTATTTATAGGTTGAAATTAGTATCGAGAAAAGAAACTTTTTCACTTCTATTTGTTCTCGATACAATTTTCTTTTATCTCGACTACTTCGTAGGTGCTTTCAATCAAAATATATTTTGATTTCAACCAATGCTCGATATGACAGAAAATCACTCGAACTGACGTTACTTTTATGAGATTCCTGTCAGAGTCTACCTTGAGCGTAGTCGAAAGGCAGGAATTTTACTTCTCAACAGTAACCCATTGCCCTTTGTTGCGTACTAAATAATCGTCATTATCGTACATCGCTTCGGCTTGTGCACCTGGTAAATAGTAGGTGCCTAAATACGAAGCATTGAGCATTACTGTAAAGGTCTTTGTGCCACGTGTGCCGCTTCTGTCCATATCAAAGAAGAAGTTCACACGGTCGTCTCTAATGTCTGTGTATCTGGCTTGACTGACCGTTGTATCACCAAAATCAGTGAAACGCGTATTGACAATATCCCAACCAGATGGAAAAATCTGAGTCAGCGCCACATCATTGACATAATCACTAGTGAGGTTAGAAATGCTAACCGTTGCTACAAAATCCTGACCTTGTTGTAATTTGCGAACATCAATTATATTGCCTTGTAAATCTTTATAGACTGTTGAAATTGAAAAACCACGTTGCACTGGCAGTTCTTCGCCTAGTTTCAGTTTTCCAGAGTTTAAAATTCTAACATAAACCACATTGTCTCTGCTGTTATTGATTGTAATTTGATTAGCACCATCATTAATAGGAATGTTACGTTGTGCAATACCATTTTTAGTATCAATCGTTTCCGATTTTCCGTTTATGGAATAGCTTAGTTTTAAATCTTTTCCACCATTTTCAACAATAAGTTTGCCCATTGCCAATAAGCTGTAGGCTGTAGTTTGCGTGCTCATCCATTGATCACTAGACAACGATTTTGCAATGCGTTTTGCTAATTCTACTTTTTTAGAATCGTTGGTAAGCAGCATAGCTTCCAAAGCCATTGCTCTGTTTCTGTGTAACGACCCATAAGTGTAATTATCAGCATTAATAGGTTGAAAATCGATATTCGCCGTTTTCGTTATCGCTTCGCTCGCTTCTTTTTGTCCTGCCAAAGCATAAGCTGCAGCCAATCTCCATTTGGCATCATTCGAAATGTCTTCAAACTCACGTAATCGGTTCATACTTGCTAAATCTGGACTTCCTGCCAATGCCAAAGTGTACAATCTGTAAGCTTGCGTTAAGTCACTATTGTAATGTCTGTAACTTGGTCGCCAGTTGCGAGCTGCTTGGCGTTGATAGGCAATCCAGTTGCTCTTAAAACTCAGTGGTAAAACAAAGCCTTTCTTTTCAGCTTCAATCATAAAATGACCTGCGTAACTCGTTCCCCAATCACTTGCTGTGCGCTCGCCTCGCCAATACCCTAATCCACCATCAGGATTTTGGAATGTTCCCAAACGACGAATACCATTTTCAATATTTTGCTGAACTTCTTTTTTCTTTTTATCCGTTAGGTCGAAAATATCCGTTAAGTACAACTGCGGAAATACGCTAGATGTGGTTTGCTCAACACAACCATAAGGATAACGAATGAGATATGCCATACGCTTAGAGAAATCCATTGGTGGCAAGGTTGAAAATTCTACCGTTGCATAGTTGGTACCTGGTTCTCCAAAGGTTGAAAATTCTATCGTTTGGTTACCATTGGCAGCCAATTCCTTATCAATAACACGAGAGGTCATTGGGTTAGGATTTTCAACATCAATCTCTACTTTGTAGTTGGACTTTTCGCCATTTCCTGAAGCGATAACTTCAATCGTATTGATACCTTTTGCTTTGGAAACATCCAATTCAAAATACACCATTTTTTCATCTGGTCTATCAAATTGAAGCGACTGTGTTTGCTGACCTTTTACTGTAATGCCATCACTTAATTTTAAGGATAGGTTGACGTTCTTCACTTTATTTTCCATTGCAAAAACAGTAACAGGAAGCGTTACTTTTTCGCCAGGACTCAACTTACGTGGTAAAGTAGCCAAAACCATAAGTGGTTTCTTAACCTGAACAGATTTTTCAGCACTTCCGTAGGCTTCTTTGTTATTGTTTCCTGCCACAACCATTGTACGCACAGCGCCAATATAATTTGGCATTTTTAGTTGATGCGTTTGTGTTTTTCCGGCATCTAAAAGGAAAGGTCCTAAATACTTTACCACAGGTTTAAAACGATTCGCTTTTTTGTTTTTGCCTTTAGCTGCAGAACCATCGCCACCAATAGCAAAGACCTGGTCTATACTACCAGAATAAGCGCCAATAACATCGTCAAAAACATCCCAAGTTTTTACACCTAAAGCTTCGCGAGCGTAGAAACTATCCCAAGCATTTGGTGTTTTAAATCGGGTTAAATCGAGTAAACCTTCTTCAACAACAGCAATAGTGTAAGTCATTGGTTTGTTGTTCTTTTCAGATACTTTTATCTCGTAAGATTGTTCAGGTCTAATAACATCTGGCATCTTAATTTGTGGTTCTAATTTGGTGGCAGGATTTTCTACCATCATAGGAATAACACCATACAGACGAATTGGTAAATCGTTAGACGTTATAGCGTGAGGCTGCAACAACGAAATATTGATAAATACGTTTGGTGCCATTTCTGGCGTTACAGGAATATCTACCGTAGTTTCACCAGGTTGCGTTTTTACCCATTGGTGTTGTAAAACTTCAGTGCCATTTTCTATGCTGATTAACGCTCTACCTTCACTTCCAGATGGAAAGGTTAATTTTGCTGTTTCGCCAACATTATAATTGTCCTTGTCTGTTGAAAAGACTAACATTTTAGCAGCATCCTTATCACCAGATGGCGAATTAGACCACCAATTTTTATAGAAATATGCAGTACGACCAGTAGCGTGACCACTTATTGGGTCTACAATTCTAATTAAATAACGTCCACGGTCTTTTTCAGGAATATTAATTTTGAAACTTGCTTTTCCTGAGGCATCTGTATCAATTTCATACTGTTGCATTGGTCTGTGGTAATTGCTAGACACGTAGCTCGATAAGTTGTCGTAAGAAGAATTCCACCACCAACGCCATTCAATTTTATAGATTTTTACTTCTAGTTTTCTACGTTGAACAGGTTTCCCGCTGGCATCAACTGTAGCAATATCAAAGGTGTGATTTTCATCGGTGAAGAAAGATCCGTAACGATTACCTTCTGGCGAACGCAGCCCAACAAAACTCTCGTAAGGCGCATAAGGCACTGTGAATGCATCGAGAGAAAAATCACCACCATTTTCAAAAGCACGTACTAAGAATTGTGCGTTTAACATTCCAGGTGCATTTTTCCCAATGTTTAATGTTGAATTTACTTTTGCATTGCCTTCAGTATCAAGATTACCTTCAAAAACATTGGTTTCTTCCGTACTGAAATTACGTGTTGGGTCGTTGAATTCATAGTTTTTATAACCATCAAAACTGGTGTATTTTGTGGTGAATTTCGCCTTAATTTCAGCTTTTAAATTTTTTGCAGGTGCACCGTGAAGCCAAGCCACATTCAAATCGCCTTGAAGCGGTTTGTTGTTGCTGAGCACCTTGTCTTCAAAATCGATTTTAATTTTTAAACGGTTTGGTTTTACCGTTTCAATCTTCAAACTTTTGGTAAAATTGGCACCACCAACCGAGACTTTAGCATTGTAATTTCCAGTTTTATAATCTGATGAAGTAGGCACTTTAAAATCATAGAAGTTGTTGAGATTGTCGGTCGAAACTTTACGATAGACCAATTTGCCGACTGGATCTGTGATTTCTAATTTTACAGGATGGCGTTTTGGTAATTTGTTCGCTTTGTCATTAAGCACAAAGGTTAAAAACAGACTGTCACCAGGTCGCCAAACACCACGTTCGCCATAAATGTAGCCTTTAAGACCACGTTGCAATCTGCTTCCAGAGACATCGAATTTACTTAGAGAGAGTGCGTTGCCATCAAACAATTTTACATAGCTTACGTTGTTGCCTTTTTCAGCAACCGCAAAAGCTGCACGTTTTTTGGCGTCAATTTCTACAATTCCATCTTGATTGGTTATACCATCTGCCAAAGCTTGTTGTTGATAGTTGTATAATGTGATTTTTGTGCCATGTTCTGGATTGGTGTCCAAAATATTGGTCACTGCAAAAAAGTAATTGTTATCGTTGCCTTGCTTAGCAATAACACCAAGGTTAGAGCCAATTAGGTTGGCAGCAATGCCTTTGTTGCCATAGTTGAAATACGATTCTGTACACGGATTATTTCTTTCGCGATAATTGTAATTTCTGTTCTTATAGCTATAAGTAAGATTGTCCCAATAACGCTCTTCTCTTAAGTCTTGCTCTTCTTCGGAAATGTCTTCGGAAGCATAAACATCATCCTCATAATAGTCCTCGTAATAATCATCATAGTAATCGTCTTCATCAACATCTGAAGTTTCAACATTTGACGAACAATCATATAGGGAATAGTCTTTTTTGAAGTCGATTTCTACACGATAAATAGCACCAGCATCTGCCTGTAAATATTTAGATAAATCGATGCTGTAGGCTTTCCATTTTCCTGTGTTTTGAGATGGATTTTGAATAAGTGTTATAGTTTCTTTAGCAATACGACGGCCAACATTTCTAATCGCGTAACTGTTATCGCTATTGAGGTTATTGTCTTGTAAAAACTGAAGCACATTATCTTCAAAAAGCTTGATAATTCTGACATCCACCTTGCTCAAATTAACCGCTTCAAAATTGAATTTTAAGTCTTTTGAATTCGGAAGAATAGAACCACTGCTTATTAAACGTACCTGAGGTTTTAATTCTTCAAAGGTTAAGGTTTGGGTAAACTGATTTTTGAGTTTGAAGCCATCTGTGTTTTTAATTCCTGTGAATACATCAACTTTAATGTTGCCAACCAATTTAGTGTCTGGATACACTTTTAGCACATTACCATCGACGATATATTTTGGATTTTTTACATTCTGAAGTGTTACCAAACCAGCAAAATTCTGTTGTTTTTGTAATGGGTCTGAAAAGTTAATCGTTAAATGCTGCTCAGGATTTTGAATCACATTAGTTTCTATAATGGTAAAGTTGTTTTTACCAGGAATGTTGAGGTGATTTTCCCCTTTGTTATCTGCGTTAATGGCTTTCCCATCCCAAGAGACAAGCACTTTGCTATCTTCAATCTCGCGCTTAATGCTATCGATTTTAAATTCGAAATAACGAGAAGTATCATTGCTTTCTAACCATACAATATTGAGGTCTTTGTTATTTTGAGAAGCTTCTACCAAATTTTTAGCGTCCTCTAGAGCAATAATATCTGCCGATTGTAGCGTTCCTAAAACATATTGCCATTCTTTGCTGTACGATTGCACATTGTTGGTAATAAGGTTGAAACTTGGTCTTATGGTTTTGAACTGAAAAGTGTAGTATTCAAAATCTTTTGGGATATTTTTATAGATGTCAGCTAAATTTACCGTTACCGTGTATTCGGTGTCTGGCTCTAGGTTTTCGTCTGGCGTAAATACAAGGGTGTGCTTGTTCAGAGCTTTAAGAGACCCTTCAACATAAGGATGTGTTTTTACGATTTTGGCATCAATACCTTGCTCTGCTTCCCAACCGCTAACTTCTTCAGCTAAATTAATTTGTATTGGGTCAGCTATAGATACACGACCAGAAGTAGTGTAACTGATATAATCACGAAATTTAAAGATGTTATCAGTTTCAACAGGCTTGTTTTTACAGGAAAATGTGATTATGATTAGAGCTAGGAAGGCAAGGTGCTTTTTGATGCGCATAGTTGATGATGGTATTAAATAAAACTTCAGTAAAAAGAAAGGTAGGTGCATTCTTGTTAAATAAATACTTTGTTTTTTACAGGTTTAGACTTTGAGTGTTTGTTAAATTGTTCTTAAAGTTACAAAAGAAGACTATGGATGCGCGTGAAATATTAATAAAAAATAAGGGATATTTTGGAGTTGTAGTTGCTCTGAGAAGTTGTGGTTAATAATAAAAGTTCTCGATACAATTCTTACAAAAATGTCGGAATCACTAGAACTGACACGAGATTATTCGAACTGAAATAATTGATTTTATTTGAGCTTTTGTGTAATTAAGGAATCAACTTTTTGCATCTGGTTATAAGTTTGGATAAACATAGAGGATATTTCGTACTCAATATCTGCTAAAATCACCAAATTATTTTTAAATCTCAAAGACTCTAATGTTTTATAAGAGATAATGTTTAATGAGCTAAAATCAACATCGTTATTTAAGGCTTCAAAAACGTATTTGATTTTTAAATCTAAGCCCTTGGTTGAGGATAAATGTAAATCGTTTTGATAAAACTCTAATGTGGCTAGCTCTTTGCTCAGCTCTGAATTTTTAGCATTGTAGGTATTTATATAATTTACAAGATTGCTTTGTATAAAAGTATAGGCAGCTGACTGTAAAATATTACCGAGTTTTTCTTGTGTTAATTCACTTTTTGATTCTAGGTTTTTACTCTCAAGGAATTCAAAAAACTGTCTACTGCATCAGGCATCTCTTTTCTAAGTTCGAGATGGTCTTCGATAGAGGTCATATTCAAGCTATTTTCTTCTTGCAGTTTACTTAAAAGGACAATTTCATTATTTTTTGCTTTTCTATTTTCATTCCAATTATTAATCGCTAGGGCTATGAGTATTCCAATGACTACTAGTAATACTTCACCAAAAGCGTATTTAAAATAATTTTTCATTTTATTTTGGTTGATTAGTGAGCGACGAATATGACGAAAGAATTTTATCATATCAATCGCAGTTTTCAATTAATAAACTATTCAATTCTTCGGCATCAGTTTTAATGGCTTTAAGAAGCTCTTTTTCACGGTCACTTCGAATTATACTTAAAATCATAGCATCCTTAATCTTTATAAATAATTCGTCTTTTGGGTTTTGTTGCCATTGTGTGCTGGATAATAATCCTTGCAATTCTTCATCAAATATGCTTTGATATTCTGGCACTTCTTGAAATCCAAAATCGGCAAATTTTTCAATTTCAATTATTTTTTGAATATGCGCCTTGTCATTTATATCAATGATTTGTAATGCATTGTCTTGCTCAGTATAATGGCTTAAAATTCTGTTTTTCAAAGCTTGATTTCTAAGTGTTTCAAGTTTTCCAGATGATGTGATATCAACTATAGCTGGTTTGGTAGGGATGAATTTATAATACCTAAAAGTTGGTATAAAGTCTTTGAAAATGACTTGTTTATCCGTTTGTATTTTTAAAAGATTTTTTAAAAACCGTTCTGTGCTTTTCAACCGCTCATCAATAGTGACTAGCGAGCTATCAATATTTTTAATATCTACCTGTAAATCTTCGGCAATTTTGCAGTAATAGGTTTGCTCTTGTTGTTTTGCTTTTTTTTGTTCATTCCAATTATTGATTTGAAGGGCAATTAAAATACCGATGACCACGAGAATAATCTCACCGATGGCATATTTTAAATATCGTGATGTTTTCCTTTCACTCAAGAGTTTATATCTTATCTTTCTGAAGAATTTTATCATAGTTTTATATTCTATTTTCAATTTGTATCCTCATCAAAGATTCACTGAATCTTTAATTTCAGATAGTTTAAAGAACTTTATCATTTAATTTTGTAATTGTTCATTTATAAGTTTTAGCAGTGCTTTTATTTCGGTATCGAGTTCTAATCGCCTATCTATAATATCTTTTGTAAGTGTTAATTTCATTCCTAAAAGATTTCTCACTTTTTTGTTTTTCAGAATCTCTTCATAATCTGTGGAAACTTCATTGGCGTTATTAATTTCAGGGATTTCAAATTTTAGTAATTGAATAAAATTGATATTGTTTTCTGAAATATTGTCAATCCTTATTTCTTGAACATTTAATCTATCATCTAAAATATCTGCTAATCTGTTGTACTTAAAATCTAATTGGGTGAATTTCTCACTTATCAATTTGTTCTTTATTAATCCTAATTGATTGGTGTTTTTTAGATTTAAGTATGTTGTTAACGTCGGTAAGTCTCTCTGCAAATCCCAAACTGCTATTTTGAAAATTGAATCGGTAATTTGCTTTTTATAAGACCTGTTATTTTCGCTTGCTACATTTATAGATTTGATAAGAATTTGTTTTAATTCAATTTCTCGGTTAATTAGTGCTTTAGACTGTTCTTCAGCTTGTTGTAAATTGTCTCTTAAACTCTTTAATACTGAAATTTCTTGGATACTACTTTTTCTGTTTTCGTTCCAATTATTTATTTGTAGCGCAATGAGAATACCGATAACTACTAGCAGTATTTCGCCAATGGCATATTTGAAATATTTACCCATTTGATTCTTTTCAATTAATAATTTGCGGGTATGTCTGAAGAATTTAATCATAGCTATTATTTTAGATTAGTATTAATTAAATTCAGCAAATGTTTTATGTCTTCTGTAGTTATTTCTAAATATTCATTCTGACCATCTATAACTAAAGTCATATTAAAAAGATTGGTATAAACTTGTGTATCACTATGTATGTTAACTTCTGAAATATCGGGTAAATTAGAGTGGTCGCGTTGCGTTAATTGTTTCAAGAGTTGTCTGTTGCCCATTTTAGGCATAATGTCATCTACAAATTGGCGCGTTGTCTCTTTAATTCGCTCTTGGGTGAGATTCAAGTTTCTTCTTTGATAGTAAAGTGATAAGTTTTTTCTTAACTCCATATCGGTAATAAGATCAATATTTTCTGAGGCAATCATGTTATCAAAAGCAATAGCGTTGGGCTCAAAAACGTCAAATTCATTCACTACTGACATATATTCTGCAATTGCTGGCACATATCTTTCAGGGTTAGACTGTTCTAACACTATAAATGTTGAGTCTATTTTTGAAGTTTTTAAAGCATTAAATTCTTTAACCTCTTTTATCCTTTCTAAATCACTGTTTAAGCTTATTCTAATTTGTTGTAAATAGACTTGCTCTTTGGATTTTAATAATCGCTTGGTGTTCCAGTTATTGATTTGAAGTGCAATTAGGATTCCTATTACCACGAGGACTATTTCACCAATGGCATAGATTAGATATTTACTGAATTTGTTTTCAGAAAGAAGTCGTTGACGAATTCGCCTAAAAAATTTAATCATTTACTTTCTCTAAGTTGAAAGCAAATTAGGTTGATGGTGTAGCTGAGGTTGGTTAACTATTTGTTTATGAAGATAGTAAATTGTTACAAACTATTGCTTATATATCCCAATGGTTAATTCTCCTTTGTCATTCATTGTGGCTCTGTACATGCCAGCCGTATTAAAATCGGCTACCATATTACCGTTTTTATCCACAGCTACAATACCACCATTGCCACCAAGTGCCTTAACTTTATCAAGAACTATTTTAGCAGCATCTTTTAGGCTGAGGCCTTTATATTCCATAAGTGCAGAAATATCATGAGCGACCTGTGCTCTTATAAAATATTCTCCCCAACCAGTACTCGACACGGCACAGGTTGCATTATTGGCATAAGTACCAGAGCCAATGATTGGCGCATCGCCAATTCTGCCGTAGCGTTTGTTGGTCATACCTCCAGTTGAAGTACCTGCAGAGAGGTTTCCGTTTTTGTCGAGTGCTGCACAACCAACAGTTCCAAATTTTGAATCTTTAATATCAGCATCGTAGAAATCGAGATAAGCAGATTCAGTGTCAAATTTACCAGCTTTTTCGGCTTCACGTTCCTTCACTCGTTTTAGGGATTCTAATCGGTTTTCGGTATAAAAATAAGATGGATCAACAAGTGTTAGACCTTGTTCTTCTGCAAAGATTTCAGCACCTTTTCCTGATAGCATCACGTGTTTGGATTTTTCCATTACAGCTCTTGCTAAATTAATAGGATTCCTAACTGTTGTAGTACCTGCAGATGCACCAGCGTTTAGGGTTTTGCCATCCATTATTGAAGCGTCGAGCTCGTTAGTTTCGGCATTGGTAAAGATAGCACCTTTTCCAGCATTAAACAAAGGTGAATCTTCTAAAACATTAATGGTTTTTTCAACAGCATCAAGACTACTTCCTCCATTTTTCAGAATGTTATAGCCAACTCTTATGGCTTCTTCGAGTTTTGCTTTGTAAGCAGCTTCTTTTTCTGGTGTCATATTCTTTTTGAGAATAGTGCCTGCACCACCATGAATGATGATGGTAAATTCGGCAGTTTCAACTTTTGAGGTTGCTGTAGTGTCAGATTTGTTGTTAATGTTGGAGTTGTTCTCATTTTTACAAGAGAAATGAAGCGAAAACGCAAGAAGACAAATAAGAAGTTTTTTCATGATATTAACTGGTTTTGTAAGTGCTTTAAAGTTACGTTATAAAGTCTCAGACTTCAAGTTAAACTGATAAATTATTAGTAACTTCGTGGCAAATTTTAATAATTCATAAAAAAAAGACGTATATGGAAGCAATTGCTACCGATTTCGGAATAAGAGAAGCTTTAAAACAATTAGGTGTTAAAGATGTTAACGAAGGAACTTCTACAGGCTCAAATAGCTTTGGAAGTGGTGAGTTAATTTCATCTTACTCTCCAACAGATGGACAATTAATTGGTAAAGTTTCTACGACAACTAGAGAAGACTACGATAAAGTTATAAAGACAGCTCAAGACGCCTTTTTACAGTTTAGAGCAATGCCTGCACCGCAAAGAGGTGAAATAGTAAGACAGTTTGGTAACCGCTTAAGAGAATTAAAAGAGCCATTAGGTAAGTTGGTGTCTTATGAAATGGGTAAATCTTTACAAGAAGGTTACGGAGAAGTACAAGAAATGATAGACATCTGCGATTTTGCAGTAGGTTTATCTAGACAGTTAAACGGGCAAACTATTCCATCGGAAAGACCAGGACACGTTATGAGAGAGCAGTGGCACTCTTTAGGTATTGTTGGTATTATTTCAGCATTTAATTTCCCAGTTGCAGTTTGGTCTTGGAACACAGCTTTAGCATGGGTTTGCGGTGATGTTTGTGTATGGAAAGCTTCAGAAAAAGCACCACTTTGTGCAGTAGCTTGTCAAAATATTATTGCTGAGGTATTAAAAGAAAATAATTTACCAGAAGGTATTTCTTGTATCATAAACGGAGATTATAAAGTAGGTGAGTTTATGACAACAGATCATAGAATTCCGCTAATCTCTGCAACAGGATCTACACGTATGGGACGTATTGTTGGAGCTACAGTTGCTGAGCGTTTTGGTAAATCTTTATTAGAATTAGGAGGAAACAACGCTATAATTATTACACCAACTGCAGATTTAAAAGTAGTTGTACCTGGTGCAGTGTTTGGTGCAGTTGGTACTTGCGGACAACGTTGTACAAGTACGCGTCGATTAATCATTCATGAGTCAGTTTACGATAAAGTAAGAGATGCTATTGTTGGCGCATACAAGCAATTAACTATTGGTAATCCATTAGACGAGAAAAACCACATTGGTCCATTAATCGATACAGATTCTGTAAATACGTATTTATCTGCAATAGAAAAAGCAAAAGCTGAAGGTGGCAATATACTAGTTGAAGGAGGGGTTTTAGAAGGTGAAGGATACGAGTCTGGTTGCTACGTGAAACCAGCAATTATTGAAGCTGAAAATGATTTTGAAATTGTACAAACCGAAACTTTTGCTCCAATTTTATATTTAATGAAATATTCTGGAGATTTAGAAAATGCAATCGAAATGCAAAATGGAGTTGCACAAGGATTATCGTCTGCAATCATGACGAACGAAATGAAAGAAGCAGAAAAATTCTTATCCTTTGCAGGAAGTGACTGCGGTATTGCCAATGTAAATATTGGTACTTCTGGTGCTGAGATTGGTGGTGCTTTTGGAGGTGAAAAAGAAACAGGTGGCGGACGTGAATCAGGATCTGATGCTTGGAAAATATACATGCGTAGACAAACCAATACTATTAATTATTCAGACGAATTACCTTTGGCACAAGGTATTAAGTTTGATCTTTAGCTATTAAGGATTTGTATAAATTTTATATAACAATTGGATTTTTATACTGTTTTTGCGGATATGGCCAAGCGGATTTAGAGTTTAAGAAAATAGATTCTATAGGAAGTGCTTATACTGCTCAATTAAAGCGTGGTAATTTAAATCAATTTAAGAATAACACGCCTTCTAAAGGAACGTAGACTTACAAACGTCTTTTAGAATTTAGTGAAGATTTAAACAACCAAAATATCGATGTAGTTTTTGGCGATTTTATTGGTCCATCAGTTAAAGAGAATATCTATGCCTACAATTTGTTTGCCTATAAGATTATAGGAGAAAATCAACGTGAATATTATTTCGCGGCAATTATAAGTGTAGATATTAGCGAAGACAATCCAAGGATAGAAAATGCTTATTTGTTTACTGAAAAAGAAGCTTTAAAAAGTTGGTGGAGTCACGTTTTTGGATTGTATTACAACAAAACAATAGAAAAGATTCCAGAAAAATATAGATACCCTATTTGTCCACCACCTCCTTTTAAGGAAGAATGACGTAATAAATAAGCCAGATTGTTTTATTAAAGCATACTTAAAAATTTAAAAAAACCGTTTCTAATTTAGAAATGGTTTTTTTTATCTATATTGGAATAAAGTGTTTGGGAACGATTGTCGCTAAAATTAAACCAAAACCTCTAATCAAAGTCTAAGAGATATGAAGCAAGAAGAACTTCAACATTTGTATCATCGTGCTGGTTTTGGATGGCATCCTAGAAACTATAAAGAAATTTCAAAAGACAGAAAACAAGTAGTTGATGCGCTTTTTGAAAACTCTAAAAGTATCTTGCCAATACAATTAGACTTTTCTTATCTCGATGGTCTTAATCAAGATGACCTTAAGAAGTTTCCATCTGTAGTTAAAGACATTCAGAAAAAAAATAAAAAAAAGATTTTAGAACTCAATTACGAATGGTTAAAAAAGCTCATTTATTCAAATACATTACTAAGGGAGCGAATGACTTTGTTTTGGGCCAATCATTTTGTTTGTAGGGAAAGAAATCCTCTGTTTGCCCAACAGTATAATAATACATTACGCCATTATGCCATTGGTGATTTTAGGGTGTTTGTAAAAGCAATTTCTAAAAACGCCGCTATGCTGAGGTATCTAAATGGGAAACAAAATAGAAAACGAAAACCTAATGAGAATTTTGCGCGCGAGTTAATGGAACTATTCACCCTAGGAGAAGGACATTTTACCGAAAAGGATATCAAGGAAAGCGCTAGAGCATTTACAGGATATAGCCACAATTTTGAAGGAGGTTTTGTATTTAGAAAACTACATCACGATTATGGTTTTAAGACTTTTTTAGGGAAGACAGCACGTTTTAATGGCGATGATATTATAGACGAAATACTCTCCAACAAACAATGCGCTAGATTTATATGTCAAAAGATATATCGCTATTTTGTAAATCCAAAGCTTAATAAAACACATATCGAAGCTATGACTGATGTGTTTTTTAAAGATTACAATATTGAAAATTTAATGCGCTTTGTATTGTTGTCTGATTGGTTTTATGCCGAAGAAAATATTGGGAGTAAAATAAAATCACCGGTAGAGCTATTGGTCGGAATAGCAAATACTGTTCCTGTAACATTTCAAAGACAAAGAGATTTACTTGTCATCCAAAAATTATTGGGTCAAATGCTATTGGACCCACCAAATGTTGCAGGCTGGAAGGGAGACAAAGCTTGGATAGACGCCAATACCATTATGCTAAGATTAAAGCTACCATCCGTTTTACTAAACAACGCCGTAATTTCTCTAGAAGAATTTGGAGATTTTAATGATGCAACAAGAGCTGGTTTTTTAAAAAATAATAAGGGTAAATTACCATTTAAGACATTAGCTGATTGGGATACATTTTTAAAAGAATTTAATAGTGTTGAAACTGAGAATCTCCATCAGGTTATATTACAAGGAAGTATTAACAAAGGTACTTTAGCTTATCTAGAAACGTTGCGTAAAACATCTAAACGGGATTATTGTATTCAGTTAATGTCCTTACCAGAATATCAAATGTGCTAGCTATGGATAGACGAAAATTTTTAAAAAATTCCGCATTAACAAGTAGCTTGTTTTTTGTGCCAAGTTTTCTTAAAGCCTTTGAGTCTGTAGATACTTCGCGTTTAGGGTTTAAACGACTAGTTGTTGTTCAACTAGCAGGTGGAAATGATGGTTTAAATACCATAATTCCGTACAATAATGATATCTACTATAATGCTAGACCACGTTTGGCAATTACCAATGACATTATTCGTATGACTGATGATTTGGGATTTCACCCAAGTTTAGCACCCTTACGTTCGTTGTACGATAACGGAGAGCTTTCAATATTGAATAACGTTGGTTATCCAAATCCAGTACGCTCTCACTTTAGGTCAATGGATATTTGGCAAACGGCAAGTGATTCTAATACGTATTTACAAAGTGGGTGGTTGGGAAGATATATGGATATATATGGAAAAAAACCCTACAACGCCATTGAGATGGATGAGCAACTAAGCTTAGCAATGAAAGGCCAATATTTTAACGGTATAGCCACTAATAATTATAAAGTTTTATATAAAACAGCCAAAGATCCATTTTTTAGAAATGTGCTCAGTCATTACAACGATACGCATTTGAGTGAGCACAATTTGGGATATCTTTATCAAACCATGATAGAGGCCACATCTTCTGCTAAATACATTTTTGAAAATACTAAAGTAAAATCATCGCAGCAAGAGTATCCTCAGAATGGATTTGCAAAACAGCTAAAAAATGTAGCCCAATTCATTAACTCAGATTTAGATACCAAGGTATTTTACACTTCTCTTGGCGGTTTTGATACGCACGCCAACCAACAAAATAAACAAGCAAGATTATTAACGCAATATGCTGAAAGTATTTCGGCTTTTGTAAAAGATTTAAAACAAAACAACACTTTTAAGGACACCTTGGTTTTAACGTTTTCAGAATTTGGAAGACGTGTAAAACAAAACGCAGCAAACGGAACAGACCACGGAGCGGCAAACAACGTTTTTGTTATTGGTGAAAATTTAAAGAAAGCTGGATTCTATAATAATCTAGCCAGCCTAGAGCACTTAGACTCTAATGGAGATTTAAAATATGAAATCGATTTTAGAACAGTTTACGCTACAATTTTAAGCAAATGGTTAGATGCTGATGACAGAATCGTATTAAATCAAGATTTTGAAAAGCTTAACTTTATCTAGAACTGTACAGTCAACAGCTTTTTTGTTAACTTTAAAATGAAAAGCTAAAATGATGAAGAACTTTATTTTATTTCTAACATTGCTTGTGTTGTTATCTTGTAATTCTGATGACCCTAATCCACAAAACTGTACAGAAGTATATGTTTTTGGGCTTAACATTACCTTTAAAGATGCAAATACACAAGCCATTATAACGGATGGTATTACGGTTACAGCCAAAGACGGTTCTTACCAAGAGCAACTTACTAGGATAGAAGATTCAGATTATTTTTTAGGAGCTGGTGAACGAGAGGGGACTTACATTATTGAAGTGACATCAAATAACTATCAAACCTTTATTTCCAATCCCATTTTAGTTGATAAAACTGAAGACAATTGCCATGTTATTACTCGGATTTTAGAATTTCAGTTAACACCTAATTAAAACAATAAACCTTGCTTCAGATCTAGTTAAAAACATACTGAAACAAGGTTATATAATTGATTAATAGCACTTCAAAGATGCATATTAAATCCTTTTATTATTTAATTTTTTGATGAATGGTAGAAAAAAATGTATAATCTGCACTCACTTCGATTTACATTCGACCAGATGCAAAAAATGAGGGTAAAATAATCTAAAAATCCGACTAAAAATTAATTGTACTTTACCTTTCTTAAAATTCTAATGGTTTCTTTATAAGATTTATAGAGATTAGAACTGTAATTTTTTATGTATGGTTTTGCAAATTCTAGTTTGGGTAGTGCATCTTCAAAACCATTGAGATAACAAATTAAGTAGCTTGCTGCTAAATTTTTTAAATCTGGAATCTCATGATTGGCAATTGTAATTCCTTTTTCTAGCTTTTCGAGTAGAGTATTATTGGTGTTATATATGTGGTACAATACTTTCCTGTCAAATTGAGGCGGATTAAAAACAAGATTGGCTTCAATAGAATAATTTGCATTTTCATCAAAATGAATGATTTGCTCTTCGAGCTTATAGTATTTAAAAGATTTTTGAAGCCCAAGACGAACATATTCTACAATTTTAAAGGAATTGTCATCATAAAAAATCGCAACTTCATCTAATGCAGAGTAAAATAAACGTACTTGTTCATTGATCATTTCAATATCCACGCGTGAATAAAAGACTTCATTTTTAACGTGCTTTTTTTGTCCAGACCAACAGAGCACAAAATATTCTTTAAAAACTTTGTATTGTGGGTTAAAATCTTGCCGCTTATTCATAAAATCGAATACACCATTTAATGTTAGCTCAATGTTGTTTTGTGCATGGTTTTCTATTTCAGCAACAATCTTGGAGTTAACATCTCTAATTTCAATATCAAACACTTTTGGCATGCTTATACTACCATCTCTAAAAAAAACGGAGCCTCCATAATATTTCCAGATATTCTTTCGTAAAGATGTAATCTTGTCAATTGGCCTTATGGTTACTAAGCCCACAACTTTATCGTCTGCTAAGTGCGGAAACGGAATATTCTCGTATTGTGCTATTGGTGGATTGGTGAGGTAGGCGTTGATGAGGTTTTGTATTTTACTATCATCAAAAAAATCGGTGCCTACAATTTTATTGTCTTCATCCTCAACACCAATAACAATGTAAGAGTTGTTTTTAGGATTGCTGTTAGACAATGCACAAATGTGCTTTAAAAATTTAGCTTTTCCTTCTTTGTGGCTAATATCAACTTTTCGCTTTTTGTCATAAAAACTGTTCTCATCGTTGTGAGCCAGTAGATTTTTTATGAGGAGGCGTTTGTTGATCATAATATTTCCTGCGAAAGCAGAAATCCTTTATTATTCCTTTTTTACAATAGTAGAACTCGCTTGTGCAGTACATAACATTAAAACATCTGCTATATTAACGTGAGCAGGTCTGGATACTGCAAAGTAGATGACTTCTGCTACATCTTCGGGTTGTAAAGCTTTGTAGCCTTTGTAAACATTATCAGCTTGATTTCCACCCTTAAATCGCACTTGTGAAAATTCCGTTTCTACTAAACCTGGATTCACAGCAGAAACTTTTATTCCGAAAGGATTAAGATCTATACGCATACCTTCTGTTATTGCCAAAACAGCATGTTTACTACCGCAATACACATTGCCTTTTGGATACACTTCTTTTCCAGCAGATGAACCAATATTAATAATATGTCCGGATTGACGCTCTGTCATTCCTGGAATTATAGCTTTGCTAACATAGAGCAAGCCCTTTACGTTAATATCCATCATGGCATCCCAATCATCCAGACTTCCGTCTTGTATTGGGTCTAATCCATGAGCATTACCTGCGTTATTGATTAAAATATCAATGTTTTGAAATTCTGTAGGTAACGAAGCAATAGCTTTAAGTGTTTTCTTTTTGTTACGAACGTCAAAATTTAAGGTATGGACATCCGTTTGTTTAGATAAGGCTTTTTCAATACTATCTAATCGTTGTTGTCTGCGCCCACATAGTACTAAGTTAATGCCATGTTTAGCGAACTCATGTGCGGTGGCTCTACCAATGCCACTTGTAGCGCCTGTTATTAATGCTGTTTTCTTCATAATTAAGGAACTTTATGGCCTTGACTTGCTACTAATATTAAAAACCAGTCTTCAAGTTCTAGGTCAATTTTATAGGCTTCAACAGCTTGCTTAAGTCTTGTTTTATTAGTTGTCCCAACCACAGGATGAATTCCCGAAGGATGTTTCATAATCCAAGCTAATAATAGTTGGTCTTCTGTGGCGTTGTATTTGTCCATCAACTCACCAAGTTGTTTATGGATACGTCTAGTTTGCTCGTTATCTTCTCTAAACACAGAACCCAATGGAGACCAAGCCATAGGTTTTATTCCGCATGTTTTCATATAATCTAACGTGCCATCGTGCATTGCTAAATGTTGTGTAAGTGAAAATTCAATTTGATTCACGTCGATATCCATTCGCAATCCAATTATTTCCATTTGGGAAGGTGTAAAGTTTGAAACGCCAAAATCTCTTATTTTTCCTTCTTTTTTTAAGATGGTAATTGCCTCTGCTATTTCTTCAGCAACCATTAAAGGGCTTGGTCTATGCAGAAGGAGTAAGTCTAAATATTCTGTTTCGAGATTTTTTAAGGATTCTTCAACGGACCAAATGATATAGTCTTTAGAGTAATCGTAATGTTTTACCTTGTTGTTTCGGTTGTCAGCTAAATATTGAATACCACACTTTGAGATTAACTGAATGTCTTCCCGCTTAATACCAGAATCGGTAAATGCTTTGCCAAAATCAGCTTCAGTTGTGTATGCACCATAAATATCAGCGTGGTCAAAAGTTGTAATGTTATTAGAAAGGCAATGGTGCATTAAATCTACCATGTCGCGTTTTGAGAGTTGTTTGCCCCAACTTCCCCAGGTCATTGTACCTGCAATTAATCGAGAATATTTCACTTTTTTTTCAGGTTATAAGGATTTTTCTGCAATTGATGTATAAAAATACTGAAATCCTAAAGATTAAAGTATTCTTGGTGTGTTATTATTCCATTTCCCCAAATCATGAAAAAATTTCAATTCATTAAGATTTTATTCTTACTTACACTAATGCTAACAATGTCGAGTTGTACTAAAGACGATGTAGAAGATAATAGCAAGTCAACACAGATTACGGTAAATCTTAAAAGTTCTAGTCAATCTCAGGGTAAGGTGTATTTTGATATTCAAGATATTCAGATTAGAATCGAGGAAAACCCTAATAGCACCAGCTCATGGAAGAGTTTAAATACAATCAATCAAGGCGTTTTTAATGTGTCTGACCTAAAAGTGGATAATACTTTGCTGCTAGTTGATGATTTTGAATTCGAAGCCACCTATGTTTATGAAATTAGATTGGTACTAGGTGATAATAATTTTATGGATATTAATAATGTATTACATAGTTTAGATGTTGAAACCTTAGGAAACGCTACACCTTCAAACTTAATTGAAATGCAACTACATTCTAAAAGGCGATATGATATAGTTATAGATATAGACTTAGACAAGTCGATTTTTTATAATGAAGATGAAAACATGATGATTTTAAACCCTAAATTATATACAGCAATACGACAATTTGAATATTAATTATAATAATCCCTATTAAATGAAGATATAAGAGCAATACTGTAGTGGTTTTGCTCTTTATTTTTTAACCAATTGTTAACAGCAACTACCGAATAATTTTAACATTTTGCATCACTAAATAAATCCCTAGAAAAGATAAGCTCTTATACTTAACAAATATGGAAGAAACGAGTACAGTTGACATTAAGTCAATTAATGAAAAGATTGAAAAAGAAAGTGCATTTGTTGATTTGCTAACTTTAGAAATGAACAAGGTTATAGTGGGTCAAAAACACATGGTAGAACGTTTGTTAATTGGACTGCTTGGTCAAGGACATATTCTTTTGGAAGGTGTACCAGGTTTAGCAAAAACATTAGCTATAAACACCTTATCTAAAGCCATTGATGCAAGTTTTAGCAGAATACAGTTTACACCAGATTTATTACCAGCAGATGTTATTGGTACGTTGATTTACAACATCAAAGAGAATGATTTCTCTATAAAAAAAGGACCAATATTCGCAAATTTTGTCTTAGCAGATGAGATTAATAGAGCACCAGCAAAAGTACAGTCTGCTCTATTAGAAGCGATGCAAGAAAAACAGGTAACTATTGGTGATGAAACCTTTGTACTAGACAAACCGTTCCTAGTAATGGCAACACAAAATCCTGTTGAGCAAGAAGGAACTTATCCTTTGCCAGAGGCTCAGGTTGACCGTTTTATGCTAAAAACGGTAATTGATTATCCAAAGCTAGATGAAGAACAACTTATAGTAAGAGCAAATCTCAAAGGTTCCTATGATAAAGTCAATCCAGTAGTTTCTGTGAAACAAATTCTAAGTGCCCAACAAGCAGTTAGAGAAGTTTACATGGATGAGAAGATTGAAAAATATATACTAGATATCATCTTTGCTACGCGTTATCCTGAAAAATACAGACTTGGTGATTTAAAAGCATTAATCTCGTTTGGTGCTTCACCTCGTGGAAGTATTAACTTAGCAACTGCAGCAAAGTGTTATGCATTTATCAAGCGAAGAGGTTATGTAATCCCAGAAGATGTAAGAGCAGTGGTACACGATGTGTTGCGTCACAGAATCGGAATTACTTACGAAGCCGAAGCAGAAAATGTAACTTCAGAAGACATCATTAACAAGATTGTTAATGAGATAGAAGTACCATAAATAGTTGGCAGTAATCCAGTGTTCAGTAAGCTGAACTTACTCGAACTCTGAATTATTTTGTCTGCTTATTGAAGACTCCACACTGCATACTTAAAAAAAATGGATACCAAAGAACTTCTTAAAAAAGTACGGAAAATAGAGATTAAGACACGTCGTTTGTCTGATCATATTTTTGGAGGCGAGTACCACTCTACCTTCAAAGGTCGTGGTATGACTTTTTCTGAAGTTCGTCAGTATCAATTTGGTGATGATGTAAGAAATATAGATTGGAATGTTACAGCACGATACAATGAACCGTATGTAAAGGTTTTTGAAGAAGAACGCGAACTGACCATGATGCTTATGGCAGATGTGTCTGGTAGTAAATTCTTTGGAACAAAAAATCAATTTAAAGATGAAATTGTTACTGAAATAGCAGCAACACTAGCTTTTTCAGCAACTCAGAACAATGATAAAATAGGTTTGATTTTATTTTCAGATGAAATCGAACTTTACATTCCACCAAAAAAAGGACGCTCTCACGTATTAAGAATTATCAGAGAGTTGTTAGAATTTCAGCCAAAAAGTAAAAAAACAAACGTAGCCGAAGCATTTAAGTTTTTATCAAATGTTATGAAGAAAAAGGCCATTGTTTTTGTGCTTTCAGATTTTATAGCAGACGATTATAAACAGAATCTTAAAATTGCAGCTGGTAGACACGATATTACAGGGATAAGAGTTTACGATAAGCACGAAGCGGAAATACCAAATTTGGGAATGGTACAAATGGAAGATGAAGAAACAGGCGAGTTGCTTTTGGTAAACACAGCATCTAAAAATGTAAGACTGAATTACGGTAAATTTTATATAGAAAAAGTAGATTATTTTAAAGATAGCTTTACCAAGTCTGGTGCAGGTACAATTGATTGCCGTGTAGATGAAAGCTATGTAAAGAAACTGTTAGGGTATTTTAAACGAAGAGGATAATAAGCGTGTTGCGCTAAGTTAATTAGTGTAAGGTAAAAAGTATAAAGTGACGAAGAATAACACAAATATAATTAGTCTGAGTGAGAAATTATCAGAAGGAGCAACATCGTGCAATGCAGTTGTAATTCTGATACTATCTACTATCTACTATTTACTTTTTACTAGCAGTGCTTTTAGTCAGGTTACCATAGAAGTAGATACCACAAAAATCAGAATAGGCGAGCAAATAAACTACAAAATAAAAGTTGAAGCCGATTCTACTGCATTGGTTGTTTTTCCAGAGGGACAAACCTTTATGCCACTTGAAGCGGTAGAAGCGCTAGATGTTGATACAACTAAAGAAAATTCAAAATTAAAACTGTCTAGGATTTATAAGCTTACGCAGTTTGATTCTGGTTCGTATGTAATTCCAAAGCAAAAAATAATTATTGGCGAAAAACCATTTTTTACAGATTCTTTACGTGTAGATGTGGGTACAGTTCAAGTTGATACTACCAAGCAGAAACTATACGACATTAAACCCATTATAGAAGTTGAAAAAAGTAGTAGTAATTGGTGGAAATGGTTATTAGGAATTTTAGCTGCCTTGGCTTTAGTCGCTTTTTTATTGTGGTGGTTTATCTGGCGAGAAAAACCGCTGACAGAGGAAGAAGAAATAGCCTTATTACCACCTTACGACAGAGCAAAACTAGCTTTAAAAAAACTAGATAATAGTCAATATTTAATGCGCTCAGAAGTCAAAGAATATTATTCTGAACTAACAATGATTATTAGAAAATATTTAGATGAGCAAGTTTACGAACGTTCATTGGAAAGTACAACAGATGAACTTATTCAAAGACTTCAACTTTTAAAGGAAGGCAATCAATTTGCGTTTACAAAAGAGACTATTCTTAATCTCGAAACCATTTTAAAGCGAGCCGACTTGGTAAAATTTGCAAAATCTGCACCAGACACAGCGCTTATTGAAATGGATAGAGCTACTATTGAAAAAGAAATTGATAGTGTAAAGGCCGTTTTACCAGAACCAAGTGAAGAAGAAAAACTTCTAGACCAACAATACAAGGAAGCGAAAGAACGTAAAAAGAAACGTAAAAATGTAGTTATTTCTATTACAAGTATAATACTGTTGGTCATCGCAACCTATGTAGGTTTTGGCATAACCTATGGTTTTAAATATGTTAATGATACCATTTTAGGTGATGAAAGCAAAGAACTTTTAGAAGGTGAATGGGTTAAAAGTGCTTACGGCTATCCACCTGTATATATTGAAACTCCGCAAGTATTAAGACGAGTTACAGATAGCATATCAAAAGAGCAGAAACTCAATTTTAATACAAAAGAATTTGTGTTTAATGACGCAAAACAAGTTACCATTAAAATAGTAACTAAAACACCAAAAACCGATAATAACCAACAAGATCAAGAAAACCTAGAACTAAAAGTATCGCAGTCTATAGAGCAGATTTTAAAAGCGTGGGAAACTAAGAATGTTCAGAATATAATAACTAAAAACGAACAGTACATAACACCAAATAATGTTGAGGGAAGTAAAACTTACGGCATTGGTGATTTTCCAACGGGTGATTCTGATAAAACCTTCAAAGCATCATATGCTATTTTTAGTTTTGCTACAAAAGAAGGTGCAATTATACATATCACCTTGGTTTGGGCTACAGAAGATAACTACGCTGTTAAGGTTGCAGAGCGAATTATAGAATCAATAGAAATGAAATCTGACAAACAAGCTAATGCTGAACAAGAATCACAGAATTAATGTTTGAAAATATAGAGTTTTTAAATAAAGAATTATTTTGGTTTTTAGTGCTATTGCCATTAGCACTAGTCTGGTATGTGTTTAAGCACAGCAAACAATCTGCTGAGTTAAAGATATCTAGTATAGAGGGGTTTAAGCAAACATCGTCGTTTTGGGGAAAGTTTAAGCACATATTATTTGTATTAAGAATGCTCGCTTTAGCTTTACTAATTACAGCACTTGCAAGACCAAGAACTGTCGATGTATCTACCAAAACAAAAACAACAAAAGGAATAGATATTGTAATGGCAATAGATGTATCCGCAAGCATGTTGGCAAAAGACCTACGCCCTAATCGTTTGGAAGCTTTAAAAGAAGTCGCGGCAGATTTTATAGATGGTCGCCCAAATGATAGGATAGGTTTAGTAGAATATGCAGGCGAAGCTTACACCAAAACACCAATTACAACAGATAAATCAATAGTACAACGTTCTTTAAGAGATATTAAATACAATACAATAATAGAAGGAGGTACAGCAATTGGTATGGGCTTGGCAACTTCTGTAAACAGACTTAAGGACAGTAGAGCTAAAAGTAAGGTGATTATTCTACTTACAGACGGTGTTAATAATTCAGGTTTTATAGACCCAAAAATAGCTAGTGAATTAGCTGTAGAATACGGCATTAAAGTGTATACCATAGGCTTAGGTACCAATGGAATGGCCTTATCGCCAAGTTCTATTAATCCAAACGGAACCTTTAGGTACAGCAGACAGCAAGTAGAAATAGACGAAAAATTATTAGAGGAAATAGCCAATGCTACTGGAGGGCAGTATTTTAGAGCTACCAATAACCAAAAGTTAGCTGAGATTTATAAGGAAATCAACAAACTAGAAAAAACAGAAATACAAGAAAAGAAATATTACAATTACGACGAAAAATACAGACCTCTTGTAATCCTTGCAGGTTTGCTTTTGCTTATCGAAATTATATTAAGAAATACAATATTTAGAAGCTTTGTTTAGACTAGATGAAAAAATATGGTTTTGGACGCTATTGGTAATACCAGTAGTTATTCTGCTATACGTTTTATTACAAGTATGGAGGCGATCCACACAAAAGAAATTTGCAGATAGTCACCTTCTTAGTCGTCTTAGTCCCAATCATTCCCTATTTAAAAGTGTTCTAAAAGTAGTCGTATTGTGTGCTGCTTTTGGCTGTTTGTCTTTAGCCTTAGTAAACCCTAAAATTGGCACAAAATTAGAAACAGTACGAAGCCAAGGAGTAGATATTGTTTTTGCGGTAGACGTTTCAAAAAGCATGTTAGCAGAAGATATTGCCCCAAACCGATTAGAGAAGTCAAAACAATTGGTTAGAGAAATTATTAATAGTCTTGCTAGCGATAGAGTTGGTATTATTGCCTATGCAGGTAAGGCATTTCCGCAGTTGCCTATAACCACAGATTATGCATCTGCTAAGATGTTTTTGCAAAACATGAATACAGACATGCTGTCTTCACAGGGCACAGCAATTCACGAAGCTATTCAATTGGCAAAAACCTATTACGATGACGATGAGCAAACCAACCGTATATTAATTATCATTTCAGATGGCGAAGATCATGGTGGGGAAGCCGTAGATATTGCAGAAGAAGCTTCTGATGAAGGCATTAAAATTTTAACGGTTGGTGTTGGCAATACCAAAGGTGGCCCAATACCCATAAAACGAAACGGAGTGGTGCTCAATTATAAAAAAGACAGTAATGGAGAAACAGTTATAACAAGATTAGATGAAAGTACCCTAAGAAAAATTGCAGAAGAAACAACTGGAGTCTACATAAATGGAAGTAATACAGACGAAGTAGTTGAAACTATTAAAGATGTACTAGACCAAATGGATAAAAAGGAATTCGAATCTAAACAAATAGCAGATTTTAAAGATCAGTTTCAATGGTTTTTAGGTATTGGTATCTTTTTGTTATTTATTGAAATTTTCTTTCTAGAAAGAAAAACAGCTTGGCTGAAGAAATTGAATTTATTCAACGAAACATCAAACTAAATCATTTTGATCAAAAAACTAATGATTTTAAGATTTTCAACAAGAAAAAATGATTATATCTAGCGAGTTAAAAACTTTTAAATTTTCTTTAACGCCATATAATTAAAGGGTTTGTTACTTTTAAAAAAGAATTATGAAGATGAAAATTTACATAGGGTTAATTGTTGTTTTATCGGGTTATTTTAGTTTTTCTCAAAACCAGGAGATAGAGCAATTAAAAAAAGAAAGAGTGGCCACCGATTTGGTTTATAAAGCCAATGAATTGGTGCAAAACGAAAACTATATATCAGCTGAAATGGAGTACAGAAGAGCTATTTCTAATGCTCCAAGTAAAGCTGTCGGTGCATATAACCTTGCCAACACGTATTACAAGAATGGAAACTACGACGAAGCCCTATTTAGAACTCAAGAAGCGGTCGAAAATGCGCAAACCAAAGACGAAAAACACAGAGCTTACCATAATCTTGGCAATATTTTAATGCAAGAAGACAATTGTAAAGAAGCAGTAGAAGCTTTTAAAAATGCTTTAAGGAATAATCCCTCAGACGAAGAAACAAGATATAATTTTGCTCTGGCAAAAGAATGTGCAGAGCAACAAAAAGATGGTGGTGGTGAAGACAATAAAAAGGACGAGAATAAAGAAGAAGAAAAAGACAAAGAGAAGGAAGAAAAGAAAGAAGACGAAAATAAAGACAATAAAGACAAAAAAGACGAAGGAGACGACGATAAAAAGGAAGGGGATAAAGAGCAAGACGACAAAGGTAAACCACAAGATGATAAGAAAAACAACGGTGATAAGGAGAATGAAAAAAAAGACCCAAACCAAAAGTCTAAACCAAAGCCAGGACAGATGTCTCCTCAGCAAATGAAAAACATTCTAGAAGCCATGCAAAATCAAGAACAAAAAGTTCAACAAAAAATTAATGCAGAAAAGCAAAAAGGAGCTAAAGTAAGGACAGAAAAAGATTGGTAGTTTAGAAAAAAGTTGCTTATCATTATTGCCTGTAAAAATGAAAATCATCAAAAACATAACAATAGTATTATTCCTACTTGCATCAAGTCTAACCTACGCTCAAGTAAAATTTGAAGCTAAGGTTAGTAAGCAAAAGTTAGGTGTTAATGAGCGCTTGCGTATTGATTTTGAGATGAATCAAGATGGAGACAATTTTGTACCTCCCAACTTTGATGATTTTACAGTTGTTGGTGGTCCCAACACCTCTTTAAAAAACATGTATGTCAATGGTAAAAGAACCTACAAAAAAACCTACAGCTATTTCTTGGCGCCAAAAAAAAAAGGTAAGTTTACAATAAAGCAAGCTACCATAGAGATTGATGGTGAGGTTTATAAAACGTTTCCTGTAACGGTGACTGTAACAGCCGCAGTAGATAAGCCAAATGGTCCACCAGATGCAGCAGATATTGCTTCTGATAAAATTCATTTAGTGGCTGAGGTATCTAACGGCAATCCTTATTTAAACGAGCCAACAACAGTAGTCTATAAACTATATGTATCTACAGAGGTCGGAATAAGTAGTAATTGGCGAGAAAAGCAAACACCAAGATATAACGACTTCTGGAGCCAAAATATCGAAATAAAGGGTTTAAATATTCAAAGAGGAGAGTACAAAGGTGAAGACTACCGTTATGTAGTATTAAGAAAAACGGTTTTATATCCTCAAAAAACCGGTAAATTAAAGTTAGAACCATTAGTTTTAGATATAACGGTCGAAGTACCAACTGGTAGAGCCAATATATTTGGCCAGCAAATAATGACTCAAGTCCCAAAAACCGTTACTGCTGGTAGTAGAACAATTAACGTAAAACCATTACCAGAGCAAGGCAAGCCATCAGATTTTAAAGGAGCAGTGGGTGACTTTGATTTTAAGGTTACAACATCAAAAAATCAATTAGATGCCACAGAGTCACTACAAGCAAAAATTGAAGTTAAAGGTAGAGGAAACCTAAAATTATTTGAACTTCCAAAGTTAAACACGCCAAGTTCTTTAGAGGTTTATGAGCCAGAACACAATGAAAACGTACGCACAGGTTTAGGCGGCATGCAAGGAAGCATTTCTGATACCTACACCATTGTACCTCAATATCGCGGTAAATACCCAATACCACCTATATCATTTTCATATTTCGATCTTAAGTCAGAAACCTACAAGCGTATCACATCAGATGAGATCATTATAGATGTTGTAAATGGACCCATAGCTTCAGTAGAAAATTCAAAAAACACAGTGGCCTCCAATACAAAACAAACTGTAAAACCTAGTGCTAATACCTTTGCTTTTATAAAGACGACTTCTAATTGGGAATCCATGACCAAAAAAAGCTTTTTTAAATCAACGAGTTTTTGGTGCCTGTTATTATTGCCCTTTTTAGCAATTCCGTTAGCAATTATTATAAGGAGAACAAAAGAAAAACGTGATGCTGATGTTGTTGGCACCCGTATAAGAAAAGCAGATCGTTTAGCAAAAAAATACTTAAGTGAGGCCAAGAAAAATTTAGGTCAAAAAGCTTTGTTCTATGAATCGCTAGAAAGAGCACTTCATAATTATTTAAAGGCAAAGCTAAATATAGAAACCAGCGATTTTAATAAAGAGAAGATAGAAGCATTGCTTACAAAAAAACAGGTAAATACCCATGTTGTCACTGAATTTATTTCAATCTTAGAAAGTTGCGAATTGGCAAGATATACACCAATAACCAACGTGACTATGCAAAATGATTATGACAAAGCTGCAAAAACAATTTCATTAATAGACAAACAACTACGAAAATGAAGTATCTTACTGCCTTAATATTTTGTTTTTTTAGCACCATTGTTATTCCTCAAAACGATACGCTTTTTGATCAAGCCAATGCATTGTATAATGATGGTAAGTACGCAGAAGCTATTGATAAATATGAAGCCATTTTAAGTTCGGGCCAACATTCTGCTGAATTATACTTCAATCTAGGAAATGCAAATTATAAACTTAACAATGTAGCACCGAGTATATATTATTACGAAAAAGCATTACTACTAAAACCAAACGATAAAGACATAATAAATAATTTGACAGGCTACGCCAAAAACATGACTGTTGATGCCATAGATACTGTACCTCAGGTAGGATTTTCTAGAATCATTAATAATGTTATCAATTTATTTAGTGTAGATACTTGGGCTCAGATTGCCATAACTGGCGTTATTTTATTTGTAGCCTTATTTTTATTATATCATTTTTCTCATGCAACCTCAAGAAAGAGAATGGCTTTTGTAATAAGTTTAGCAAGCTTGTTTTTTTCTTGTTTTTCAGTAGCCATGGCGTTTCAGAGGCAAAATTTATACAAAAAAGATAATCCTGCCATTGTATTTGCACAAGAATCTAGGGTAAGGTCTGAGGCTAACAAGAGCTCAGAAGAAGTATTTAGACTTCATGAGGGTACCAAAGTACAGGTGTTAGAGACCTATGAAGACTGGAAAAAAATCCAGCTTTCAGATAAATCTACAGGTTGGATCCCTTCAAAAGACATAAAAATCTTAAAGACCTTTTAATATTGTTAACAAAATCATATATTGTAAATGTTATATTTATATATAGCACAACCTATGATTTTAAAAAAAGCTATTGCACTTAGTTTTGTGGTACTATTTACCATGATAATAAGCGCACCTACAATAATCTTATCTTTCGATGATTCGGCAGACGTTTCTGCATTTTTTGGAATGAGCGAAGAAGAGGAAGAACAAGAAGATATAAAACTTCTCTTGGACTACTCGCTAGAGATGTCTGAAGATGCCACGAAAGAAGTGGCCATACCAGTTGATACTAGATATACAGCCAATATCTATCGTAGACCTCACTTAAATTTAATTTCACCACCTCCTGAAAGACCGCTTGTTTAAGTTGTTCAAATCTAACCGTTAAAAAAGGTTTCAAAATTTAATTTTAAAAGACTTAGAGTATTATCTAAGTATAAATAGTATTTATTATGTACAAATCATTAAAAAGCGATATACCGGCAAGTATTGTGGTATTTTTTGTAGCATTGCCATTATGTTTGGGTATTGCTCTAGCTAGTGGAGCACCATTGTTTTCTGGCTTAATAGCAGGAATTATAGGTGGTATTGTCGTTGGTTTTTTAAGTGGTTCTCAAATAGGAGTAAGTGGTCCGGCCGCTGGCCTAGCAGCAATTGTATTAACAGCGATTACCGCATTAGGTGGGTGGGAAAACTTTTTGGTAGCTGTTGTGCTCGGAGGTATAATTCAAATTATTTTCGGGATTCTCAGGCTTGGTATAATAGGGTACTATTTTCCTTCTTCCGTAATTAAAGGAATGCTTACAGGAATAGGTATAATTATAATATTGAAACAAATTCCTCATTTTTTTGGATACGATATAGAACCTGAAGGTGCAGATAGTTTTATAGAACCCTCTGGCGAAAATACGTTTTCAGCAATTCTCTCAGCATTAGATAATATTACCATAGGATCGACTGTAATAGGAGTTATTAGTTTACTCATACTTTTATTGTGGAGTAACATTCTTATAAAAAAAGGGAAGTTTTTTGAAATCGTCCAAGGACCACTTGTTGCTGTAGTGGTAGGAATAATATTCTATTTATTAACTAATGAAAATGAAACATTAGCCATTGAGGTCTCCCACTTGGTGAGTGTACCTGTTCCCGATGGAATAGATTCGTTTATTGGTCAGTTCAGTTTTCCTAATTTTAGTGTAATTACAAGAGGAGATGTAATACTCACCGGTTTTACCATTGCACTAGTAGCATCCTTAGAAACTCTTTTGTGTGTGGAGGCGACCGATAAGTTAGATCCTCATAAGAGAGTAACACCAACCAACAGAGAACTTTTAGCTCAAGGAGCAGGTAATATTGTATCTGGTTTTATTGGTGGTTTACCAATAACTCAAGTTATTGTACGCAGTTCTGCTAATGTGCAATCTGGTGGTCAAACTAAGGCAAGTGCAATTATTCATGGGTTTTTGTTACTTATATCAGTACTTGTTATACCTCGTATATTAAATTATATACCTCTTTCCGTGCTGGCAGCTATACTGTTTATTGTAGGTTACAAATTGGCAAAACCGTCAACATTTAAGGCCATGTATAACGGTGGGTGGATGCAGTTTGTACCCTTTATTGTAACCGTATTGGGAATTGTATTTTTAGATCTTCTAAAAGGAATTGGTCTAGGTCTTGCCATAGGCATATTCATTGTGCTTTACAGAAGCTATAGAAACTCTCACTTCTTACATAAGGAAGGTGAAGATATTGATGATGGCAAAATTAAAATGACGCTAGCTGAAGAAGTTACATTCTTTAATAAAGGTGCCATTTTAAAGGAGTTAGACCGTGTGCCACACAATTCTACTTTAGAGTTAGATGTAAGAAATACCAAATATTTAGATAACGATATTATAGAAATCCTTGAAGATTTTGCATTTAAAGCCAAAGAACGAAATATAAATATTAAATTGTTTTCTGAACGAGGAATAGTTGAAAACCCAGATAGTTTTGTTACATTCTTTAAGGCAAAGAAGAAGGGTTAAAAAACAAAAAAATTATAAAAAATAATGCTTCAAATTTTTGAGCACATAAAATAAATGAAATGAAAGCACATACAAGAGAAACTCAAGCCACGATTACGCCTGAAAAAGCTCTTCAATATCTTAAAGAAGGAAATACTAGATTTCAAAAAAATCAAAAAGCAAATAGAAACTTGCTAGAGCAGGTTAATGATACAGCAAAAGGCCAGTTTCCCTTTGCAACAATTTTGAGTTGTATAGACTCTAGAGTTTCAGCAGAATTGGTTTTTGACCAAGGTTTAGGGGATATTTTTAGTATAAGAATTGCGGGTAATTTTGTAAATCAAGATATACTAGGGAGCATGGAATTTGCTTGCAAGTTAGCAGGTACAAAACTCATTTTGGTATTAGGTCATACAAGTTGTGGTGCAGTTAAAGGAGCCTGTGACCATGCAAGGATGGGTAACTTAACCGCACTTATAAATAAAATAGAGCCAGCTGTCCATGCCGTAGAAGAGCCAGTAGATGAGTCTGCTCGAAATTCTTCTAATTTAGAATTTGTGGATGCCGTTTCAAAAAAGAACATCGAAATGACTTTAGATAATATTAGAAACCAAAGTGTCATTTTGAACGATATGGAGAAAAACGGCGAAATAAAAATCATTGGTGGTATGTACAATATAAGTACTGGTAAAGTAGAGTTTTACACCTAACCTTTTTGCTCTATAACAACTAAAAAAGTCACATTATGTGGCTTTTTTAATTGTTTGCTTTTTTATTGGCCTTTTGCTCTTCCTCGCTCTTTATAAGATTAGGAAAAATCATTGGTGCCAGAGATTTTACAGGTGTATACAAAACACTTTTTTCTAGATCTTCCTTTTCCATAAAAGGTAGTGTGTTGTTTAGTTTATTAAAAACAATGAGTAAGACACTTAGGATGAGACCTATTTTAAGAGCACCAAAGACGCCTCCAAGTAATTTGTTTAAAAGACCCAAAGCAGCAAAATCAGCTAGTTTTGTTAAGGCTTTTCCAGCCAAACTGATAGCCAATACAATAATTACAAACGTTATAGCAAATGCAACAATATTTATGGTTTTTTCGTTCCAGTCTACCTTAGATTCCATTAAATCTGCAGCAAAATAACTAAAGTGAATAGCGCCATATACGCCAAGTACTAGAGCAACTAGCGATGCTATTTCAACAAAGAGCCCTTTAAAAAGACCTCTTATGAATCCAAATAGTAATAGAGCAGCTAAAACAATGTCAATAAAACTCATAAATAAAGCGATTTTGGTAAAAGTACATGATTTTTACCATTTTAAAATAATAACGATTATTGAGAGCTTTTAGTTTATTAACTTTGAAGCCACAATTTGTAAAGCGATTTATGGCAAGAGACGAACAGTTAAAAGAACGATGGGAGTTAGTGGTAGAAAAACTATCTAAGCAATTTGCTGACGGTGATACGCTCGACTTAGATTCTATAATTTACCTCATTGGTGTGCAAGAGCTTGGGCAAATACATCGCGAATACAAAAAAGACCATAAGCTAGATTTAATGCATATAGCCATATGTAAACTTTTAGAACCCTATGGGTTTTATGAGTTTGATTACGTAGATGACGATGGTTGGCCACATTATAAAGTAAAAGAACAGTTACCATTTTTAAAAGCTGGTGAACAAAGTGTGTTGATGAAAGAGGCCATTGTCAACTATTTTGTTGAAATGGAGTATATCGATTGATATTTTTTAAATTTGCAGTCCCAAAATTGAATTACTGAATTAAATTCAGCATAGAGATGATAGATAAGTTAAAAGAGCTGATAGCAGAGGCGGAAGCGTTTTCTGCACAGTCAAAAGAAGAAGTAGAAGCATTTAGAATTAAATATTTAGGATCTAAGGGATTACTAAAACAGTATTTTGCTGAATTCAAAAACGTGGCAAACGAGCAAAAGAAAGAGTTTGGTCAGACCATTAACCAGCTTAAGAAAACTGCAGAGGATAAAGTAAATGCTTTAAAGGAATCTCTAGAAAGCCAAGAAGAGGATAAAGGCATTTATGGTGATTTGTCGCGTCCTGGAGAGCCTATTGCTTTGGGTGCGCGTCATCCTATATCTATCGTTAAGAATCAAATTATTGATATATTTTCACGCATTGGTTTCAATGTTAGTGAAGGTCCAGAAATTGAAGATGATTGGCACAATTTCACAGCTTTAAACTTACCAGAATATCACCCAGCACGCGATATGCAAGATACGTTTTTTATTCAAACCAATCCAGATATCTTATTAAGAACACATACAAGCTCCGTGCAGGTGCGTTATATGGAAAATAATAAACCACCTATTAGAACTATTTCACCTGGTCGCGTGTATCGTAATGAAGCTATTTCGGCACGTTCGCATTGTTTCTTTCATCAAGTAGAAGGCTTATATATAGACAAGGATGTGAGTTTTGCCGATTTAAAACAAACATTGCAATACTTTACAACAGAAATGTTCGGTAAGTCCAAGATTCGTTTACGACCTTCTTATTTTCCGTTTACTGAGCCAAGTGCTGAGGTTGACGTGTATTGGGGACTTGAGACCGAAACAGATTATAAAATTACCAAAGGAACAGGTTGGTTAGAGATTATGGGTTGTGGTATGGTAGATCCTAATGTTTTGGAAAACTGCGGGATTGATTCTAAAGCATATTCTGGATTTGCTTTCGGAATGGGAATCGATAGAATAGCTATGCTATTGAATCAAATCAGTGATATCAGATTGTTAAGTGAAAATGATGTACGCTTTTTAGAACAGTTTAAGTCTGCATTATAATTTTTTGTCATTTCGAGCTTGTCGAGAAATCTAATTTAATTTATCGACTATGTCAAAAGTTATTGCTGCTCATAATTATTATGTCTATATAATAACCAATAAAAACAAAACAGTCCTATATATTGGTGTTACAAATAATTTAGTTGATAGACTTCATTATCACAATAACCCTGAAGCGCATTCCAAATCTTTTTCACATAAATATAAATGCAAACATCTTATCTATTACGAACATTTTTTAGATATTGAAGTTGCAATAAAAAGAGAAAAACAACTTAAACGTTGGAGAAGGTCAAAAAAAGAAGCTTTAATTAACTCTCAAAACCCTAATTGGGATTTTCTTAATGATAAGATTTGAGATTTCTCGACAAGCTCGAAATGACATAGATATCATGAAAAAAGACATTAATATTCCAGAAGTAAAAGATGTACACGTTGCCGTTGTGCAAGAAGAACATTTAGAGTACAAAACGTTAGACTGGAATGCCTACATTATAAATAATAGCGATAAAGATTTAGAGACTGTACTTATTGTTTCGCAAGGAAAATCTGAAACTAAAATGACGCCTCCTATGCGTCATACACTCGCAAAATTACCTGCGCGTAGTTATGCCAAAATTGAGTTTATGCAAGAGAAGGTTTTAGAATTGAATAATTCGTTTAAAGTCACCTTTTTTGAAGGTAACCAAATGTTTGATAAAACCTATGTGTTTAGAAAAAACACTATAAACGAAAAAGCACTTCAAACTATTCCTTTAATGCAGTTGAAGGGTGTATTGGTAAAGTAAAATTCCTGCGAAAGCAGGAATATCTTAATTAAATTCTAGAATTTTTGTCATTCCGTAAATGAGGCAGAATCTATTTTATATGAGATCCTGAACCAAGTTCAGGAAGACAAGCTTTGAGGTTATATTTTTACATTAGATTCCTGTTTTCACAGGAATTTGTTAATCCAGCTTCTCAGTTAGTTTCTGAAAAACCTTTTTAGGGTTCTTGTTTTCATAAAGTATTTCGTAAACCGCATTAATAATAGGTAAGTGTGTCTTCTTTTTGTTCTTTTTGTTGAGTTCAAAAGCACTTTTGGTAGCGTAATACCCTTCAGCAACCATATTCATTTCCATTTGTGCAGATTTTACGGTATAGCCTTTGCCAATCATATTACCAAACATCCTATTTCTAGAAAATACAGAATAACCAGTAACCAATAAATCACCCAAATAAGCAGAATTATTGATGTTACGTTTCATCTTGTGCATTTTCTTAATAAAACGTTTCATTTCACGAATAGAGTTACTCATCAATACACTTTGAAAATTATCACCATAACCAAGTCCGTGCGCAATACCAGCAGCAATAGCGTAAATATTCTTCAGCATAACAGCATATTCTACACCAATAATATCGTCACTAGTTTTGGTTTTTATATAGTCACTAGATAAGTTTTTGGCAATGGCCTTGGCTTTAATGGCATCTGCGCAAGAAATGGTAAGGTAAGATAAGCGCTCTAGGGCAACTTCTTCGGCATGACATGGGCCTGCGATAACCGCAATATTTTCAAACGGAATATTATAAATGTCATGAAAATGCTCACCGACCAACAATCCAGATTCTGGAATGATACCTTTTACAGCAGAGACAATAATTTTATTACTAATATCTAAAGTGAGTTTTTCCAACTCTGAGTGCATAAAAGCAGACGGAATGGCAAAAAACAAGACATCTGCCCATTCAGCAATTTCATTTATATCATTGCTAAGTTTTAATTGCTCTGTATGAAACTCTACTGAGCTTAAGTAGCTTGGATTATGTTGTTCTTTTAATATGTGTTCTTTGGTGTAAACGCTACGCATGTACCAGCCTACTTCATCTAAGTTTTCGCAAAGCATTTTTACAATGGCTGTTGCCCAACTTCCTGCACCAAATACTGCATATTTTTTAGATTCACTCATAGAATATATGTCGATTTTGTATTTCAAAAATACATAAATTAAGTGATTTCCTTTATGAATTATATGTCAGACTGAGCTTGCCTGTACTGAGCGCAGTCGAAGTGTCGAAGTCTTTAGTATTGTTATAGTTTAAATCGCGACGGCAGGCTCAGTAAGGCACTTTACGAAAATTGAATTTTGATGTTTGGCATAGGTTTTGAAATTATAACGATAGTAACCCTAAAAACCGTTGAATTATGAAGACATTGAAATTACTTTTCGGATTTGCGCTTAGTGCTACGCTTCTTACGTCTTGTTACACGGAAGAGTTGCATATTAATGATAATGGACCTGCAATTTCTTTAGATCAATTATTGCATTCCTATGATCTGTGGTATGTAGATATTAATGCAACGCAAGGCTATGGCGAAACCCCTTTTTTACAAATAGCGTTTACCTTAACTTTTGATAATGGCCGCCTTTTTGCTAATAATAATTTGGTTGGCATTGGAAGCCAAGGCAATGGTTTTGGTGTACAAATAGGAAATTATGATGCCTATAATATGATATTAGACGTAAACCATGTGATTGATGGGTTTGATAGTTTTGATGTTTACCAAATAGATCATAATACCATAGAGCTTTACAATCCATTTAATGATACATCTTACTTTTTAGATGGTTATCAAAGATCTACTTTTGATTATGACTTTGTGTTCTATGACAATATTCATTATTTCTTACAAGAGTATGAAGCTTGGGAGAAAGTTTATACAAGCAATTTTGGAGCTATAAACGAGTTTGATAACGAAAACTATCTACAGTTTTTATCTGGTGGAAACGACTCTACATTTAGAAGTTCTCAGGATGTAAATATTAACAATCCAGACAACATATATTGGGATTATACAGGTGTTTATGGTGTAGGTGATGTATCTGGCAATATGTACTTAAAAACTTTAACGTTAGATTATGATTTCTTCAACAATGAATTCTTTGAATTGAGCGTTATTAATGATGGGGCAATAGAGTTGTTTCACCCAAATTCTGGAACCGCATATGAGTTTGAAGGTAGAGGTTATATAGCATACTACAGAAGTTCTGATGCGCAAGGGAATATTGCCAAGCAACTAGAAACGCCTAAAAAGCGTAAACAAAAAACACCTAAGGTAGATAACCTTAGAGAAAATACAAGGAGCTAAATTTTGGTTGGTTATTTAGTTTCAAAAACGCTCAGTCGATACTTGTTGACTGAGCGTTTTCTTTATTTTGAACTCGAGCAATTCTGAAAATTTTAGTGTTTAATCATAATTTACAATTCTTTCAAAACCACCTCTAAATCCTCAAAACCATAAGGTTTAGACATAATAATCTTATCACTGCTTAATAAGAAATACATTGGTGTAGCTGCAATTCCATAGGTTTTTACAATTGGGTTGTCCCATTTGCCCAATCCTATGTTATGAATAAAATTTGGATACTTTTTTATCTCTTCTGTCCATTTAGATGGCTCTTCTTCCAAACCAAAAGCCACCACTTTAATATTGCTTTTATTAGCAACCAAATCTTTAACTTTTGGAAGTTCATTAAGGCAATGCCCACAACCACTACTCCAAAACACAAGTAAATAGTATTCAGATCCTTTAAGATCGTGAAGGCTTGTCGTAGTTTCTGAAGAAACAATTTCAAAATTTGGAGCTTTAGTACCAATAGACGTGTTCTTGTAAGAACTTATAGTTTCTGCTAATACTTTATTACCTGTTTGATTAGCTAAATCTAATAAATGCTTATCGGTAATATAATTAGCAACGTTATGATTTTCTTGCGATACAAAGCGTTGCCATATTATTTCTAATAGATACGTTTTTATATTCAAATCTTTACTATCTATAGCATTAGCAACATCATCTATTAAAGTTTTATAAGTGTCGTTTGTAGGGTTTTCTACCATGTTAAATACATAAGACACCACACGATCTATCAAAAATGTAGAGCTTTGTAAAATATAGTTGCTGAAGTCTATTTGACTGAAATAGTTGTTTTTTACATTTTTAGAATAGGTGTTAAAATCTTCATATTCAGCAGGAATATAAGGTCTATTAGCCATAATAAAGGCAGAAACTAACTTACCTTGCGATGAGTTTTCGTAATTGGTTTGTGTTTCTTTTAAAACATTAAAAACCGACTTAAAACCTTCTTTGTCCTTGCCATCTTTTTCGTAATAATTGGCAATGGTTTGATTGACCATATCCATACTTTTTAGGTACGACGCCCAAAGTTTATTTTCTTCTGACTCTGTAAATTCTACACCGTTTTCTTGGCTGAAATTAAAAGCCACAGTTTCTTTACCATCATAAATAAAATCAAAGTTGTTTTCTTCTGGTGGAATTGCATAAACGATTTTATAAATGCCTGGCGCAGCACTAGAATCTATTTTAATTTCAAATTGTCCCTCGTCATTTAATTCGCCATGACTTATATAATTTGCTCCTTCTGGAGTAGCCTCGTACAAGAATGCATGTGTAAAATCTTCGGATGGTGAAAATGTACCTTTAACGCTTTGTGCAAAAGCTAAAAGAGGAAGAATTAATAGAATCGTAGCTAGTTTTTTCATAATTAGATTTAAAATTTTGTTGCAAAAAAACAACTCCAATAATTAAGCCATAATGGGTTGCAATGCATGTAATGCAGAAGAAACCGAGTTTATCTTCTCAAAAGTAATTAATAATCTTAAACCATTTCTGGTTTGTTTTTCTTTCATTTTGCATTTTGAGGCATTCATTTGTACAAACTGTAAAACTCTACTAAAGTCATTACTTTGATAAAATTTACTTTGCTGATCTTGAATAAAGTAACCGATAAGTTTTCCTTTTTTCATAATGACTTTTTCAAGTCCCATCTTTGTAGCAATCCATTTTAAGCGAACGCTATCAAACAAATCTTGAACTTGCGTTGGCAATTCACCAAAACGATCAATGATTTCAGACTCAAATTTTTGTAATTCTTCTTCTGTTTTTATCTCATTGAGCTTCGTGTACAGATTTAAGCGTTCTGTAATACTGTTAACGTAGTCGTCTGGGAATAGTAACTCAAAATCGGTATCTATGGTAATATCCTTTACGTATTGCTTAGGCTTGCCGTCATCTTTGTATAAGTCCGAAAATTCAGATTCTTTAAGCTCTTCAATGGCTTCATTTAAGATTTTTTGGTACGTATCAAACCCAATATCATTGATAAAACCACTTTGCTCACCACCAAGTAAATCTCCTGCACCACGTATTTCTAAATCCTTCATGGCAATATTAAAGCCGCTACCAAGCTCGGTAAATTGTTCGAGTGCTTGTATACGCTTTCTGGCATCTGTAGTCATGGCAGAATACTCTGGTGTTATGAAATAGCAGAATGCTTTTTTGTTGCTACGGCCTACACGACCGCGCATTTGGTGCAAGTCACTCAGTCCAAAATTATTAGCATTGTTGATAAAAATCGTATTAGCATTAGGAACATCTAGACCACTTTCTACAATGGTTGTACTTACCAAAACATCAAATTCGCCATTCATAAAAGCCAGCATCAATTGTTCTAGCTTTTTTCCATCGAGCTGACCATGACCAATTGCAATCTTGGCATCTGGCACCAAACGTTGAATCATACCAGCCACTTCCTTAATATTCTCTATACGATTATGAATAAAAAACACTTGGCCACCACGTTGAATCTCGTAACTCACAGCATCTCTTATGGTTTCTTCATTAAAACGAATAACATGACTTTCTATAGGATAACGGTTTGGAGGTGGAGTTGTAATAACCGATAGATCTCTTGCAGCCATTAAACTAAACTGTAATGTACGCGGAATAGGTGTTGCTGTAAGTGTGAGTACATCAACATTCTCTTTAATAGTCTTTAACTTTTCCTTTACTGCAACACCAAACTTTTGCTCTTCGTCAACGATGAGCAGTCCTAAATCCTTAAATTTTACAGTTTTATTAGCAAGTTGATGCGTACCAATAATGATATCTAAACCACCTTTTTCTAGATTTTCTAAAGTTTCTCGTTTTTCCTTAGCTGTTCTAAAACGATTGACATAATCTACCGTTACAGGAAAATCTTTTAAACGTTCTTTAAATGTTCTGTAATGTTGATAAGCTAATATAGTTGTAGGTACTAAAACCGCAACTTGTTTACCATTATCTACCGCTTTAAAAGCAGCTCTTATGGCAACTTCAGTTTTACCAAAACCAACATCGCCACAAACTAAACGATCCATTGGTCGTTCGCTTTCCATGTCTGCTTTTATGTCTGCAGTAGACGACACTTGGTCTGGAGTATCTTCATAAATAAATGAAGCTTCTAACTCTAACTGCATATGACTGTCTGGTGCATACTGAAAGCCCTTCTTTAACTTACGTTTGGCGTAGAGTTTAATGAGGTTAAAGGCTATTTCCTTAACACGAGATTTAGTTTTTTGCTTAAGATTTTTCCAGGCTTTACTTCCTAGTTTATAGACCTTAGGTGGTTTACCGTCTTTACCATTAAACTTGGTGATTTTATGTAAAGAATGGATGCTTAAATACAGTACATCACGCTCTCCATAAACCAATTTTATAGCCTCTTGCTTTTTGCCTTCTACATCTATTTTTTGAAGTCCACCAAATCTTCCAATGCCGTGGTCTATGTGCGTAACATAATCTCCAACCTCTAAGTTAGTGAGCTCCTTAAGCGTAATGGCTTGCTTTTTGGCGTAACCGTTTTTTAGATGAAATTTATGATAACGATCAAAAATCTGATGGTCTGTGTAAACCGCAATTTTATTGTCGTGATCTATAAAACCTTGATAAAGCGATAATACGACTGTTTTATAATGAATTTCTTCTTGTTCGGCATCATCAAAAATGTCATGAAAACGTTTGGCCTGCTGCTCACTTACACATGCTATATAACTGGTAATACCGTTAGCATGATTTTCATTTAAGTCTTCAATTAATAGATTAAACTGTTTGTTAAATGATGGTTGAGGCTTGGTGTTGAAAAATATAGTTTTGCTGTCACCTCGAGCGTAGTCGAGAGGTCTTTTTAAATCCGAATACTGAGATGTCTCGACTTCGCTCGACATGACAGAACTAAAATAAGTCGAAGCACCAAACTCAACCAAGATATACTCTAAAAATTGTCGTTTGAGTAATTCTGAATTACAGAATAATTCTTCGGGTGAGGCATGTTTTACTTCGGTCGATAGGTTTTTGAAAGTGTCTTCTGCCTTTTCAAAAAACTCATCAATTTTTGAAAAAATAAATGATGGGTTTTTAGCAAATAAAACCGTCTTGTTAGAAATATATTTTAAAAAGCTTTCTCGCTGCTCTGCAATCTGCTTGTTAGCGACATTTGGAATGATGCTTGCTTTTTTAATGCGCTCTGTAGAAAGTTGCGTTTCTACATCAAAGGTTCTAATACTATCAACTTCATCACCAAAAAACTCAATGCGGTAAGGTTCGTCATGCGAAAATGAAAAGACATCAATAATACCTCCTCTTACAGAAAACTCGCCAGGTTCTGTAACAAAATCTACACGTTTAAATTTATATTCAAAAAGAACTTCGTTTACAAAATCGATACTCAATTCATTACCTACAGCAATCTTTAAAGTGTTTTTTTCTAATTCTTTTTTGGTTACTACTTTTTCAAAAAGCGCATCAGGATAGGTAACAATAATACATGGCTTTTTGCGAGAATTGATGCGGTTAAGCACCTCTGCTCTTAAAAGTACATTGGCATTATTGGTTTCCTCTATTTGGTATGGTCTTCTATAACTGCCAGGATAGAATAAAACATCTTTGTCATTGATAAGCTGTTCTAAATCGTTGAGGTAATAGGCAGCTTCTTCTTTATCATCGAAGATGAGTAAAAACGGTTTTTCAGTAGACTTAAAAACCTCTGAAATAACAATTGACAAAGAAGATCCTACGAGACCTTTTAGGTGGATTTTAGGAGCAGTCTTGCTCTGAGCACAGTCGAAGGGTTGGACAATAGAATTCTGCAGATTTTGCAGTTGCAAAGTCTGTGAAAAGGTTTGCGAGATAAGGGTTTTGCTCACTAGACGCTTTATTTTTTAGTGAGGTGCAAATATAAGGATGTTTTAACTAAAAAAATGTTTAAAATTTGATGTCTGTTGCGTTCAAGTAAGTGTTGTAAAGCTCAGGATAATTGTCTTTAAAAATAGATTTAATATAGTCTAGAGGTACATCTTCAAAGTGACCGTAATCTTCTAAGTAGGTCATAAATTTTTTACTGTCTTTATTGTATTCTTGTAATACAGAATCTTCGGTACCATCAAAATTTAATACATCTACATTATACATTGCACAAAGTTCTTTGTTAAATGCAGGTGAGCATTTTTTCCATTTTCCATCAAGAAATACATCAACCAAACCATGTGGTGCAAGCTCGTTAGTGCCTAGTTTAGCTTCTAAGCGTTCTGTGGCAATATGGTTAGAAACTTTTGCCAATCGCAATCGTGCCGGAATATTTACGGCACGTAAAGCAGCGATTAGAAGTATAGCTTTATCTATACAATGCGCTTGTTGTTTTTTTGCAATATTACTAGCTTTATAATGTGCTTCGGTAAGTCCAATTTCAAACGGACTATATCTCCACTTATCTCTTACTTTAAGGTACAGATGCTTTATTTTTTCTTGGGTTGTAGTGCATAGATGTACCTCTTTTATTAAATCTTGAATTTGAGGGTTGCTGTAATCGTAATAATATGTTTCTTTTAAATATTTGGCATTCATGTAAGAAAGAAATCGTTGCTTAACAAACTTATAACTTTAAATTTAAAAATAAGAAAGGTGGGTTTTTGTTAAAAACATAAATATTAAATACAGTTCTATAGCTATGTAAAAATCTTTAGATTTTCATTTTATTACCTTAAGGTTTAGTCTATATTTGCAGGCATATAAAAATACAGATTATGTCAATTTCAGATTTATTTGATAGTGGTTTTAAAAAGCGAAATGAGGACCATTTTGCTGCTATTGTAAGAGTAGCTATGAGTGATGGTGTTATTAACGATGCGGAAAAAGCATTTTTAGACCGACTTGCCACCCGTTTAGAAATAAGTGAAATAGATTATAAAACGATACTTAAGGATTATCTAAGCCATCCAATTAATCCGCCAACGTCTTACGATAAACGCTTAGAGCGCTTATACGACTTGGCACGTATGGTCTGGGCCGACCACATAGAAGGACCAAACCAAACAAGCTTGCTTGAGAAACTTTGCATTGGGTTAGGATTTAATCCAGACAATGTAAAATACATTACAGATAAGGCTCTTACTTTGGTACATTACGAGGTAGACTTAGACGAGTTTATCGAGAGAATGAAAAAAATGAATCAATAAAAGGCAAGATTTTATATAACAAAAGCGAACATGGTCACTGAGCGTAGTCGAAGTGATGTTCGCTTTTTTATTCTGCGTTACGCATAAACTCTTCTGCTTTTTCTACCATATTTTTACTACCGCAAATAAATGGTACACGCTGGTGAAGTTCGGTTGGTTCTATTTCCATTATTCGGTTAAATCCATCACTTGCCTTTCCGTTTGCCTGTTCTGCTAAAAACGCTATAGGGTTACATTCATAAAGCAATCTAAGTTTACCATTACTAGCTTTTGAACTCTTAGGATACATGTAAATTCCACCTTTTATCATATTTCTATGAAAATCAGACACTAAAGAGCCTATATAACGGCTAGTGTAAGGTCTATCACCTTCTTCCATCTGGCAGTACTTAATATAATCTTTTATGCCCTTGGGGAAATGGATATAATTTCCTTCGTTAACCGAATAAATTTGTCCATTTTCAGGGAATTTCATGTTTGGATGCGATAAATAATAAGAGCCTATGGCTGGGTTTAAGGTAAATCCATTAACGCCATCACCCGTAGTGTAAACAAGCATTGTAGATGTACCATATATAATGTAACCAGCCGCTACCTGATTAGTGCCCTTTTGCAAAAAATCTTCTATCTGAACAGGTGTTCCAACAGGTGTTACTCTTCTGTAAACTGAGAAAATAGTACCAACAGAAACATTAACATCTATGTTAGAAGAACCATCTAAAGGATCTATTAAAACCACATATTTATTCTGGTGATTTTCGTCTTGACTATTAATGGTTATAAAATCGTCCTCTTCTTCACTAGCAATACCACAAACGATGTTTCTATTGGTCATAGTTTGTATAAACTTTTCGTTGGCATAAACATCTAACTTTTGTTGATCTTCGCCTTGCACATTGGTATCTCCAGCAGCACCAAGAATATCTACCAATCCTGCTTTGTTAACTTCGTGATTAACAACTTTTGCAGCTAACCTAATAGAATTTATAAGCCTAGAGAGTTCACCAGAAGTATACTTAAAAGAAGATTGGTTTTCTATGATAAACTCACCAAGAGTTTGATTGCGTCGCGACATGATATAATATTGATTAGTAGTTGCAACAAATATCGTATTTTTTAATAAACTATAACGTTTTCGTGGACTAAACGAGTTAAGAATTTGATAAAGTGTCTTTTTTAATAAAAAAGCATAAAATGAAAGCGTTAATTTTAAACTATATTTGAGTCTTTTAAAAGTAAAAATGAATCTACCTAGACTTGCTACAAAAGCCGATATGCCAAGAGTGCTAGAACTCATAAAAGAATTGGCAATATTTGAAAAAGAACCAGAAGCCGTGGAAGTAACTCAAAACATGTTAGAAGAGGACGGTTTTGGGCATAATCCAAAATTTACCTGTTTTGTTATAGAAGTAGACCATAAGGTTGAAGGTATGGCTTTGGTTTACAAAAGATACTCTACTTGGAAAGGCGAAGTTTTACACTTAGAGGATTTAATTGTAAGCCAATCGCAAAGAGGTAAAAATTTAGGAACCCAACTATTAGATAAAGTTGTTGAATACGGTAAATCCTTAGGAGTAAAGCGAATTAGTTGGGAGGTTCTTGATTGGAATGAACCAGCAATAAATTTCTATGAAAAGAAAGGAGCAAATGTAATGCGAGATTGGGACGTAGTTCAGTTAGATGAAAAAGGAATAGAAAATTATTTAAAAAATTGTGATGCGCGTTTATAAATTTGGTGGAGCTTCGGTAAAAGATGCTAAAGGAGTAAAAAACCTTGCTTCAGTTTTAACGGAAACGGGTTATGAAAATACATTGGTGGTCGTTTCTGCTATGGGAAAAACAACCAATGCCATGGAAGTTGTTGTAAAAAATTACTTTGAAAACAAAACAGAACTGCAAAGCTCTATACATGATGTTATAAAATATCATAATGAAATTTTGTTAGATTTATTCAATAATGAACATCATGAGGTGTTTGTGGTCGTAAAATCATTTTTCGATGAGCTAAACCAGTTTTTTAAAAGCAATAAATCTCCAGATTACAATTATGTTTATGACCAAACAATAGGATACGGTGAGTTAATATCTACCACAATTATTAGCTACTATCTCAACCAAATTGGTGTGAAAAATAATTGGCTAGATGTAAGAAATTATATTAAAACAGATAACTATTACAGACGTGCCAACGTTAATTGGGATGAAACGCAACAATATATTTCTTCAAATTTCAATAAATCAGTACTAAACATTACACAAGGTTTTTTAGGCAGCGACTCTAATAATTTTACAACAACACTAGGACGAGAAGGTAGTGATTATACTGCAGCCATTTTTGCCTATTGCCTTAATGCCAGTAGTGTTACTATCTGGAAAGATGTTCCGGGAGTATTAAATGCAGACCCACGCTATTTCAAAAATGCACAATTGCTCAATCAAATTTCTTACAGAGAAGCTATAGAGTTAGCATTTTATGGTGCATCTGTAATTCATCCAAAGACCCTACAGCCTCTACAAAGAAAGGAAATTCCATTATACGTAAAGTCGTTTTTAAACCCAAAAGCAGAAGGTACATGTGTAAGTAAAGGAAAAGCCATAGAGCCAGAAGCACCTTGTTTTATAGTTAAGAAGAATCAGATTTTAATTTCGCTATCATCATTAGACTTTTCTTATATCGTTGAAGAAAATATCAGTGAAATCTTTAGCCTATTACATTTATATAAAATGAAGGTAGATGTCATTCAAAACTCAGCGATAAGTTTTTCAGTCTGCATAGACAATATTTACAATAATCGTAATAAATTGTTACAGCATTTAAAGGCAAAATTTAATGTAACATGTTACGATGAGGTTAGTCTTTATACTATTAGGCATTATAATGAGGAAGCCATTAAAGCGCTTGAAAAAGATAAAACTGTGTTATTGAAACAATTAACGCAAGAGACCGTTCAAATCGTAACTAAATAACATTTACTACATTTGTTTTATGAGGAAATCATCTGATATGGGATTAGTAACCGCAAAAGAAGTTGCAAAAGCTATTAATGCAGATAAGTATGGTTTTCTGGGCACGTTCTTTGGGTGGTTGCTAATGAAAGTGCTAAAAATTTCTACGATTAACAGAATCTACAAGCGCAATAAGCATTTATCTGACTTAGATTTTCTAAACGCACTTTTAGATGATTTTCAAATAAAATTTGAAATTCCCGAAGAAGACTTAAAACGATTACCAAAAGATGGTGCATACATCACCATCTCTAATCACCCACTTGGTGGAATAGATGGTATTTTACTTTTAAAATTGATGCTTGAGCAACGTAATGATTTTAAAATTATAGCCAACTTTCTACTGCACCGAATAGCACCTTTAAAACCTTATGTAATGCCAGTAAACCCCTTTGAAGACCGAAAGGATGTGAAAAGTAGCATTACAGGTTTTAAAAATGCCATTTTGCATTTAAGAGACGGACATCCTTTAGGTGTGTTTCCTGCAGGTGAAGTGTCAACTTATAAAGACGGAAAGCTAGTAGTTGATAGACCGTGGGAAGAAGCGGCCATGAAATTAATAAAAAAAGCAGAAGTGCCTGTTGTTCCTATTTATTTTCATGCTAAAAACAGTAGACTATTCTACAGGCTATCCAAGATTAGCGATACGTTAAGAACGGCCAAGTTACCCTCAGAGTTACTTACTCAAAAGCGAAGAACCATTAAAGTTAGAATCGGTAGGCCAATTACGGTCAATGACCAAAACGAGCATAAAACACTCAATGAATTTACCGAATTTTTAAGACGAAAAACCTATATGCTATCTAAAACCTTTGAAGACAAACCAAAGATTTTAGACAACATTAAATCAACTGTAAAAGTTCCAAAACCACCAAAACGAATAGTGACTCCCATAGACCCAGAACTGATGATTGCTGAGGTAGAAAATCTAAGGGAAAAAGATTGTAGATTGCTGGTGAGTAAAAACTACGAAGTATTCTTAGCCGCTGCCAGTGATATGCCAAATATCTTGAGCGAGTTAGGTAGATTAAGAGAAATAACCTTTAGGGAGGTGGGTGAAGGAACAAACGAACCCACAGATTTAGATACCTTTGATGCATACTACCATCATATGTTTTTGTGGGATAGCGATAAAAATATAATTGCAGGAGCCTATAGAATGGGATTGGGCTCTCAGATTTTTGAACGTTTCGGTATTAATGGGTTTTATCTACAAGACTTATTTCGTTTTGAGCCAGAGCTATACAAAATGATGAGCCAATCCATAGAAATGGGACGTGCTTTCATCATAAAGGAATACCAGCAAAAACCAATGCCTCTTTTTCTGCTTTGGAAAGGGATTGTGCATACCACATTACGCTACCCAGAGCACAAATATTTAATTGGAGGTGTAAGTATAAGTAATCAATTCTCTAACTTCTCAAAGAGTCTAATGATTGAGTTTATGAAATCGCACTACTACGACCCTTATGTTGCGCAGTATGTGCACCCTAAGAAAGAATTTAAGGTAAAGCTTAAAGATGCCGATAAAGAGTTTGTCTTTGATGAAGCCGAAGCCGATTTAAATAAACTCGACAAATTAATTGATGAGGTAGAGCCAGGCGCACTACGTTTGCCTGTTCTACTAAAAAAGTACATTAAACAAAATGCTAAGATTGTTGCATTTAATGTAGATCCGTTGTTTAATAATGCTGTTGACGGGTTAATGTATATAAAAATTGCAGATTTACCCGAAAGTACCGTAAGACCTGTAATGGAAGAGTTTCAAGCTGAGCTAGAACGTAAATTCATGGATAACCATGATGAGTAAGGTTTTAGTTGGGCTTCTATTTCCAGTAATTTGTTTTTCTCAGACCCTAAAAGGTAAAGTTATAGATGCCGCAAATAACAAACCTTTAGAAACAGTTGCTGTTTATTTCGATAATACCACAATTGGTACAACTACCGACGTGCAAGGAAATTTCTCTATAGATTATTCAGACGCTATACAATCTCCTTTGGTGGTTTCCTATTTAGGTTACAAAAAAGTAGTTATAGAAGATTATAGAACCACGAACGATATAGTTATAAAGCTAAAGCCAACAGATATTAGCCTAGATGAGGTGTTTATAGATTTTGATGATGGTTTAACCAGAAAACAAAAACTGAGACTTTTTAGAAAAGAATTTTTAGGAACATCTAAATATGCCAAATCTTGTAAAATTTTAAACGAAAATGACATTGTATTACGATACGATAAAAGAAACAAAACCTTATATGCCAATGCCGAAGTACCTGTACTCATAAAAAATAATGCACTACAGTACCAGATATCTTTTGATATGATAGATTTTGAAGCGAAATACCGCTATGCAGATCTAGAAACGCAAGATTTTGCTTTAGAGCGAGTGGCTTATGCTGGCACCTCTTATTATAAAAACTTAGACAAGGCAGATAAAAAGCGTGTACAAAGAATACGAGAAAACGTTTATAAAGGCTCTGTACAACATTTTATGCGTGCATTATACCATAAAAAATTGAGAGAAAAAGGTTACGAAATTTATTATAAAGGCTTTAGAGTTGCCGAGTATAAATATTTTAAAATCACAGCAAAACCGAATACCGATTTTAAAAAAGTTTCTCTAAAACAAAAAGTATCAATTTTATATGACAGAAAGGAACAAAGCGATATTGAGGTCTATGTAGACAGTTTTTTGGTTGATGCTTACGGCAACTATTCCGCTATAAAAGGAGTCTATTTTAATGGAGCAATGGGCAGCCAACGCATGGGAGATACGCTACCCTTGGATTATGGTTTAGATGTAAAAAAAGAAACCCAGAAATAAATTTAGGTTTTTTATTCTTTTTTATATAAAAATCTGAATGTCAATAAAATAATTAAAAAAAAATTGGTACTCTCGTTTTTTTTTTTTTTAATTTCAAATTAAATAATGAGATATTACTATTTTATTCTGTAGATATTATTGTTTCCTTTATTTTGAATAAAATCAGTACTGTTTTATCCCTTTCAACCCTTTTTTAATGGCTTTGAGTTTCATTTGTAGAAATAACAACCAAAATGAAAACGCTTTACTGACAACGTTTATTGTTTAACTATAACACACGTACTTTGTAGTGTTAAAAATCTTAAAAGACATGAAAAAATTTTTATCGCCATTAATTTTACTATTTGTTATTACTGTTTTGGCCTGCTCTGACGACAATACCACTAAAATTTTAGATGACAAAGCACGATCTGAAAAAGGTTACATTATGGATGAGGCTTTTAAAAATAATGTTGGTTACATCGACTCAAAAACAAATGAGTTTATAAAAATCACAGAAAAAAAATTAAAAGAAGATTGGATAAAAATCCATGAACTCGACCCAAAAACTCAATTTGGTACAGTAAAACTAATTGAGGCACAAATAGAAGAAGGTGAAAAACCTTATTACATGTTAAATGCAATACAACCGACGGTAAAATAAATATTAGTTCAAAAGCATATGGTACGGATATGGGTATTCAAGTAGAAGGAGAAACATGTGTTTGTGAATCTTCAGGATGTGAGTTTGCTGGATGCGAAGTAGTTAGAATGTGTGGGTGTTCTCCATGTCACACAGGGACTTGCAAGAAAAAACATACGCTAACTAGCGGTGATTGATATTAGAAATAAATAACTGTTATAAAAAAACCCAGAATTTTAATTCTGGGTTTTGTTTTTAAAGGCCTTTAAACCAATCCTGAAATTGTTCTCCTAACAAAAAGACGGGCTTTTTCTTGCCGCTTAGAGAGCCTATTAAACTCATAATCCACATGGCAAATGGTAAAATCCAAGCAAAAAAGTTAATAACAGGTATAAGACCAAGTACAATACCTAATAATATAATCCCTAAAACTTGTCTAATATAAAATGACCCTAATTCAGTTTTATTGCTACTATTCATTATAATAGCAATAATCCAACCGATTATTGTAATGTGCGCTATAATTGCTACATTTTTACCATCGCTTAAAACTTCTCTTGCTTCATTAGAAAATTCAGAAGCTTTCTCTTTAGCTTCATTGGCAAACTCTTTGGCCTCTTTTTTAAATTCATCCGTTTTTTGGCTAATTTTATCACCAGCCTTCTTAGCGTTGTCTTTTGCGTCGCCAATCATATCGTTTAGCTCGTCGCCTAAATCTTTGTTGTCGTCTGACATAGTTTTGTGTGTTTTGGTTAGAATATAAAGTTAGTAAAAATGTACTTACGTTTTTCTATTTGGTGTTTTAAAAATATTCATTTATTAGATTTTAATACAAAGTACTACTTTATATGTCAGTGTATTATAGCGATTGTTACAAAATCACTTAAATGCTTGGTCAATCGGCTCCCAGAGTTCAACTTTGTTACCGTCATTATCTAGCACCCAGCCAAACTTACCGTAGTCGTATTCTTCCACGTCTCCTATTATTGTAACACCTTCTTCTCTTAAAGTTTCTAATAATTTCTCTAAATTTTCTACTCTATAGTTAAACATAAAGTCTTTTTTAGAAGGCTCATAATATTTGGTATCTTTCCCAAAAGGACTCCACTGTGTAGAACAATCCTTTCCGTCCTTATCTTTCCACCAAAATTTGCAACCATAATCGTCTGTATTAAAACCTAGATGTTTTTTGTACCATTCTTTTGATGCTTTTGGGTTTGTGGATTTAAAAAACAGACCACCTATTCCTGTTACTCGTTTTTTCATATTTATTTTCTGCGGAGGCAAGAATCTTTTTAGGTTATACTGTTATTTTTTCTTTAAGGCTGATTCGTAAATGGCAATCCATTCTTCACTACTCATTTTTTGAGTTAGCTCACCAATGAGTTCAAACGGAATATCCTCCATTTTTTTAAATCTGATACAACTTTTACCCATATCGAGTTTGCGTTTGCAATGCTTAGGATATTCCGCAACAAACCAATCTAGCAATTCTTTCTTTGCATAAATGCCCATATGATATAGATTGACAGAGTTTTTTTGTGAAGCAAAACTCATAAACGGTAAAGGTACTTTAGGATCGCAATGGTAACCATCTGGATAAACCGAGTGCGGCACATAGTAGCCAATCATTTTGTATTGCATACCTTCCTCAAAACCTTTAGGTAAATTATCCTTTATAACCTTACGAAGTTTTTTGAGCGTGTCTTGCCGTTCTTCTGGTACCTGACTTATATAATCTTCTGGTGATGTTGCGTCGTATTGCATAATTTGATGGATTTAGTAATCCTCTAAATTAGCAAAATTTCGCTTTAATTTTATCTACGATGGTCTGTGCAAGTTTAATATTGCTCTCAACGGTCCAGCCTGCTACATGAGGTGTTAAAAGTACATTTTCTGCATTAATAAGATATTCAAAGGCTGCTGGCATTTTGCTAGACGTAAAGAGGTTTTCAAAAGACGATTTTTCATATTCTAAAACATCTAATCCTGCACCTAGGATTTTACCAGTTTCTAGAGCGTTAACCAAATCACTTGTTATTACACTTTTTCCACGCGCTGTATTAATGAGCCAAAACGGTTTTTTAAATGCATTTATAAATTCTGAATTTACCATACCTGTAGTTAATTCAGTTTGTGGTGTATGTAGGCTTAATACATCTGCTTTTTCCTGAAGATCGCTAAGCGATATTTGGACAGCATTCTCATCACCAACATTGGGTTTAATATCATAACAAAGTACTTCTACATCAAAACCTCTAAGCTTTTTTGCAAAGGCTTTGCCCATGTTGCCATAGCCAATTAAGCCAATTGTTTTACCATCGAGCTCTAAGCCTCTGTTAGACTCTCGTAACCACATGCCTTGTCTTACTTCTCGGTCTGCTTTATTTAGTTTGTTAAAAAGGGATAATAATAGTCCTAAGGTATGCTCACCAACGGCATTTCGGTTCCCCTCTGGAGCGGATATTAAGTACACACCTTTCTTTTCGGCATAATCACAATCAATATTTTCTAAACCAGCACCAACACGACCTATGAATTTAAGATTTGTAGCTGCATTTAAAAAGTGTTGGTCAATGGTAAAACGACTTCTTATAATAATGCCATCATAGTTTTTAATCTTTGCTTCAATTTCTGATTTTGATGAGGTGTAATCTTCATGATTGGTAAAACCTAAATCATTTAGTTGCTTTAAAAGCAGAGGATGGTTTTTATCGATGTGCAATATTTTCATATGAGTACCATGTCTATCCTACCAATTCATTTATAATTAAATACCAAGAATTAATTTCGATATCATTAAATAGATGATTATTCCAAAAATATCATTGCTTGTAGTAATGAATGGTCCTGTTGCAATAGCAGGATCTATACCTCGTTTATCTAGAAATAGAGGGATGAATGTACCAACAAGACCTGCAACAATAATAACTGCAATTAAGGATATAGAAATAGCTAAAGCAAATAAGGGGTCGCCTTGAAAAATAGCAACAAAGCCAAAGAGAAAAATGGATAAGATAACACCGTTTAATGCTGCCAAAAGCATTTCTTTAATTAATCTGTTATTAATACTTCCTTTAACATCGTCATTGGCTAAACCTTGTACAATAATTGCGCTAGACTGTACACCTACATTACCAGCCATTGCTGCTATAAGTGGAGCAAATAGAAACAAAATTTTAAATTCTTCAGGTAATCCACTTTCAAAAAAATGCATAATCACGTATGCGCCAACACCACCAACTAAACCCAAAAATAACCAAGGTAAACGTGCTTTGGTAAGTTCAATAATACTATCGTCCGAGTCTACATCTTGAGTAATACCTGCTGCTAATTGATAATCCTTGTCTGCTTCTTCCTTTAAGACATCGACAATATCATCAATGGTAATTCTGCCCAGAAGTGTTTGGTTGTCATCAACCACAGGTATGGCCTCTAAATCGTACTTTGCCATAACTCTCGCTACATCTTCTGCATCATCTTTAACGTTAACAAAATCTACATTGTCTTTAGCTATCTCGGCAATTTTCTGATCACTTTTGGCAACAATTAAGTCTTTCAGTGACAGGCGACCAATTAATTTTTCTTCTTTGTTAACCACATAAATAGAGTGTACACGAGTTACTTCTTTAGCTTGTCCTCTTATGCGTCGCAAGCAACCAGCAACAGTCCAGGTTTCATAGACTTTAACAAGCTCTTTAGCCATTAAACCACCAGCTGTGTCATCATCATATGTTAAAAGCTCTTTTATCTCTGCTTTATGAGCTTCGTCTTCAATCTGAGAGATTACATCTTGTTGTCGCTCTTCTGGAAGTTCTGCGATGATATCTGCAGCATCATCGGTATCAAGCTCTTCAATTTCTTCGGCAATTTCTTTGGCAGATAGGTTTCTTAAAACTTTCTCACGATTGTCCTCATCGAGTTCCATAAGAACATCCGAAGTGGTTTCTGAGTCTAGAAGTTTTATAACATAAAGTGCATCATCTAGCTCGAGCTCGTCAAGAATTTCGGCAATATCGGCGTGGTGAAACTCACTTAAAAGGGATTTGAGTTCTTTGTCGTTTTTGTCTTCGACAAGGACTTCTACTTTTTCAATGAGCTCATCTGTGAGCTGAAATTGTATGTTGTCTTGAGTTTCTTCCACTTGTTTTTTTATGTTTCTCGATACAATTTCAAAATTTATATTTTGAAATCGCTCGAAATGACGTAAAACTTAATTTTGGTCGTTTTCAATAAGCAAAGTGAGCTCAATAAATTGTAAAACACTTAATTGCTCTGGTCGCTGCCCAAAGATAGTATTTGCTTTTAAATTATCGGAAAGATTGAAGGTTTTTAAACTATTGCGCAATGTTTTTCTGCGTTGCTGAAAACCTGTTTTAACCACTTTAAAGAATAAAGCTTCATCACAAGGCAATGTAAAATTTTCTTTTCGTTTTAGTAATAGCACACCAGAATCTACCTTTGGTGGTGGATTAAATACAGAAGGCGGTACTGTAAATAAATACTCAGCATCATAAAATGCTTGTGTTAGAACCGATAGAATGCCATAGATTTTAGAACCTTCTTTAGAACAAATACGCTGCGCCACCTCTTTCTGAAACATTCCCGAAAATTCTGGTATTTGATGACGCATCTCTAAAGTTTTAAAAACAATTTGAGACGATATATTGTATGGAAAATTACCAATAATAGCGAAGGGCTGCTCTTTAAAAACTTCAGTTAAATCGTACTTTAAAAAGTCCTTCTCGTAGATTCTGTCTGAAAGGTTAAGGTAATTGCTTTTAAGGTATTCAACGGATTCTGTGTCAATTTCTATAACGTGAGTTTTAGTCTCTTTTTTGAGAAGATATTTGGTTAATACACCCATTCCTGGACCAATTTCCAACACGTCTTTGTAGCCTCGCAGTGTTAAGGTATCTGCAATCTTTTTGGCAATGTTTTCATCTTTTAGAAAATGTTGCCCTAAGTGTTTTTTGGCTTTAACTTGATTTTGGTTTGACACTGGTTCGGAAGTATTTATTTAAAAAGATTCCTGCCTACGCAGGAATGACAAACTTAATTGAAATTTACCGAATATTCATCTATGACTTCTAATTCGGTTCTAAACGCTAACATTTTGTCAGCAAACCGTTTTAGTCCATCTCCTCTTAAGCGCTCGGCATCTTCAGCATAATACGCATCTAAAGCTGCTCTAGAGTGTGCTTTATATTGCACAGAATAGGTTGTACCTCCCATATCTTCTTTTACCAATACTTTAGTGAGTTTGGCATCTACAAATTTACCTGTAGCTAAAACTTGTGGAATATGTGCTTTTATCCAACTAAGCCATTCATCGTGAACGGAATCGTCTATGTTAACTGTGACGTTGTATATGAGGTGTGAGGTTTTAGGCATTAGGTGTGAGGTTTTAGAAAGGTTGATGCAAAAGTAAGGAATTGATACGTGCATTTTTGTGACAAAATTGAATACTGCTCAATTAATACTATCACCACGTAGCATCCTAAACTTTTTTCGAGATTCGATAAAGTAAATACTGTCTTCAAAATCGAAAATAATTTTTTCGTAAAGCTGTTTGGCTTCTTCAGGTTTGGCTAAATGTGTATTATATAATTCTGCCAAATAATAATGTGCGTCGTCTGCTAAGATGTCTTCTCTATAGTCTGCAATAATTTTTAGATAGTTGGCTTCCGCTTTATTGTATTGCTTTTTCTTTTCAAACAGTTTGGCTTGCTCAAATAAAGCTTGGTCGATAATACTTTCACCTTTGTGTTCTTCTAAAATTTTATCTAAAAGCGAAATAGCTTCATCCGTTTTATTTTGAAAAGCGAGTAAATCCGCTTTTGCGTAGTATTTTAATGCGGTTTGCGTACTGTCTTCCCACTTGTTGTCTGAGATTAACAATTTTAAATCCAGAGCGTCGTTGGCAATAAGTTGTGAGGTTGAAGATTTTAAAATTTTGAGTTGTGATTCTGCCCAATCAAAATCTCCCTTGTAATAGCTGGTTTTTGCAACCTTAAATCGTGCTTCTTGCGAAATGGTACTATTTTTAAGGCTTAACTGAATTTGAGAGTAAAAGATTAAGGCTTCATTAAAACGTTCTTGTAATACTAATATGTCGGCCAAAAGCAATTTTACTTCAGCTTCTTGAAATTCTGAAATATTCAGTTTCATGCTTTGTCGTAGAAAAGACGTTGCGCTTTCAGTATCCTTTTGATGAAAGGCTAAAAACTCACCATAAGCTAATTGTAATGGTAATGTTAATTCAGACTTTCCGAATTGGTGAAACAGTTTATTGTAGGCTTTATCAATAACATCTAGTTCTTTTTTTGATGTTGCATTTTTGGTGTCAATTTCAAGAATATATTGATGCGCTGTTAATGCTGTAGTAGCATCTTGAGTGGTTTCTAAAACGTAATTAAAAATATCTTTTGAGGTTTCACTATCATTATCGCTTAATGCTGTAACAGCTAGTTCAATTATTCGGTCTAAACTTTCAGGATTACGCTTATACAATGCTTTTTCTTGAATAAAAGATTTGTTATAAGCTTTCTCTTGTACATACAGCCAACTCAAAAATTCATACCAATACGGACTGGGTTCTTGTTGAATTTTTTTCAGTAATAATCGCCTTAAAAAAACATTGTTTTCGTTATCCTTGTTTTCTGATATAAAATCGCTGACAGCTCGTTTTATATTGTTGAGGTAGTTTGGTCTGTAGGCTATATAATCAATATAATTCTCAAACATTTTTTCGATATTACCTTGATCACCATAAATTCTAGCTAATTGAATGCTATAATTTTTGTCTGGTGTTAAGATTTTACCTTTGTTATAGACTTGTATGGCTTCATCTAAAAGCGAATGGTCTTCAAATTTTTTTGCGACGCTATAAATGTAGTTTGGGTTTTCGTCTATGTAATCTATTGCTTCTTTATACAGCAGCTTTGCTTTATCTAGACTATCTTTTAGCTGATAGTTGTAGCCGAGCTCTACTACCATAGTTGGGTTTCTGCGTTTTTCGAGACGCTGAATAATAATGTTTTCGGCAGTATCAAATTGCTCTAATTGCTGATATGTATCTATAAGTTTGAATAGATACTTATAACTATAGGGCTTTTCTTTGTTTAGATTTTCATAAATGAAAAGCGCTTTTTTAAACTCCCCTTTTTTATAATAATTATCAGCTAATACTTCACTGTTTTGCGCACTCGCAAAATTGACTATATAGAAAAGTAATATTAAGGGCAGATAGTTTTTCACAGAAAGTGTTTTTGTAAATATAACAAATGCAGTTTCTAGATATTGTAAATGTTATTATAAAAAAATGCCTAAACTTTACGTTTAGGCATTTTGACCAGCAAAATAAATGTGCTATTAACCATTATTTGTAAAATATGATTCAATTACTTTGTCGTGGTGTTTTAGTACGCTATAATAGTTAGAAAAATACCTTGCTTACCATAACAACTAGTGCAATGAGTAGTACAATGCGTTTTACATTTTTCATAATTAGGCTAATCCTTGATTTGGACTGCTAACATGCTAAAAATAAACAAAAAAAACGAAGAAATACGTAATAAATCGATTAAACACACGTTATTTTAACAATTGTGTCTAATTTCTTGGTGAGTACTCTGTTACGAAATCATATCAAAGCCAGTGTAGGGTACTAATACATCTGGGATTTTAATACCTTTTTCTGTTTGGTAATTTTCTAAAATTCCGGCTAAAACTCTAGGTAACGCTAATGCACTTCCGTTAAGCGTGTGGCATAATTCATTTTTACCGTCACTGTTTTTAAAACGTAATTTTAAACGATTGGCCTGGAAAGTTTCAAAATTTGAAACCGAAGAAATTTCTAACCAACGGTCCTGAGCTGTAGAGAATACTTCAAAGTCGTAAGTTAGCGCAGAGGTAAAGCCTAAATCTCCACCACATAGACGTAATATTCTGTATGGTAATTTTAATGCTTTCAAAATATCTTTTACATGCTCTACCATGCTATCTAAAGCATCGTAAGATTTAGATGGATGCTCAACTCTAAGGATTTCAACTTTATCAAATTGATGCAGACGATTTAACCCTCTTACGTGTGCACCATAACTACCTGCTTCGCGTCTAAAACAAGGTGTATAGCCTGTTATTGCTTGAGGTAAGTCATCTTCGTTTTGAATGGTGTCTCTAAAGATATTTGTTGCAGGAACTTCTGCTGTTGGTATTAAATACAGATTATCACCTGTAACATGGTACATCTGCCCTTCTTTATCTGGCAATTGTCCTGTGCCAAAACCAGAAGCTTCATTTACTAGGTGAGGCACTTGCATTTCGGTATAACCAGCTTCAGTGTTTTTATCTAAAAAATATGTGATAAGCGCACGTTGTAGTTTTGCACCTTTTCCTTTGTAAACAGGAAAACCAGCACCAGTGATTTTGTTACCAAGTTCAAAATCTATGATGTCGTACTTTTTGGCTAATTCCCAATGCGGTAAAGCACCTTCAAACAATGTTGGGATATTGCCTTCGCGATACACTTCTTCATTATCTTCATCTGTATTACCAGCTGGAACTATTGCGTTAGGTACATTAGGGATTTTATACAACAACTCATTAAGTGCATCTGCTTTTTCATTAAGCTCTTGCTCTAAAGTTTTAACGGTCTCTTTTAACTGCGTTGTTTTTTCTTTTAAAACATTAGCTTTTTGAGCTTCGCCAGATTTAAATAAGTTACCAATTTCTTTTGATAAAGCATTAGATTCTGCTTTAGTATTATCTAATTTTGTCTGAAGGTTTCTTCGATCTTCATCAAAAGCAATAACATCATTAATCATTTCGGTAGCGTCGATATTTCGTTTTGCTAAACCGTTAATAACAGCGTCTTTATTCTCTCTAATAAAAGCAACTTGTAACATATCTAAAAGAATTTTGAATTTACGCTACTAAGCGCACAAAATAAGCCACAAAAGTAATAAGAAATTGAGCAGATAAAAACTATTTTGAAGGCAATATCCAGTGATGATGTTTAAAATGGTGCCATTCTTCATTGGCGAGGTCTACTTTTGGGTCTATTAATGGTCTAGAACGTTTGCCATTAACGCTAACGTAAGCTCTAACATATACTTTTACACTTTTTCCTTTTTTAGCAAAATCTTGTTTTAAATGTTGTGCAAATTGCCAAATTATGTCTGGTTTTGTACTAGCTCCTCTTTGTTGTTTTTTGGTGAGGTAGTCGTTTAACTTTATGGGTATTACATTATTGGTGGCCTTATCTATAACCTTATAACTTGCTGTTCCATGCTTTGCACGTAGCATCATTCTCCAAGATAGACGATGGCCTTCTTCTGTCCAAAGCACATCATCTTCAAAATAATGATGACGTAGTGGAAGTGCTATGTGAATGATAAAATAGACAACAAAGACACTAATAAATACAGCACTGTATTTTGGTACTATAACTTCTTGTGCGTTATAAAATTCTTTCTTCTTAAGAAATATATTTCTAATAAGCTTTGGTTCAAAAAAGAAAAGGCTAAAAGCCAAAGCTAAATAAGGGAAAATGCCAATTTGTAAAACAACTGAATTAAATAAATGAAAGAATATTGCAACAAAAAAGGCAAACTTTCGTGTTGGTTTAAATAGCAAAGCTGGAATAATTAAACCATCAAACAAAATGCCTCCATAAGTGAGAAGATAATGAAGCCATTCTTGTTGTAATATACCGCCAATTAGAGGGTAATCTGCCTTGCCCTTCATTAGTAAGCTTATAAATGTTGTGTCTAGCCAATCTGGATATAGCTTAGCTATTGTGGCATAAGTGTAAAGTATAAATAATTGAATAACAAAAACCCATTTACACCAAGCTGGCATTGAAATACGTTTTATTGAAGGATTTAATCTTGCATCTACAGAGGCATACCTGTTGGCTGGCAGTAACACCATTAAAAAACTTAAAATAAACAGCAAGTAGTAATGATTGTTATAGGAAGATTTTTGCATGAGGTATGTTGCTGTCCACATTATAGCAAACATAAACATACTAAATCTGTACTTATAGCCTACCATAATGAGTAATCCAAAAATTCCCATAATGATATAGTAGGCATACATCCAGTTGCCAGGTAAGGGTTGTAACCACTCAAAACCTATAAATGAGAATGTAAATTCAGGATCTATCATTGTGCGCTTTACCCAACCTGTAACAACAGCTCCAACAGATTCTAAAAAGCAGAGTAGGCCAAAAATAATTCTAAAGACAATGAGACCAGAATTATCGATATGTTTAAACAAAAACTTATGCATTTATTCTTTTTATGTGCTTTAGGGCATCAATCATATCTTTACTTAATTGCTTTTTTAAAGCATCGAGATTTCTGAATTTCTTTTCGCTTCGTAACCAATGTAAAAACTCAACTCTTAATTTTTTACCATAAATATCCTTATCAAAATCAAAAAAATGAACCTCTATTGATCTTGTTTTTCCACTAACGGTTGGGTTGGTGCCAATATTCATCATGCCATAAACGATAGTGTCTTCTATTTTAGATTTAACGATATATACACCATCTCTGGGAATTAATTTATATGATTCTTTAATTAGAATATTAGCCGTTGGGTAATCTAAAGTTCTACCAATGCCCTTACCTTTAACAACATCTCCCGAAAGAAAATAATTGTAACCTAAGTAAGTATTAGCAATTTCAATTTGACCATCACTTAAGGCGTTTCTAATTTTAGTAGAACTAACGGTGACATCTTTAATTTCTTGAGCGGATATTTCTTCAACCTTAAAATTGAATTCTTCAGCAAAAATTTTTAGATCATTAATATTTGCACTCCGATTTTTACCAAAATGATGATCGTACCCAATTATAATCTGTTTGGTGTTAAGTTCTTCTACTAGAATATGTTGCACATAATCTTTGGCAGAGAGATTTGCGAATTCTTTGGTGAATTCTTTTACAACAACTTCTTCGATTCCTAAATTTTTAAGAAGCTGAATACGTTCTTCAATAGTATTTAGAAGTTTAATATTGTCATCTTTTTGTAATACCATGCGAGGATGAGGAAATAGGGTTAATACCGAAGGGACTAAATTCTCTTTTTGGGCAAGTGCAACAACACGCTTTAGTATTTTTTGGTGTCCAATATGTACTCCATCAAATGTGCCTATGGTTAATATTTTTGCTGTATTTGTTGTCAAGGATTAAGATTTTTTAAAAATTCTAATTTCTTTAGCAATAGGCTTAGTGTTTACTTAAAAAAACCTAAATTCGGGAAATTTAATTTTTTACACCAAATAATCATGAAAACAAAACTACATTTTGTTTTGTCAATATCCTTTTTTTTAACTGTATTTTCTGTAATTGCTCAACAGAACTATTGGCAAAAAACCATTAAAGCTAATTTAGAAGAGAATGAAGAAAGCAATACCATTAATTCTAAACTTGGTAAGATATTTCAGCTAAATATTGAGGAGTTTAAAGCACAACTCGTAAAAGTGCCTCTAAGATCTTATTCTAACGAAACAAAGACTAGGGTTTATCTTCCAAATATTAAAGGTGATTTAGAAGAGTTTATGGTTGTTGAAGCGCCTGTTTTGTCAGAGGCATTGTCAGTAATGTATCCCAATATAAAAACATATTTAGGGTTTAGCTCTAGGCGACCAGGAGTAAGGGCGCGATTTAGCGTAACACCTCAAGGATTACAAGCAATGATTACATACCCTAACGAGTCTATGAATTTAATTGTTCCGGTCAGTAAGGGGGACACTTCGTCTTACATTGTCTATAGTAGAGACGCTAGAAGACAAAATATTAAAGACTTTAACTGTTTAACTGAGGATGAGTTTTTTACGGCAAAAGCCAATGAAGTGTACAATAAGGATGCTAATGATCAAATACTCAGAACATTTAGAATAGCAATCTCTACAACAGGCGAATACACTAATTTTTGGGATGATGGTAATGCTGGAAATGGAAACGCACAAGAAGACGCTTTAGCACAAGTTGTAGCAACTTTAAATAGATCTAACGAAGTCTTTGAAGTTGATATGGCCGTAACCTTTACTTTGGTTAGCGGAACTGAAATTATCTATCCGAACGCTGCCTCAGACCCTTATACAGGTGCTTTTAATTCGCAGTTACAAAGTACATTAACCACTAATATTGGAGAGGCCAATTATGACATTGGCCATTTATTTAATTTTGGTGGTAATAATGGAAACGCAGGTTGTATAGGTTGTGTATGTGTTGACGGCCAAAAAGGATCTGGTTTTTCTTCACACTCTTTTTTAGACAATGATGGTGGGCCATACATGAACGATTTTTTTGATATCGATTACGTGCCTCATGAAATAGGTCATCAAATGGGTGCAAACCACACATGGTCCTTTAGTAGCGAAGGGACAGGAGTTAATGCCGAACCAGGAAGCGGTACTACAATTATGGGCTATGCTGGTATTACAGGAGGCAACGACATACAAGACCATTCAGATGCTTATTTTCATTACTACAGTATTTTGCAAATACTAAATAACCTTAATACTAGAACGTGTTGGGTTGGTAGTGCAATTTCTAATAATCCTCCAAATGCAGATGCTGGCTTAGATTATACAATACCCAACGGAACAGCCTTTGTTTTAAAAGGTAATGCAACAGATGCTGATAGTGGTGATGTTTTAACGTATACCTGGGAACAGATAGATAACGGTATTACCACAACCAATAACTTTGGACCAAATAAAACATCTGGAGCTGTTTGGAGGTCGCGTCCGCCAAGCATATCGCCAGACAGGTATATGCCAATAATAGAGCGTGTTATTGCTGGGCAACTTACAGAAACTAATCCTGTTGAGACTGTAGATAATTCCTCTTGGGAAACCGTATCTAATGTTGGTAGAATATTAAATTTTGCACTTACGGTGAGAGATAGGAGTGAGGGTAATGGCATTGGATTAACACCTCAGAGTGATTACGATACAATGACGGTAACTGTTGATGGCTCTTCTGGTCCGTTTACAGTAACTTCGCAAACCACAAATGAAACTTGGGATGTAGGTTCAACTCAAACGGTTACTTGGAATGTTGCAGGAACAGATACTGGCAATGTCAATACACCAACCGTTAATATTCTGTTATCTACTGATGGAGGTTTTACATTTCCTTTTGTTATGGCTAGCAACGTACCTAATGATGGTTCTCATGACGTCACAGTTCCTGCAACAGGTGGCGATTCTTCTGCTTTAAGAGTTAAAGTAGAGGGCAACAATAACATTTTCTATGCAATTAACGCAACAAACTTTACACTACAAGAATCTGAATTTGTATTAAACGTGGACGATGCCTCAATAGATGTTTGTGAACCTGACAATGCAGTGTTTACATTTACCTATAATACTTTTTTAGGTTTTTCAGGAACAACAACATTTAGTACCACTGGTCTGCCGACTGGTACTAATGCTACATTTTCTCCAGCATCAGCATCTGCAAATGGCACAGTGGTTACCGCAACAATCACTGGCATAGGCGCATTGTCATCGGGTAATTATACTTTTTCAATCGTTGGGACTTCGGGCTCAGTTGTAAAAACTACAACTGTAGAATTTAACGTGTTTAATGCTAATTTAGGCACTTTAAACCTCTTGACTCCTGTAGATGGTGCAACTGATGTTTTTGCGGATAATGCTGTTTTTACTTGGGAAGCAGATCCTAATGCCATAAGTTATGAAATTGAAATCGCAACAGATATCGCGTTCACCAATATTGTAGCAGATTCTATTGTTAACTCTCCTACATTTACTGCCAACACTTTAAATATAGCTACAGAATATTTTTGGCGAGTTAGAGCCCTTAATGATTGTGGACAAGGAAGCTATTCTCAAGCAAGTTTTACAACAGCAAATATTGCGTGTAATTCATACGCTGCCACGGATTTACCTATTGATATTTTAGAAACTGGGAATGGAACAGATAATTATACTTCGGTAATAAATGTGCCTATTGACGAAGTAATAACAGATGTAAATGTAACGATTACTATTTCTCACGGATGGAATAATGATCTCGATATTTTCTTAGTTAGTCCTTCGGGTACAACTGTAGAACTCTCTACAGATAATGGAAATGACGATGATGATGATTATATATCGACTGTTTTTGATCAAGAAGCTGCAACGGCCATTACATCCGGAACATCACCTTTTACAGGAACCTTTATCCCGGAGGGTGATCTTTCTACGCTTTATGGGCAGATGTCAGCGGGTGTTTGGACATTGTCAGTAGATGACGACTTTGGTTTTGCCGATGGTGGTCAGATTACAGATTTTACGCTAGAGCTATGTACACAGCAGACATTATCTATTATTGATGCCGAAATACGAGACAATACTTTTAGTATTTATCCAAACCCAAATACGGGTGAATTTAGTGTTGCTATAAGGAATCCAATTTCAGATAAGATTAGTATTAACTTATACGATATTAATGGAAGAAGTATTTATTCCAAAATTTTTAGTTCATTTTATGATTTTAAAGCCTCTATTGCATTAAAGAACGTCCAGTCTGGAGTTTATTTAATAGAAGTTATTGATGGTGCTAACCGTACAACCAAAAAATTAATTGTCGATTAATACCTTAACTAAACTAAACAAAAAGGGTCGCGTTTGCGGCCCTTTTTATTTGCCATTATACTGATTCATGGTGTTATTTACACCAGCCAAAACGAAGGATGTTACCAATTCAGCAGAAATTTTAAGACGTTCTTCAAGCTTAGAGTTTTCTTCATCATTCCATTGACCAAGAACATAATCAACCTGTTTACCTTTACTAAATGTATCGCTTATGCCAAACCTAAATCGATTATAGTTTGTGGTTTGTAGCTTGTCTTGAATGTCTTTTAGACCATTATGTCCTCCATCACTCCCTTTAGTTTTAAGTCTAAGTGTGCCAAATGGCAAGTTGAGGTCGTCAGTTATTACAAGTAAATTTTGAAGTGGTATTTTTTCCTTTTCTAACCAATATTTCACGGCTTTGCCACTAAGATTCATGTAAGTGCTGGGCTTAAGAAGAAGTAATGTTCTCCCTTTAACTTTAACTGTTGTTATGTCGCCTAGTTTTACAGTTTCAAAAACAGCCTCTTCTTTATGCGCAACATAATCTAAAACTTTAAAGCCAATATTATGTCTGGTATTTTGATATTTTTCACCAATGTTACCTAGCCCTACAATTAAGAATTTTTTCATAATATCTTCTTCATTTTCTTTAATAGCTTTGCCAAAACCAAGCCATTTTTTAAAACGTTTCCACATTCTGTTTAATTTGTGTAAAAATAAAAAAGCATTCTGTAAAAGAATGCTTTTTAATATCTGAAACGTTTTTTTTGAAACTATTCTTGAGCTTCTGCCGCTGGTGCTTCTGCTGCTCCTTCAGTAGTTTCTCCTTCTTCTGTTTCTTCTTCGTCTTCATCTGCATCAACAATAGCAAGTCGGCTACGTCTTACTTGGCAAACAACAATATTGTCTGGGTGCATAAATTTGTAGTCTTCATTGGCTAATTCGCTGATATAAAGTTTAGTTCCTATTTTTAATGGAGTAATATCAACTTCAATAAAATCTGGGAGTTTAGACGGAATAGCTCTAACTCTTAATTTACGGTATGGTATTCTTAAGTTACCACCATTAAGAACTCCTCTAGACGTTCCTACGGTTTTCACTGGAATTTCCATAGTGATTTCTCTATCTTCATAAATTTCATAAAAATCTATGTGAAGGATTTTGTCGGTTACAGGATGAAACTGAATGTCTTGCATTACAGCATTATAGCTGTCACCATTATCTAAGGCAATCACAACTGTATGCGCATTTGCGGTATATACAAGTTTAGAGAATGCCAATTCTGGTGCAAAGAAATGCACTGGCTTGGCTTCCGCTCCGTATAATACGCAAGGAACCTGACCAGCATTACGTAAGGCTTTCGTTGACGATTTACCTACGCTTTCTCTTTGAGATCCATTAATTGTAATTGATTTCATTATAAAAATTTAGTTGTTAAATATTTGATTCCCTTATTTTAAGGGCTGCAAATTTAAACATATAATAGAAAAATACTAGCCTTTTCTTACTATTTTTTGAAGATATATAACCTTGGTAACAAAAGCCCTTGTTATTTTGAATGTAAGACAGTATAACGCGTGTGTAGAATTAATATTTCTACATTACAAACTTATTGCTTATTGATTGGTTGTGGTGTACGTTGTACATCACTTCTGCAAATAAATGAGCACAACTTAAAACTCTAAGTTTTTTACTTTCTTGTTTTGGAGGAATAGAATTGGTGACAATTAGTTCTTCTAGTTTAGAGTTTTCTAAACGTTCATAGGCACTACCAGACAAAATAGGGTGTGTACAAATTGCTCTTACACTTTTAGCACCACGCTCCATCATAAGATCTGCGGCTTTAGTAAGTGTGCCAGCGGTATCAACCATATCATCTACTAAAACCACATTTTTACCGGTAACATCACCAATTAGCTCCATGTGAGATATAACATTAGCTTTAGCGCGTTGCTTGTAGCAAATTACCACATCGCTTTTTAAGGCTTTAGAGTATGCGTAAGCACGCTTAGAACCTCCCATATCTGGTGAGGCAATTGTTAAATTATCGAGATTTAGGCTTTTTAAATATGGTAAAAATATAGTTGACGCGAATAAATGGTCTACTGGTTTTTCAAAGAACCCTTGTATCTGGTCTGCGTGCAAATCCATTGTAATGATCCGTGTTGCACCAGCAGCTTCTAACATTTTGGCTACTAATTTTGCAGCTATAGGGACTCTTGGTTTATCTTTTCTATCTTGTCTAGCCCAACCAAAATAAGGCATTACGGCAGTAATGTGCCTTGCAGAGGCGCGTTTAGCGGCGTCAATCATTAATAACATTTCCATTAGGTTCTTTGGCCCAGGATGAGTAGATCCAATAATAAAAATGCGTGTACCTCTTATAGATTCTTCGTAAGATGGTTGAAATTCGCCATCGCTATAGGTTGAGGTAATAACGTTACCTAAATCAACTCCGTAAGCAGCCGCTATTTCTTCTGCTAAATCTTTGCTTTGCGAACACGTAAAAATCTTGGCTTCTGTAGTATGATTAGGCATTTGATAACGAAATTAAAAAAGTTGTTAGTTAGAATGTTTGTGCGCCCAAAGTTAGAAAAATTATTCACTCGCTAAAAGCATAAAACCTACTATTTTTAGTTGCTTGCAGAAAAATATTTTATACTTTTGCTGATCTGTTTTGCTCAAGTGGCGGAATTGGTAGACGCGCTGGATTCAAAATCCAGTTTCTTCGGAAGTGTGGGTTCGATTCCCACCTTGAGTACTTCATGGGACAAATCGATTTTTTTCGATCTGTCCCTTTTTTTGTTCATTTGCAATCCCTTGTTAACACTGGCAATTTTGAGCAATATAGGGTTGATATCGGTGGTTCGAACTTTGTTTTCCTCAAATTGAAACTTTTCTGGGAACATCGAACCGACGAGCTGTCTTTTGAGCTCTATATTACTGTCAATGAAATACTTATCAAAGGATTCGAGTTTTTTAAGCCCTTTTTTATAGGCGTCCAAAACCTCTTTGAATTTGTTCAATGAAGCTTCAACTTCTTCCAGATCATTTAATCATTTTTGATAACGAAGCTTGGTTGTTTTGTACTCATTGGAATCAAATTCACCATCGAGATACAAGTCCTGTTAACCTTGCTAATTTCTGTTCTTGGGATTCTTTTTCTTGATAGTGTTTTGGGCTTAGTTTTTTAGAGCTAGTCTGGTCCTTTAATCGTTTTCGATTATTCTGGTCAACAACCTTTGGGCATTCTTGTTCAATGACAGCTATGAAAGGATGCATTGAATCAGTTTTCAAAACACACAGAATTACGCAAAGGATTACTGAGCTAATCTCGTAAATCGTGTTACAATAGTATTATAAATTTACATCATAAAAATCTTCTATCATTACTGCAGTTTCATTATACCCTTTAAACACTTCAAAAGTTTTTCCTTGAGTACGTTTAGCTCCCATGGCACTGCTGTATTTTATACTTTTTATGTAATCAACTTATTCTTAAACAGATTAAAGCCAATGCCGCCTGTAAAAGAGTCTCCGCAACCAGCGGCATCAACAACGTTGTCGACTTTAATGGATGGTATTTTTTGGGGCCATAAAATTACGGTCATTATTATAATAGTGCATCACTATCTGAATCTATGGTAACATAAACTGTTTTAACGCCTATGTTGAGACAATACTTACCAAAATCAATAAGTTTATCTCTATCGATTTCATGGTTGTTTTCAAGTTGCTCTAGCATATATTCTTTTTCAAATTTACTACAATTAGCCTTTTAGGGATTCATTTTTAACACATCAATGTAGGGTAACCAACGGTTTCTATCTGTCAAAATTTCATTGGTCAATTTCCTGTTATAGTTAAAGTGTTGGTAGGACCATGAGCATCAAATTACTACGAATGTTGCTATTATCCTTGATATACTTTAGAGTCTCTAGATGAACCTCAAAATCTATAACAGCGGCAACTACAATTACGAAGCAATCCATAATGTCTTTTATATCTTCTGGTAAAATAGGATACATAAAAGTGGTCTGCTTTTCCGTATGCTCGTTTAGATCGAAAAACTTTAAATGGATAATATCGCCTTGGTCTGCTTCTGAATTGAAATAGGACGTATCGATGTTTTTATGAGGTTCAAAAATTGTCTTTACTGAAAGTTCATCAACTTTCCTTATATGTGAAACAGGAATCATAATGCTATCATTTTCAACAGAACAGATATAGCTATAGCTGTGCGAGTTGCACAACCGAACTTTTGAATGTGTTCAATATGGTGCGTGATTATGTAATCCTTTGGAATCGGGCTAATACGGTAATGTTATTTTATTTCATAAATCGTTTAAAAGAATTAACTATTCCTTTTTTAACATATCTACTGTAGCTACCGTCCTAAAACCTACATGGTCGGAGCCTGAATCTTCACTTGTTCCCATTCGTGCTGAAATCCGATAGCTTGCACAATAGGACGCGTGGCATAAAAATGAACCACCTTTCATAACATGTTCTAGTTGATAAGGATTATCGGGACTGTAAGCTGTTTCTGCACCTTTAGGATTAACAATTGCCTTTGTAGTATCTGCTTGGCTATAATAATGTACATTGAATAAATCGCTCGTCAATTCCCAAACGTTCCCTAGCATATCATAAATACCAAGACTGTTTGGTGGATATGATTTTACAGGTGCGACCAATTCAAAACCGTCAACACTCTCGTTTTTCACAGGGAAAACACCTTGCCATGTGTTTGCATTTTTGGTTAAGGCCTCAGAATCATTGCCCCAAGTAAAGATGTCATTAGAATTATTGCCTTGTGCTGCAGCTTCCCATTCGGCTTCAGTAGGTAGTCTTCTATTGGCCCATTTGCAATAGGCTAATGCATCCTCGTAAGCGATATGCACCACAGGATAATTATCCTTTCCGTCTATTGTACTTTCTGGCCCTTCGGGATGTTTCCAATTGGCGCCAACTTTCCAAGTCCACCATTGTGCATAATTGCTCATATTGGCCACAGCTTTTACATTTTTGTTAAAGATGAGACTTCCTGGCTGCAATACTGAATCATGTGGTTTTTTAATGCCTTCGGGTAATTCTTTTTTCATCACTTCCCAATCGATAGGTCTTTCTGCAACGGTTATATAATCTGTAGCGTCCACAAACGCCTTAAATGCCTTATTTGTAACTTCAGTAGCATCAATAAAAAAGCCATCTACAGTTACTTTGTGAGCAGGTTTTTCTCTCATCATTGCAAAAGGGTCGTTGGCTTTGGCACCTTGAAGAAATGTTTTTCCTTTCACCCAGACCATGCCTTCGGGTGTGTCTAAATCATTTGGTTTTTCAGCTAAAAGTTGGTAGCCCTCTGTCTCAACTTTTTTTTCTTCGGTATTTGGATTTCTCTTCTTGCCGTTGCCACAACCAAGGGTTAAATGGACCAAAATCAACACAACACTAAACTTAAACGTTGAGAATTTCATAATTTATAATACTATTATTGGAATTTATCTATTTTTAGGAATCAAAACATAACAAATATATAAATTGAAGTTGAAAGCCTATTTTCTTTTTGTAATCTTTAATTGTCTTTGGGTCTTTAGCACGGCTCAAGATAATGTTGAGTTTAGACAATTAAGGGGTAACAATGTACCTACGCCGAGCATTACTTATGCGGTGGATAAAGACAGCATTGGCAATATTTGGATTGCTACTGAAGAGGGTGTTTTAAAGCATAACTCGAAAAACTACAAAATATATAATTCATACAGCGGTCTGCCAGAAATTATGAACAACCGCATAAAGGAAGTCTTTGTAGATACTGAGCAGCGTATATGGATTGGCTCTCAAAAAGGTATAAGTTTATATAACGATTCGTTAGATATTTTTGAATACATTGAAACTGATGAGGCCATAAATCCATCTTTAATCGAAGTCATTATTGAAGATGATAATCATAATATATGGGCAGGTGGCTTTAATGGAATTTGGAAGTATGATGAAGCAAGTAAAAGGTTTCTAAGAAAAGTCTCAAACCATAATATTCAGGCGTTACATTGCCTTAGAAACAAGCTTGTTTTTGGAACCCCAAAAGGTGTTTACCACTATGACCATAAAAATGATAAACTTCTCGAAATTCCTTTAAATACAAATAAAAAGAACATTAGATACATTACCAATATAGATAACCAACTTTTTATCGCGACAAAAACAGGACAATTATATAAAATCAATGATGTTAGGCATACAGTCTCTCGAATAAATTTTGATTTTAATCTATCGGATGCGATTACAGATATCATAAAGGATACTGATAGCACTTATTTATTAGCGACTGATGGCGAGGGTATATTTAAGTTGAATTCTAAATTCAAAAAATTAGATACCTACAAAGAGAATCCAAATGAGATGTATTCGCTTTCGAGCAATGGTATTTATGACATTCATTTAGACCAAGAGGGTATCTTATGGATAGCCACTTATGGTGGTGGTCTAAATTATTTTAATTCTAATATAGCACCTTTTCAAAATATTAGACATAAAATCAATGACCCAAATAGTATTATAACAAATTTTACAAGAGCAGTTTCTAAAGACGCCAACGGAAACTTTTGGTTTGGTACAAAAAAAGGGGTAAGCATTTGGAACAGGTCTAGCAATACATGGCGACACCTCAAGAATCTTTCAATATCCAATACAAACGAGGATGTCATCGTGCTTTCATTAGAACCAGATGGTGATTTTATGTGGATTGGCACCTATAACGAAGGCCTGATTAAAGTAAATATCAATACACTTAGGCCAATACATTGCAATTTAAAATTATCTAATAATTTGGTTGAAAAAGTATACGCAATTCATAAAGACTCAAAAGGTAACGTTTGGGCTGGTGGCATAGAAAAGGACTTAAGCGTAATTTCCACTAAAAATGAAGTAACCACTTATCCTATTCAACAAATTAAGTCCATTATAGAAAGTGAGTCGGGTGACATATTAATTGCGGGACGACAAGGCGTTTACAGGGTTAATCACAACACAGGCAACTTCGGTTTAATTGAAGAATTATTACCTGATAAAAGCGACTTAGCCTATTCAACCATAAACGCTGTTTTACCAACAAAACAAAATACCTATATTTTGGCTACAAATGGTGAAGGCTTACTTTTTTTTAATCCTAAAAATAAAATCATACACAAGCTCAAAATTAGTTCTGGCATGCCCTCAGATATTGTCCAAGGCATCGTGCAAATTGGCGCAAATAACTTTTGGGCCAGTACAACGAATGGTCTGGCACATATCATAACCCGCAAAAGTGATACGCTTATAAATGTTTACGATAAAAAAGATGGACTTGCCAGTACTGAATACAACTATGGTAGCTTCAACAAATTTGATGATGGTTCAATAGTGTTTGGTGGTGTTGATGGCTTAACGTTTTTCAATCCCTTTCAATTAAAAAAAGAGAACTACCAGCCAAAGTTAGTTTTCGACTTTTTTAAGATTGCAAACAAGAAAATTGAGCCAGGAAATCAACCTCTTGATAAGCATATCAACACGACAAAAGCAATAGAATTGACGCACGAAGAGAATGCTTTAGAAATCGGGTTTACAGGTGTATTGCATAGTACACCTTCAAGGGTAAAATATAGTTGGATATTAGAAGGTTTTGATGAGGTATGGAACGAACCCACAACTAAAAATTTTGCCACCTACACCAATTTAAATCCGGGAAATTATACGTTTAAGGCAAAGGCAATTAATAAATATGGTGTACCTAGTAGTGTGAGACAGTTAGATATAAAAATAAATTCGCCTTGGTGGGCAACTAACAAAGCCTATCTTTTGTATTTCTTGTTGCTAATAGGCCTGATTTATGCCATCATTCACTTTACGAGTGTAATCGTTAAAAAGAAAAATGCCGATGAGCAAATCGATTTTTTCAACAATATAACACACGAAATTAAAACCCCTCTGACTATTCTCATTTCATCATTAGATAATGTTACTGAAAAGGTTGGTGATGGTGAGGATTCCAAAAACCGTATTAAAACAACTGTTAAACGAATCAATTCGCTTTTTGAGCAAATGTTGAATTTTCAAAAAGTGACCTCTGCTGATAATCAAGGATTAGATATTGCAGAGGTAGATGTTTATGCGCACATCAATCAACGTATAAAAAACTTTAAGCCCCTAACCGAAGAACGACAAATTAATGTGGTTTTTAATAACGATTGGAATGAAACCCTATATTTCGATAAGGATAGTTTTGATAAGATTATGCTTAACCTTATCTCAAATGCTATCAAGTACTCTCACGAAAACGGAACCATAACTATTAATACATCTAAAACCGTCGATAACCATTTAAAGATTGAAATTATAGACGAGGGATTGGGTATTCCAAAAGACCAGCAAAAGCATATTCTTAAACGCTATTTTAGGGCAAGAAATGTCATCAACAGTCAAAGAGCAGGAACAGGACTGGGTCTCATGATGGTTAAAAAGCTGATTGAAAAAACAGATGGGTCAATAAATTTTATAAGTGAAGAAAACAAAGGAACGACATTCACTTTATTGCTTAAGAATTTCAAAGAGGAATTTCAAAGAAATAATACAAGCAAAAACCTTGACAGCATAAAATCAGAATATGTTGAAATATTAGAAGACCAAACTGAACTCTCGGAATACAGCGACAGTAAAATCTTAATTGTTGAAGACAATGACGAATTAAGAGGCTTACTTTCAGATAATTTAGGTACCTATTTTCAAATCCATGAGGCAAAGAATGGTCTAGAAGGTTTAGAGGTTACTTCCACAATTTTCCCAGACATTATTCTAACAGACCTTATAATGCCAGAAATGGATGGTATGGAAATGGCAAAAAAGATAAAAGACGATATAAGTTTAAACCATATTCCTGTCTTTATGCTTACCGTGCTTCAAAATTCAGAACAAAAGCTCGAAAGTATAGAGACTGGCATTGCAGAATATCTTGAGAAACCAATTGATATTAAGTATTTATTGGCAAGAATCACAAGTACATTAAAGTGGCAACAACAGTTAAGAAAAAAATACGTTCACGATAGCGATGCCGATACCGCAGAAATCTTTAGAAGTAAGAACGACCAAGAGTTTCTTACAAAATTAGAGCAAACCATTGTTGACAATGCGGGAAACAATGATTTTTCGGTTCATGATTTGTCGGCGAGTTTTGGGATGAGCAGGACATCTTTGTATATGAAACTTAAAAACCTGGTAGATCTTTCACCTCAAGATTTTATAATTCATACCAAATTAAAGCATGCTAAAAATTTATTGATAAGAGGTGACTTAAGTATAAAAGAAGTCGCTTATCAATCCGGATTTTCCAATCCAAAATACTTCAGTACGTCCTTTAAAAAGTTTTATAAAATGACGCCAAGCGCATTTATAGAAAGTCTCAAAAAATCATAATTCTAATTTATAAATAATTAAAAAAGGCTTGATTATTGGTTTGTTTTCTGAGGTTCTGACAATTAATAAACCATTTGTGATATATTTTTAGACGTAAGAATAAACCTGTTGGAGTAGTTTAGCAGAAACTAATTATTTCAATCAATGAAAAAACTTTTTTGTACAGCACTTTTAATAATTCCAATGGTGATTTTTGCGCAGACCGAAATTAAAGGGAAGGTCATGGACGAAACTAAATTTCCCCTACCAGGAGCTTCGGTTATCGTAAAAGGCACGATCAAAGGAGGGGTTACCAATATAGATGGTGAGTTTACATTAACTCTGAATGAGACGCCAGCTGTTTTGGTCGTGAGCTATCTTGGTTACGAAACCCAAGAGATTACCGTTACTTCTCAGACCAATTTAACCATTGTCCTTAAAGAAAACCAAGAAGCCCTGGATGAAGTGGTCATCATAGGTTACGGTGAGGTCAATAAAAAAGACTTAACAGGTGCGGTTTCTTCAGTAAAAAAGAAAGAGGATTTGGTAGCGCAGTCTAACAATGTTGAGCAACTGTTACAGGGTAGAGTCGCAGGGGTTTTGGTACAAAGTGCATTTGAACCAGGGGCAGCAAATAGCATCAGGATTAGAGGTTTAAATAGTCTTACAGGTAATACCCAACCGCTTTACGTTGTTGATGGTATCATTGTAGATTCCGCTACGGAGGATACACTAGACCCACTATCAAGCGGTAACAGCTATCTGTCGCCACAAGGCGGTATAACAGGTTTAAGCCCTCGCGATATTGAGAGCATTGAGGTACTCAAAGACGCTTCAGCTACAGCTATTTATGGTTCTCGTGGTGCTAACGGAGTTATAATTATTACCACAAAAAAAGGTCAAAAAGGTGAGGCAAAGTTTACATTTAATACATCGACGAGGTTAGGCTTCGTAACTAATGAAATAGATGTTTTAGGCACAAGGGATTATGTCGATTATCAAAATGATGTAAGAGCTAATCAAGGATTTAATCCAAGCTACTTTGTTTATCCAGATGGCAGTATTGCCAACTTCCAAAACGATGAGCAATTTATGTTAGACAATGCCAATACCATTGAGCGAATAGAGGGAGTAGATTGGAGTGAAGATATATTCAAAATGGCTGTGACCAATAAGTACAGATTGGCGGTTTCAGGCGGTAGTGAAAACTCAGACTATTATATTTCAGGAGGATTTCTACAGAATGAAGGTGTTGTGCCAAGGGCAATTGCCAAGAGTACGGACTTCAATGCCAAATTCAACACCAATTTATCTGGGAAACTAGAATTAAGTACTAAGATAGCGGCACAGCACACTCAAAACTTTGCATCTAAAGGCACTGAAAATCTGGGTGGCACAAGCAATAGTATTATTAGACAATTAGTTTCTGGTGCACCTATAATTGGGCAGGTTGATAATTTTGAAGGCGATGAGTTTGATATTAGTTTAGATGGTCCAAGAGCATGGGTATCTGACTATGATGATGAATCCAAAGAATCAAGATTACTGGGTGCCTTAAAACTAGATTATAAATTGTCTAAGGCTTTTACTTATAGAGTAACTGTAGGTGCAGATTACAGAGTGAAAGAAAGACAAATATGGTTTGGTACAGCTCTGCGTAGAGGTGCATTAGTAAATGGTGAGGCTGGTCTAAGTAATCTTGAGCGTTTTAGATATAATATTGATAACACCTTAATGTTTAAGCACAGGTTTAACCGTAACCATCGCATCAATGGAACAGTTGGGTTTATTATCGACCAGAGGCAATCTACATTTAAAACAGCATCAGCAACCGATTTCCCATTGCAAGATTTAAGGGCGAATGGCATAACAACCGGGCAAAATCAGCAACCTGTCTTTTATTACACCGAAGAAGAGTCCTTATTATCTTATTTAGGAAGGATAAATTATACCATGTTCGATAAATATTTGTTCACGGCAACTTTTAGAGCAGATGGTAGTTCTAAATTTAGAGGCAATAATCGTTGGGGCTATTTTCCGGCATTTGCATTTGCATGGAAAATGAAAGAAGAGAATTTTCTTAAAGATTCTAAACTTATATCACAGGCAAAGTTGAGGTTAGGTTGGGGACTAACAGGTAATCAGGCTATTGACCCTTACAGTACCATAACAAGATTCAACCTTACACAATCACCTTATTCTGATGAAGCTGGTAATCCATTAACGTCTATTGTGCCGCAAAACCTGAGAAATCCCACTCTAAAATGGGAAACAACAAGCCAGTACAACGCTGGTTTGGATTTTGGTTTTGCCAACGATAGAGTCACTGGGTCAGTTGATGTGTACTACAAAAATATATACGATTTATTATTGAATGCACAAATTGCGCCTTCAAATGGTTTTGAAGCGACTTTTGTCAATCGAGGTGAACTAATTAATAAAGGTATTGAATTTGCTATCAATGCAGATATAGTAAGCAATGATGATTTTCAGTGGAATGTTTACGGAAACATTGCCTTTAACAGAAATGAAGTCGGTGACCTAGGATTTCCGCCAGCACAATTCGGCACACAGACGTACAGTGCGTATTTAGGTAGACAGATTTCAGGTGGAAATTTCTTCAAAACAGAAGCCAACATTTTCATTGAAGGAGAAGAACCAGCACTCTTTTATGGTTATGCCACTAATGGTATAGTAAGTAACCAAGAGGATGTTGATAATGCACCAAGTTTTAATGGTACACCAGCGCAATTAGGTGATGTGTATTTGGTTGATCAAAATGATGATGGTGTCATAGACAATAACGATTTAACTATAATCGGTAATCCAAACCCGGATTTTAATTATGGCTTTGGTACTAGCCTTACCTACAAAAATTGGTCATTAAGCGCCTTGTTTAATGGCGTTTATGGTAATGATATCGCTAATGGTAATTTGTTGCGCGAGGCTTATGCAGATAATGCTTCTACTAATGTGAGAAGCGAAGCATACTTTAATGCCTGGACGCCAGATAATCCAGATGGTACTTTCCCAAGAGTCGGTTACGACCTTGCTGATGAAACCGGATTTACAGACCGAATCGTGGAAGATGGAAGTTTTTTAAGATTGGCAAACGTCACCTTAGGTTATAACATTCCTTTTTCAGAAAAATCAATTTTTGATAATGCTTACATATCCTTATCCGGTCAAAATCTCTTATTGTTTACAAATTACAGCGGCTATGACCCAGAAGGTGCCAGTTTTACCTTCGACCCAGGAAGAGTCGGTGTAGATTGGAATTCGTTTCCTAACCAGAAAACCTACTCTATAGCATTAAATCTAACATTCTAAATCAATGGAAATGAAAAAATATATAGCAATTATTGGATTAATCACTTCATTCTTTGTAGTTACAGGATGTGACGATTACTTAGAAGAAGATATCGAGACGTTCTTTGAAGAAGAGCAAGTATTTTCGACCGAAGATGGCGTTGAGGCTGCGGTAAACGGTCTTTACCAAAGTTACTCAGACCCTGGATATCATGGGTCTTCAATACATACCTTTATCAACCCTGTTTCTGGAAGGTTCTTTTCAAATCAAGGTGCTAGTGAAGACGCTACGAGCTTAAATACCTTGCCAAACAATACTTGGTTGACGCGTATGTGGCCACAAATGTATGCAACCATTAATGTAGCGAACACCATTATTTTCAATATGGAAGATTCCCAGCTTGCAAATCGTGAGACTACATTAGGGCAAGCCTATTTTATTCGTGCTGCGACTTATTTTGATTTGGTACGCTATTTCGGTGGTGTACCCATCAAAACCTTACCGGCCAACATCAACGATTTAGATACACCTAGAAGCTCAAAAGAAGAGGTTTACGAGTTAGTGATTTCAGATTTTGAAAAAGCTAAGGAAATGCTTCCAAATCCAGGGGAGTACATTTCAGACCGCCCAGTAAAAACCGCTGCCAATATGTTTTTAGCTAAAGTATATATGACCTTGGCAGGGGAGAACAACGATATGTCTATGTGGCAAGCCGCTTACGACGAAGCTATTCAGGTATACGGACGGTACAGTTTGGTACCTGTATTTGAAGATTTGTTTGATATTACCAATGAGAACACCTCAGAAGCCATTTTCGAAATTCAGTATGGGTCAAACGGTGCAGTCAGAAATTCCGACGTAATCAGAAGTTACACCTTAAAACAACTTTTCGATTACCCAACATTCGGAAGAGTAAGACCAAATAAAGAAGTCTTCGACCAACACTTCAATCAATATCCAGGAGACCCAAGGATTGATGCCACTTTCACTTATGATTCCTACGTTAAAGTAAATGGGAACACGGTAAATCTTTACCCAACCCAAATTAACGGTAATGATGGTTTTACCGCAATAAACAAATATTTGGACCCAAATTTCAATGGCACGACCACAAGCCGAAACATGCTAAAATTACGATATGCAGACTTATTGTTAATGCTCGCAGAAATTGAAAACGAGCTTAACGGTCCAGCCGACGCATACCAATATGTAAACGAGGTATTGGCTAGAGCACGCACACAAGCAGATGGTACGCAAGCAGTAGAACCAGCAGATTGGAGCGGTATGAGCCAGGATATGTTTCGTATGCGTATAATGAAAGAGCGTCAGTACGAACTTTTAGGTGAAAACCACGACTGGTTTGATACCAGAAGAAGAGGTTACGAATATTTCTTGGAAGAAATTATCGAGACACATAACAACTTCCCTAACCTTGGCAACAAGGATTACATTTATCCTGTATCGGTAAAGAACATGTTGTTGCCAATACCTTCAACAGAACTATCAAATAACACCGAGATATCTCAAGCAGATCAAAATCCGGGCTACTAATTTTTTTAAGCAAGCAATGATCAAGAACCTATTTAAATATTTGTCTATTACAATTATCGCAGTGACGGTTATGCTGTCGTGCAATGACAAACAAAAAAAGAATACCTCAAACGAGGAAAATCCACTTTATTTAGATGCTTCATCCTCGTTAGAAGATAGAATAGAAGACCTAATGTCTCGGATGACCCTTGAGGATAAAGCAGCACAGATGAGCCAGTACGTTGGCTTGGAGCACATGCGCAAGGCACTTGGGGATTTATCAGAAGAAGATTTAGACGTCAACGATGCACAAGGTTTCTATCCTGGTTTTAAAACCACAGATATCGCAAAATTGACAAGAGAAGGTAAAATAGGTTCATTTCTGCATGTACTAACCGCTGAAGAAGCTAATGAACTTCAAGAAATGGCACAACAATCACCTTTAAAAATCCCATTACTTATTGGTATAGATGCTATTCATGGTAATGCCTACTACAAAGGTGGAGCAACAGTATATCCTACACCAATTACACAGGCAGCAACATTTGATGATTCTTTAATGGTAAAAGCAAGTCAGCAAACTGCCAAAGAAATGAGGGCTACAGGAACCCAATGGACATTTACACCAAATATTGATGTATTAAGAGATCCGCGTTGGGGGAGAACAGGCGAAACCTATGGAGAAGACCCCTTCCTTGTTGGTAATATGGGTGTTGCCGCTATCAAAGGGCTTCAAGGCAACGATTTTACAGGAGAAGATAAAGTTATAGCTTGTGCAAAGCATTTAATTGCAGGTAGTCAATCAGTTAATGGACTAAATGCTTCACCGACTGATGTGTCAAAAAGAACACTTTTTGAAATGTTCTTACCACCTTATCGTAGAGCGGTTCAAGAAGCAAATGTGTTTTCTATTATGGCTGCTCATAATGAAGTAAATGGTATGCCTGGACATATGGACGAGTTCATGATGACCGATTTAATGCGTAACCGTTGGGGCTTTAAAGGATTTTATGTGAGTGACTGGAATGATATTTCGCGTATCGCAAAATGGCATCATGTTGCTAGAGACTTTAAGGAATCTGTACAATTCTCAATAGGTGCTGGAATGGACATGAATATGCATGGACCATATTTTCAGGATTACGTAGTAGAATTGGTAAATGAAGGTAAGTTAAGTGAAGATCGGGTAAATGATGCTGTTTACAAGATTTTAGAAGCTAAATTTAGATTAGGACTTTTTGAAAATCCATTCATTGATTTAGAGAGTGTAAAATCCGAAATTTTCACTATAGAACACCAGCAAACAGCCTTAGAACAAGCTAGAAAGGGTGTTGTACTACAAAAGAACAATGGTTTCCTTCCGCTTAAAAATGTGTCAGGAAAGAAAATTTTCATTACTGGTCCAAATGCAGACAATATGACAACCCTTGGCGATTGGTCTTCACCACAACCAGAAGATAACTATGTAACCATAAAAGAAGGTTTGGATAATATGGCTGAAAAATATGGTTACGCGACGGAATACTATGATTGTGGGCAACGTTCAAAATGGATAACTGATGAAAATATAGCTGTAGCAAAACAAAAAGCCACAGGTTCAGATATAATCGTTTTGGTTCTAGGAGAAAACTCATACCGTCACGATTGGAAAAATAAAACCACAGGCGAAAATATCGATAGAGCTACATTAAAACTATCAGGCAATCAAATGAAATTGGCCAACAAACTATTTGAGCTTAATAAACCTGTAATAGTCGTTTACGTAAGTGGTAGTCCTATTGCCGAACCTTGGCTAGAGCAACGTGCCAAAGCGGTTGTCAATGCTTGGGAACCAGGTGCATTTGGCGGACAAGCCGTTGCTGAAATCTTGCTGGGAGAAGTTAATCCAAGCGGTAAGTTACCATTAACTGTACCAAGAAGTGTTGGTCAGTTACAAATGATATATAACCATAAACCGACCGCTTACATTCATAAGTATAATACCGAAAAGAAAGTACCATTACATCCTTTTGGTTATGGTTTAAGTTATTCAAAATTTAAATTTTCTGAACCAAGCGTTTCCAAAACAGAATTTGATGGAAAAGATGATACGATTACGGTATCTGTAATTGTTAAAAACACAAGTGAGGTTGATGGAGAGGAAGTAGTACAGATGTACATAAGAGATAACCGAAGTTCTTACACCAGACCAGTTAAGGAGCTAAAGGGTTATAAACGTGTATTTGTAAAAGCAGGAGAATCTAAAACAGTGAGTATTCCAATTACCGCAGAAAGTTTAGCCATGTATGATAAGGATTTCAACTTTGTAGTAGAACCTGGGGATTTTACCATTATGACAGGGAATTCCTCTGCCGATAAAGATTTAAAGATAACAACCATTTCTGTCAACGATGGTTTTACCATTGAAAAAGTAAAATAATATGTTAAAGACATTAAAATTAGGTTTTGCTTGCACATTCCTTTTAGTTGCATGTAAAGAAACCAATAAGGAACAAGCTTATAATACTGTAGAGCAAGTAGAGGTGCAAAAACCAAACATCATCTACATTATGGCAGATGATTTAACCACACAGGCAATAAGTGCTTATGGTGGTATATATAGTGATTTAGCACCAACACCAAATATTGATAGGATAGCCAAAGAAGGCATGCTCTTTCAAGATGTTTTATGCACCAATGCTATTTGTGGACCTTCACGTGCGGCCATTTTAACAGGTAACTATAGTAATCTTAATGGCTACTACAAAAATGAAAGTGGAGGGAAATTTGATGAAACTCAATGGACATTCCCTCAAGAATTTCAAAAAAATGGTTATCAAACCTCCCTTTTCGGAAAATGGCATTTAGGTTCCGAACCTCAAGGATTTGATGTCTTTAAATACCATAATTCTGCAGGTCAACAAGGTCATTATTGGAACCCGGTTTACAACATTAATGGAAAGGACACAAAGGTAAAAGGCTATTCAACCAATTTGAGTACTGATTTTGCGATGGATTGGTTGCAAAATGAGCGCAAACAAGACGATCCATTTTTAATGGTTCTGCAGTTTAAAGCACCACACAGACCATGGCAACCTGATAAGAAGTACGAACAACTTTGGGAAAATATTGAAATGCCATACCCATCAACATTTAATGACAATTATAAAGGCAGAGAGCTAACTGCGGGCAATACTGAGATGACAATGGAATATTTCTCTCGAAGAGATATGAAATTTGAAGAACCAGCCAACCTAAAAGGGAAAGAAAAAATTAAGTGGGCATTTTATGGCGCAAAACCAGGAGAAGTAGTGCAACCAGAAGGCTTAAACGCAGAAGAAGGTAGAAAGTGGAGATACCAAACATATATCAAGGATTATTTAGCTTGTGTGAAATCTGTTGACGATAATATTGGTCGTGTTTTGAAATATTTGGATGAAAATAATTTAACAGACAATACTATTATTGTATTAACATCAGATCAGGGATTTTATTTGGGAGATCACGGATTCTTTGATAAAAGGTTTATCTATGAAGAATCTATACGTATGCCGTTTATGGTAAGGTATCCTAAAGTGGTTAAAGCGGAAAGCGTTAACGATGATATCATTACAAATATTGACTTTGCACCAACCCTATTGGATTTGGCCAATATTGATACAGATCAAAAAATGCAAGGTGAGAGTTTTAAATCAATCTTAGAAGGGCAAACACCTAAAGATTGGGAGCAGGCCATGTATTACCATTATTACGAATTCCCGTATTGGCATCATGTACAGCCACATTATGGTATTAGAACCCAGAAATATACTTTGGCACATTTCTATTACAATATTGATGTTTGGGAATTATATGATCTAGAGAAAGATCCTAACCAAATGAATAATGTTATCAATGACCCACAGTACGCAATCGTGCTTTCACAATTAAAGTCAAAACTAAAGGAATTAATGAAAGAATCTGGCAATGATAAATCCTTGGCAGATTTCAGGAAAATTACCGACACTGATTTTGGCTCGATAGTTGACAAAAAAGATGACGAAACTTCTGTACAAGATGTCCTAACAGGTAAATCTGATTAACAATATGAAAAAAATACTATCCATAGCATCAATAGTAATTGTTATATTTTTAATGGCATGCAATGCCCAGAGATCAACTACTAGAAATGTCAACTCAGCTACTTCAAATACAACGGAAACCATTCCGAATGGTGAAAAGAAAAACATTCTTTTCATAGCAGTAGATGATTTAAAGCCATTATTATCAAATTATGGTGAAACACAAATGCACACACCTAATTTTGACCGTTTGGCGAAAATGGGAATGACATTTACCAATGCTCACGTTCAATATGCAGTGTGTGGTCCTTCACGTGCCAGTGTCATGACAGGAGCTAACCCAGATAGAACAAAAGTTTGGGATTTACATACCGATTTTAGAGAATCTTCAGATTTAATATCAATGCCAGAGTATCTCATTACACAAGGTTACGCAACTACAGCCGTAGGCAAGATATATCATAAAGGCTCATCGGCACCTGGACATGATGGTAAGAGTTGGTCTATGCCACATCAATTACCAGATAATTTTGATCCAGTCGCTGGTGAAGCTGCGTTTTCTTATTATCAAGCTCCTGAGACAAAGCGTCAAATGGCTGCACTAGAAACTGAGGCAAGAGAGAAAGGCATCACTAAGAATGGGAAAATCAGAACCTATGTGTTTAAGCGTTTAAAACCTTCAACCGAAAGTGCAGATGTTAGCGATACAGCTTATCAAGATGGATTATATACTCAAACAGCTTTAAAACAACTTGAAAATTTAGAAAAAACAGGAAAACCTTGGTTTTTGGGCGTTGGATATCAAAAGCCACATTTACCATTTGTAGCGCCGAAAAAATACTGGGATCTGTACGATAGAAATGAAATTGAATTGGCTGAATTCCAAGAATTATCAAAAGGCACACCAAAATTTGCCTTTCATTCTTTTGGAGAATTACGTGCCTTTTCAGATATAGATAATAAATTACGTCAGGGAGATGTTTTACCAGAAGCTAAGCAACGTGAGTTGATCCACGGATATATGGCATGTGTTTCTTATATAGATGCACAAATAGGTAAGCTATTAGATGAATTAGAAAAGCGTAAGATTTTAGACGATACAGTAATTGTACTTTGGGGAGATCATGGTTTTCATTTAGGAGATCATACCGAGTGGTGCAAACATTCAAACTTTGAGCAAGCCACACGTATTCCTTTTATGTTTGCTGGCCCTGGTGTGGAGAAAAATCAAAAATCACATCATCCAGTAAACCTTGTGGATTTATTTCCTACAGTTTTTGAATTGGCTAATGTGCCACAAAGCTCACAAACCGATGGCAAGTCATTAGTGCCACTATTAGATAGTGATTCTTCAACGACAGTTCGTATGGATTATGCTTATCACCAATATAGAAGAGGTCCGCGAATGGGATATGGTATAAGAACCGTACGTTATCGATATACGGAATGGCACGATAGCAATTACAGGAGTTACATGCCTTACAAAGAGGATAATATTGTAGGTAGGGAGCTGTACGATTATGAAAAAGATCCTTTAGAAACAAGAAATTTAATTAAGGATTCAAATTATAAGGATTTGGTAAAAGATTTGAAAGCAAAACTCAAATCGCATTTAACGCAGTAACACTTTTAAAGCGATATTCTATTATCGCTTTTTTTGGCATAATTTCTGAATTAAACTAAACCAAAAAATACATGTCTAATGACATGAAATTATAGACAACAACAATTATTAACACATGAAAAAAATAACGTTTTTATTAGCATTTTGTCTGACAATGGGAGTTTTTGGACAAGACAAACCAAACATCTTAATCATCCATACCGATGATTTAGGTTATCATGATTTAAGCATCACAGGGTCGGAGTTGTACAACACGCCAAATATTGATGCGTTGGCAAACAAATCGGTTAACTTCACCAATGCTTATAGTAGTTATCCACGCTGTACACCTTCGCGTTACGGAATGATTACTGGTACTTATCCAGTCAATGAAAATAAAGGCAACCTAGGAGCCATTCCTGAAGACAAAAACTTTATCAAACAATTTAAAAATGCAGGTTACAATACCTCTTATGTTGGAAAATGGCATTTAGGTAAAGGGCTGAGTACACCAAAAAATTTCGGGTTCGAACATACTTATGCTGCAGGTGAAGCTGGTGGTGTTGGCTCACGTTTTTATCCTTTTAATATCCAAAAAAATGGTAAGCCAGCGAAATATGATGTGCCAGATGTAGTGGAAGATGGTAAAGAAGGGGATTACATTAGCGATATGATGACCTCTGCCACCATAGAGTTTATTAAAAACAACCCAAAAGAGCAACCGTTTTTAGCTGTTTTGGCATATTATTCGGTACATACACCAATTGAAGCAAAACCAGAAGATGAAGCTCGTAACAAGGAGCAGCTAAAATCTATAGATTTTGGAGACACACCAGAGTATATCAATGAAGGTGAAGGACGTCGTAAAATGCGTCAAGATGATGCAGCTTACGCAGGAATGGTTGAGAATGTCGATGAGAATGTTGGTAAATTATTGTACACGCTTAAAGATTTAGGAATCGATCAAAATACCATTATTGTATTTTCTTCAGATCATGGAGGTCTGTCAAACGATGGTCACAAAGGTGAGCGTCATTTAGCTACAACTAACATTCCACTTCGTGCAGGAAAAGGTTGGTTGTACGAAGGGGGTATTCGTGTACCATTATTTGTAAAATGGGACAATCACTTAAAACCTCGTGTAGATGATGATTCTATCGTTTTAGGGATGGATGTATTTCCAACATTACTAGAGTTGGCTGTAAATAAAAAGGTTGAAGGTGTTGACGGACAAAGCTATGCATCAGTTTTAAAAGAAAAAGACAACTGGAAAGACAGAACCGTATTTTGGATTTCAAAAAAAGCAAGACCTCACAGTACTGGAGACAGTAAAATGGCTGTAGTCCGTTCTGGCGATTATAAATTGGTTCAATATCTAGAAACTAAATCCCTCGAACTTTATAATCTAAAGGAAGACATTTCAGAAGAAAATAACCTAGCCGAAAAAGAACCAGTAAAAGTAGAACAAATGCTAGAGTTGTTAAAAGATTGGAAAAAGGAATACCTCGTGCCAGAGCGTTTGAATGTTGGTAAGAAAAACAAAAGGGGCAATAAGGGTCAAGGAAAGAATAAAAAGAAGAACTAAATAAAGAGGAGAATTTAGTTTAATGCTAAAACAATTAAAAATTACAATCTTGTGGGTTTTTGTAACCATATGTGCTTGTGCTCAAAACAAGAAATCAAATTACAAAGACCAATGGCAGTTTCCTGCAAAGGATGCTACCATGTATGTTACCGCAGAACAACAAACAGAGTTATACGCCACCGAATCCGATATGAAATGGTTCAAAGATGCAAAGCTTGGCATCTTTGTACATTGGGGACCAACTTTATTAAAAACTAATGTATTAAGTTGGGGAAGACATGGCGAACGTCCTGGTGCTGGAAAACCTTCAACCAAAGGTGTGGATACTGAAGTTTATGATAATCTCTACAAAAAATTCAACCCCAAAAATTTTGATGCAGACAAATGGATGCAACAAGTTAAAGATTGGGGTGCAGAATATATTGTGTTTACCGCAAAACATCATGACGGATTTGCATTTTTCAATGCAAAAAACACTGATTATGACATTATGAATACACCTTTTGGTCGTGATATTTGTAAGGAGTTGGCAGATGCTGCACACAATGCTGGTGTTAAATTGTTTTGGTATTATTCACAACCCGATTGGACGCATCCAGATAATCTTCGTGAGAACCATTATGAAAATTATCTACCATATATGAAGGAACACATTGAGCAATTGTTTACTGAATATGGTAGAATTGATGGTGTGTTTTGGGATCATTTAGCAACCAAATACTGGCAATGGGATTCCTATCATATTTTAAAAGATATGAAAAAATGGCAACCAGGAATTTTAAGCAATGCTAGAACAGGATTTGGTTGGCCATTAGAGGATAGAGGTGATTACGATACACCAGAGCAAAGTCTCGGCCCAGTGAATCATCATCGCTATTGGGAAGCCTGTTTGACCATGACCGACAAATGGTTGTACAGTCCAAAGGGACCAATAAAACCTTATGAAACGGTTTTAAGTATGCTTATTCAAGTGGCAGGAAATGGTGGTAATTTACTGTTGAATTTAGGTCCAAATGGTAAAGGCGAATTCGTTGAAAAAGAAGCTGAAGAAGCTTTAAAAGTAGGTGAATGGATAAAACAATACGGAAACACCATAAAAAATACGCGTCGTGGAATTTATATTGGTGGCGATTATGGTGCCTCAACACAAGTTGTTAACAAACTTTATATCCACGTATTACAACAATTGGCAACTAATACAGGTGCAACCATTGAATTACCGATGCTTCCTATGGAAATCTTATCTTCGGAAGGTATCACGGCTGGATTCAAAAATCATGAAATAAAAAATGGAAAGTTATTGCTTCATTTTAATAAAGAGGATTTCCACAAAAATCTTGATAACATCGTAGAACTGACTTTAGCTGAAAACCCATCGAATTTTGAAAGTATTGAAACATGGAAAGCTATTCCGGTAACCAAAAAAGAGTTTGATGTCAGCGCTTCGACTTTCGCAAAAGCGAAAAACAAACCAGAATTTATCTATAATACAAAAGGTAATGTATTTAGTGAAGGCATTCACTTAAAATCTTGGTGGGAACCTTCAAAAGAAGATAAAAATCCAAGTTTAACTTTAGGTTTCAAATCTGCTAAAAACATAAAAACCATATTATTAAGTGAGAATATGCGTTCGCATTGTGTACGCGAGTTTTTCATTGAAGCTAAAGATAAAAGTGGTATTTGGAATACCATTTATAAAGGTAAAACCATTGGTGAAGGTTTAAGAATTAAACTTAATGGCGATGCTATTTATGGTATCCGATTAAAACCCACAAAAAAGACGAGAGTGATTCAAATTACAGCTTTTAATGTGTATGAATAAGACAATAATACTCATAGCATATCTAGCGACTTCTTTTCTTGTAAAAGGACAAGAACTGACTAAAAAACCCAATATCGTTTTTATTTTGGCAGACGATTTAGGTATCAATGCCTTAAATTCTAACGGTAATGCTTTGGTAGAATCGCCAAATATAGATAAACTGTTTTTTGAAGGTATGCATTTTACTAATGGTTATTCTAACGATCCTACTTGCGCACCATCGCGAGCGTCTATTTTATCAGGACAATATGTGCCAAGACATAAAGTGTATCGTGTGGCAGATCGTTACAAAACCGATAAAAAAACATTGGAAGCGATGCGCTTTTTACCACCAGAAATCAATAGAGTTAAGGGTTCTGGTGCAGGATTAAATTTAGATAAAATCACCATTGCCGAAGCTTTAAAAACCAGCAATTATACAACTTCAGCATATGGGAAATGGCATTTAGGAAAAAACGATTTACAAATCCAAAATCAAGGATTTGATGAAGGTTATGAAATTACGGGACACTATAATTTCAAAACCTCACCACAACAAGAAGATTTGGATAACACACAATATTCCGCAGATGTGATTACTGATAAAACCATCAATTTTATAAAAAAAGCGTCTTCAGAAAACAAACCTTTCTTCGCTTATGTACCTTATTATTTAGTACATAAACCTTTAGAGCCCAAAGCAGAATATTTGGCATATTTCAAAAATAAATTAAAAAATAATTCCATAGTCGGTAAAGACGAAATTAAGGTTTTAGCCATGATTAAAAGTCTTGATGAAAGTGTTGGTCAATTATTAAAAACTTTAAACGATTTAGGGTTGGAAGACGATACTATTATTGTGTTTACAAGCGATAACGGTCACTACAAAACCGAAAGTAATATCTTCAATCAACCATACAAAGGTGTAAAAGGTCAAACTTTAGAAGGAGGCATTCGAGTACCATATATTTTCAAATGGAAAAATAAGATTAAGGCTGGCTCAAGGTCTAATGAACCTATAATTCATGTTGATATTTATCCAACACTTTTAGGATTGACGAATACCTCAAAACCAAAAGACTATGTTTTGGATGGTGAAGACATTTCACCTGTTTTATTAGGAATAACTTCGGAAACTAAACGCGATGCATTGGTTTGGCAATACACCAACTATGCACGTTGGAACGAAAAAAGACAGGAGTTTGCTTCAAGTTGGGTGAATGTGATACAAATGGATGGTTTTAAAATGACAGAAGATGTGGAAACAAACAACTTTACTTTGTATAATTTGAACAACGACCCTTATGAAACTAAAGAGGTGTCAAACAACTATCCTGCCGAAATAGATAAATTAAAAGCAAGATTGCAACAGTGGAAAACAGAAACTGGCTACGAAAAACCACAACTAAATCCAGACTATATCAAACAATAATATGCACAAGATCTTAAAATCATATCCAATAATCGCATTAGTGCTTTGTAGCTTAATCTTTGGTTGTAAACCAAAACAAGCGACACAACAATCATATTCAGCTTCGGTTTCAGATTCAAATGAGGCAAAACCTAATATTCTCATTATTTATGTAGACGATTTAGGTTTTCACGATTTAAGTATGAATGGTAGCCAGATTTATCAAACACCAAATATTGATGCGTTGGCAAAACAATCGGTTGTGTTTAATAATGCGTATGCCAATTATCCGCGCTGTGTACCATCACGATATGCGATGATGACAGGCAATTACCCAGTGCAAAATGGGGATGTGCCAGATGATGGTTTTGAAATGAATAATGTTCCTGATCAAAAAAACTTTATTAAGAATATTAAAGCTTTAGGTTACCAAACCGCTTACTTTGGGAAATGGCATTTAGGAGATGAACAAAGTTTAAAAGATTTTGGTTACGACTACAGTTTTGCTGCTGGGCATGCAGGTTCGCCAATTAGTTTTCTATATCCTTTTAATGAACTGAAGCGAAATGGGAAGACCAAGAAAAAACCAATTCCAGATGTTGATTCAGTAAGTAAAGAAGGTGATTATTTAATGGACGTGATGACTGATAATGTCGCTAAATACATTAGAAACGCAGACAAAAACAAACCGTTTATGGCGATGTTTTCCTTTTATGCAGTGCATCAACCTTTGGAGGCTAAAGAAAAAGATATTGCTCGAAACAAAACCGAAATCAAAAATTTTGACTTCGGAAATCAACCAGAATATATAAAGGAAGGAACAGGTCGTACTAAAATGCGTCAAGACCATCCTAAGTATGCAGCAATGGTAGAAACGATGGATGAAAATGTTGGAAAGCTATTACAACTGCTCAAGGACTTGAATATTGATGATAACACGATTATCGTGTTTTCATCAGACCATGGAGGATTATCAAACGATGGTACAAAACAACGACAGTTAGCAACATCAAACTATCCGCTACGTGCCGGAAAGGGTTGGTTGTATGATGGTGGTATAAAAGTGCCGTTAATGGTAAAATGGAACGGAAAATTTCAACCAAAAACTGATGATGAATCATTGGTAATGTTGATGGATGTGTTTCCAACGGTTTTAGATATTACAGCTAAAATGGATTTACAAACCAACGGAAAAAGCTTTTTGCCAATTCTTCAAAACAAAGAAAAATGGACAGGTAGAACCGTGTTTTGGCATTCATCTAAAGCAAGACCTGTAAATACTGGAGACACCAGGTCATCTGCTATTAGAAAAGGTAATTATAAACTTATCAATTGGTACCAAGAAGGTAGGACAGAACTTTATGATTTACGAAAAGACCCCTCAGAATTGGATGATATTTCTGGTAAAAACCCAGAATTAGTTCAGCAATTACTGAAAGAACTTAATAATTGGAAAGATAAATTTTAAGATGAACAATATAGTGACTAATTTAATAATATCATTTGTTTTGCTGATTACTATTAATGTAGCTGCCCAAGACTATTACAATGTTCCTTGTAATGATAAAAATATTATTGTTGAAGGGAGTAATTATGTATCAATTGAGGATAATGAATTAGTTGCGCATAGACATAATCAAAAAGTATATGAGAATACAACAAAAGAAAATTTATTTAATCCCCTAAAGGCAAGGACATGTTCTGGGATAACATTAAACTTTAAAACGAAAAGCCCAACGGTAAAAGTAAGATTTAAGATTATTGAAGGTTTGGATAAAGCACCTGTTTTTGGTGTGTTTCAGGATGATGTGTTTGATAAAAACAAACAATTTAAGTACATTCCAAATAACATAGTTACTATAGATATAAGTTCTAAAAAATCAGGTAAACATGTCACGTATTCTATAACATTTCCATTAAAAACCGATGTACATTTTCTAGGTTTAGAGCTCGAAGAGAACCATAATTTAGAACCTTTAAAAAGGGAAACTAGAAAGACCTATGTTGCTTTTGGCGATTCTATTTCACATGGTACTGGGCAACAAACCACTCAGGAAACATTCCCTTTTATTTTAGCAAAAAAGTTGAATTATGAGTTATTTAATACTGCTGTAGGAGGTTCAAAAACATCGGAAGTTATGGCAGAAATGATTCGCGATGATTTTAAGCACATCGATATGATGACTGTTCTCATTGGTACCAACGATTTTAATGGAGAAGGCGTTGGTGTTGAAGCATTAAAAAAACGCTATGAGAACATCTTGAACATCATAAGGGAGACCCATAAGGAGACCAAAATCTATTGTATCGTATCCTTGGCGACAAAATGGAAAACATCTAAAAAAACAAATTTACCAATAGAGCTCTTTATAGCAGCAATAACAGAGATTATAAAAGAAAGACAGCAAAAGGGTGACGACAATATCTACATAATTGAAGGCGATAAATTGACGACGATAGAAGATCTAAAGGATAATGTGCACTTAAGTGTCGCAGGCGCAAAATCGTTTGCAGAGGAATTATCAAAAATTATAGAATAAGATGAAGCACATAACATCATTATATTTCATATGTTTTATTACGTTGGCTTTTGCCCAGAATAAGCCTAAAGGCAAAGACTTAATAAATAAAAACAAGATTGCATTTCTAAATACAAAGGGCAATTTATCAAACATCGAAAAATCTAAAGACGCTGCTGGGAACCTTCAGTTTTTAATTGAAACTAAAGAAGAGCCAAAGTTCATTTACAATTGTGCTACCAGTATTCCTATAATTAAAAAAGGCTATAAAAAAGGAACCGTTTTTTTATTGTCTTTTAAGGCAAAAACCGAAACAGCAAGTTTAGAAACAGGCGAAGCAAAAGCACTTATAATCTTTAAGCAAACGGGAGATTACAAAGGCAATATAGATTATACGCAAAGTTTTTCATCAGAGTGGCAAACCTACTATCTACCTTTTGAAGCAGATAGATACATCAACAAAGACAATTTAGGACTTGTGATGCAATATGGTTACAGACCGCAGTCTTTTTCTATTAAGGATATTAAATTTGAAGTTTTTCCAGAAGGAACTAAACTAGGAGATTTACCCAAAACCGAAATCACTTATGCTGGTATGGAAGCTGATGCACAATGGCGAAAAGATGCCATAGAACGTATTGAATCGATTAGGCAGGGAAAATTCACATTACAGTTCTATAAAGACGGTCAACCTTTAAAAAGCAAATCGTTTAACGTAAAACTAAAAAAACATTTATTCCCTTTTGGAGCACGAATGGCTGCAGAGGATATCGTAAACAATTCTGATGATTACAAAAATTTCAAAAAAGCTTTTAATTGTTTGGTTCTTGGTAATGACCTCAAAATTAAGCATTGGCAAAACAAGAAAAAGCGCGCAATGACATTAAAAGCATTAGATGTTTTAGAGGAAGACGGTTATCCTGTAAAAGGGCATGTATTAATTTGGCCTGGATTTAACTACCTCACGCCAGAAGTAAGACAAAACAAGGACAATCCTGAAAAAGTAACAGAAATAATTAAAAGCCACGTCAATTCTATTTTAGATGCAACCAAAGGAAAACTAACGCATTGGGATGTGGTTAATGAAGCCTATACCAATAGAGATTTACAAAAAACAACAGGAAGTGAAGAGATTCTTTACAACGGATTTAGAACATTGGCAAAAAAACAACCAAAAGTTAGACGTTTTACTAACGAGTATGGCATTATAAGTAAAGGCGGAATTGACACCCAAAAGCAACAATGGTATTACGATTTTATAAAACGTATCGATGAAAATACAGGCGGATTGGTACAAGGCATAGGCATACAAAGCCATATAGGAAGTGATTTAACACCACCAGAACGTGTGCTTGAAATTTTATCGTTCTATGCTACTTTAGGAAAGCAAATTAGTATTTCGGAGTTTACTATGGATGTACAAGACCCAAAAGTGCGCGAACAATACACACGCGATTTTATGATAGCTGCTTTTAGTCATCCAAATGTATCAGAGTTTCTGTTTTGGGGAAATACCGAAGATGGTCGAAAAAAATCAGATATTTTTAATGCCGATAATGAGATTGGTGTTATGGGTAAAGCTTATTTCTCATTAGTCCACGGTGCTTGGAAGACCAGCCTAAACGAAACAACTTCTGAAGACGGAACGGTTTCAGGAATAGGTTTTTTTGGCGAGTACGAATATTCTTTTGTTGAAAATGGCCAGTTGGTCTCAGGAACTTTTCAACTTAAACCAAGGCAATCAAATTTTTATAAGATAGAATTATAATGAATGTTTTTAAACTATTTTTTATTGTAATACTTTTTAGTTCATGCAATTCTAAAGTTGAAAAAAAAGTAGAGGAAATTCAAGAAAAAACACAACCTAATATCCTTTGGGTGGTTTGTGAAGACATCAGTCCTATATTGTCATTTTATGGTGATAATACTGCTAAAACACCCAATTTAGATGCCTTGGCAAAAGAAAGTGTTGTGTATGAAAACGCTTTTGCTGTGGTTGGCGTTTGTGGACCTAGCCGATCATCCATTATTACAGGTATGTATCCTACAAGCATTGGCACCATGCATATGCGAACAGGTTTGGATATTCAATCTTGGGGAAAACGTGAGTACAAAACAGATACCAATCGTTTTGATTTAGAAGGCAATGAGATTATACAATATAGTACAGTCATACCAGAAAATGTAAAATGTTTTACCGAATACCTTCGTAAAGACGGTTATTTTACTTCTAATAACCAAAAGACCGATTATCAATTTGCTGCACCAGTAACAGCTTGGGACCAAAACAACAAACAAGCACATTGGCGAAACCGAAAAGAGGGACAGCCATTTTTTTCTGTATTTAATTTTGATGTTACCCACGAAAGCAAAATCTGGAAAAATGCTGATAAACCTTTAACTGTTGAGCCGTCAACAGTTCCTGTGCCACCATATTATCAAGATACAGAAACCTCTCGAAAAGACATTGCAAGAGTTTACAGTAATATAGAATTGTTAGACAAACAAGTTGGAAAGTTAATCGCAGAACTTAAAGCAGATGGACTTTATGATAAGACTATTATATTTTTCTATAGTGATCATGGTGGACCACTGCCAAGACAAAAGCGTGAGCTTTATGAAAGTGGGTTACACGTACCGTTTATAGTCAAAGGGATTGATGGTAAAATTGGCCGTAGCAGTAATATGGTTTCTTTTGTGGATTTAGCGCCAACGGTATTACATCTTGCTGGTGCGGATATTCCAAAACACATTCAAGGCAAACCGTTTTTAGGGAAAAACATAAAAGAAAAGCGAGAAGCTGCTTTTGGTTCTTCAGATCGTTTTGATGAGTTTACAGACCGTTCCAGAACTGTTTATTTCGAGGAGTTTATCTACATCCAAAATGATTTCCCAAATAAAATGTGGTACAAAGATGTTGGATACAGAAAACAGGTACCAATGATGGCTGAAATGCTTCAACTTCGTGATGTAGGAAAACTGAACAAAACACAATTAGAATGGTTTAGTGATAAACCGAAAGAAGAACTATACAATAGAAAAACCGACCCACATAATCTTGTTAATTTAGCTGAAAACTTTGATTTTAAGAGTCAATTGGAAAAAGGTCGCAACCTACTATCAGACTTCAGAGAAAACCGTTTTGAAGACAGAGCGTTACAGCCTGAAGTAGAAATGATAAAAAGTATGTGGCCTAATTTTGAGCAGCCTAAAACAAATGCAGTTGAAATTGTTATTGACGACGATACTATTTCGTTATCAACTGAAACTAAAGGTGCTTCCATTGCTTATATCATTTCAGATAAAGCCATAAGTAATATCAATTTTGATAGTGGTTGGCAACTATATAGCAAACCTTTTAAGGTTGTAAAAGGGCAATATCTGTATACTATAGCAGAGCGTATTGGTTATAAGGCAAGCGAAATTGCAAATAGCATTATAGATTAACCACTAATTTAATCGCTTTATTTTAAAAGGAAAAGCGCTGTAATCATTACAGCGCTCGTCAAAATTACTAACTTAAATAAATTTTGTTTCCTGTATTAAACTCAACTAGTCCTTTATAATTTTCTTTGAAAGGCTTAAGTTGTTATCCCCTTTTATTTTTAAAATGTAGATTCCAGATTGATGCCCAATATTGATTTGAGTTGTAGTAAGTTTATCATATCTATTTGTAGATACGGTTTGACCAAGAATGTTTATAACATCAACGCTAACATTAGAATATTCTTTGTTAAGCTTTATATTAACTATACCATTGGTAGGATTAGGGTAAATTTTAACTAAGGTTTCCTCGACTGGATTTTCTGTAGATAAAGTTTCTTCATAAGTTCTTCCTATAACTTCAATTTCGGCAAATTTTAATTTAATGTTACTTGTGTGTGACGATTGAATACGCATATAACGACCTACAGCATTTAAGTTGTTTTGAGAGAATTTTAGCGTAGGTATTGAATTCTTTGCATATTCATAATCAGCTTGGGCTTGTGATTCTGCAAATGTTGTTCCTGTAAAAGGTGTATCTGAAATAAATACTGAGAAGTTTTTAAAGTGTGTTGAAGGTGTTTCTAGATTAGAACCATTAATTTCAACCGTATTCCAAATATCAAAATAGTCAATAGTTTTAAGCTCACCAAAATCTAAATCGTAGTAGGGCTCTATTGAATTTTGTGTTTGTGAAAAACTTCCAACAGGCACTAAACCTCTTTGGTAATATTGCGCATTTATACGTCCGTTGTTGTTGCCATCAATGGCTTTTTCAGCTTCTAAAATAATAGTCGCTGTAGCATGCGTACCATCGTCATAACTTAAATCGCTGCGGGTTGTACTTTGTGAAACTGTTGCCAATCGACTTATAAGTTGATTTTTAGGAGCGAGGGCAGCAGCACTTTCTACCTGTGGGTTTGCAAACACGCCTGTACTAGGTGCATTCAAGATTTTTACACGAACAGGAAATGTTGTGTATTCAAAAGTACGTCGGTTAGGTAAACTTTCATTAAGGATGAAGTATAACTGGTCATTATCATTTTCATCTTTATAAACACCATTGTTTTGTAAGTATTCTTCAAACTTCGCATGAGATGCAAATTGATAGATACGTTTAGGATATCCCTCCCTTAAACTACCTTGGGCCAAGGCTTGTTGGATTCCCATCTCATAACTTCCAAAATCGTCGGTAATAACACCATCAACTTCAAAACGCAAGGCATCATCACCAGTTTCAGAATAATCTACTTCTAGGGTTGAATCGTCCAAAATGGTAAACGTTGTTGGTCGAGAGATGATGTCGCTACTGTTTAGTATAATGGTATTATCGGTGTGTTCTGTGTAATTAAAACTTGGGTCAACCGATGGATTGTCAACATCCAATTCATAAAAATTGTTGACGTTACTGGTTTCAAGATTCACAAAAACCCAAGGTGTAAATCCATTGTTTCGGGTTTTTGGGCCTTGAGAATTGTTAAGTACCACTTTAGATACTTTAACGCCATAATTCAAATCGACCAATTTTATATTTTCAAAGGTTTGGTTGTGCGAGTGTTTCCACATATCTATGCCAATAGCGTTGTTTGGGTTGTCGCCAGAAATAAACACGTCCCTGAAACTGTAATCTGCCTGATAGGTTATGGAAAGTCCGGTTTTTATGCCCCAAGCTGTAAACCCATCAAAAATTGAGCGTGTTTCGCTATTAACGCCCATATCGCGCTCAATGGAACGCAGCCCTTGGTTGCAGTCTATAACGGTAGTGTTTTCCATAATGAGTGCTGCTTCAACAGGCATTACGCCATCGTCTTCCTTGCTGTAACCGTTCCTGCTCAATGGGAAATTATCTACGTTATAACCTGGTCTTGTGGTCGCCAAGGCTTGGGCATCCAAACGGTCCAGGTTGTTAATGGAATTGTTCATGTTAATAACACCAACGCCTTGTCTGGCATTTGCAATAACATTATTTCGGCACAAAACGGCACGACCTTTCATAGCTAGGCCTTGACCAGAAAACAAATAATCATCGTGATGCAGCGATGCTGTATAAGGGTCTGTGGTATGACCTTGTTGAACGTTGACCACCAAATTATTGTCCCAAGTCCCTGTTTCGCTTCCGGTCTCTGAAACAATGCCTGCACCTATTACGTTATAGACCACATTTTCCGAAACATTGGCGTGCGAGTCGTGGTGCGTAATGCCCCATCCGGGATTATCCCAAACTACGTTTCCAGTCACTTGCGCCATATTGGAACCAAATGTTGTTCCTAATTTGTGCAAGTGAATAGAATAACGACCTCTAGGATTTGTCATTTCATTTACTGGAATAGCTCTCATTTCAGCAATTTCTTGCCCAAGAGGTGAGATTTTTGAAATAAATACTTTTGGATCTAACCAGTTGTTCCAAACAAAATCGTCTAACAGTTTAGATTTATCGGTTCGCCCCAATCTTAAAAATTGTACGTTTTTTATTTGAACATTAGTATCGTTGTGCATCGCCATAACATGGCCACGTTGGGTTACCACACTTGTATTTGGCGATTTAAAAACGACGTTTCTTGTTAAGTTACCGACGTAGCAATGCAAATCGTCAGCACTTCGACCTAGGTGATTTTTGGATAAGTTGTTTTGTAGGGTAACTGTTGTTCCAGAGATGCTCTGGATTTTTACCTGGTCTTCACCATTGTTGGATGTATTGGCATTACCACCGCTTGTTATGATAATGTCGTCACCTGCTTCCCAACCTGCTGGTATTTCTGAAAGTTGAATGCTGTTTAAGCCTGAAGATGCATCAGCAGATAATTTTACCATGTTGGTTTTTTCCTGCCCAATAATTTCAAGTTGCCCCATCGTTACAAAACCAAGGCTCAACTGTTTTGGGTCCCAACTGTAGCGGCCTAAAACACCTTCATCATCGTTAACTGTTGTACCAGCACTTTCAACTATTTGAAAATCGCCATTTATGGCCTGTTGGTAAGTGTTGTACCTATCGTCACCTTGTCCTGTTCGTATTTTAAAAGTCACCACGCCATTGTCCCTAAAGTGATTTTCAGCTGCGGTTGACCAGATATTGTTTCCTGAGCGGTAGGCCTCGATATCAAAAGGTTCAATATTGAAAATGATCCGTCCATCGCTGTCGCCATCTGCAATGGCTGTAACGAAAGAACCATGCATAGCAAAAAATGTATCGAATTTTATACGTGTGGCTTGGTTGGCATTACCTTGCGTAAAATTGATGTTACCATCGACACGAACGGCAAAAAGATGGTCACCAGAAGTGCCTTCGTAATCTACAGTTATTGCATTTGGAATGTAAACTATTGCTCCTGTAGATGGGACAGTATTGACATTCCAAGTAGAGGCATTAAACCAATCGCCATTTTGCACTGCTGTATGCGTAGCCAGATTGGATGGCAAAGCATTCATCATATCCATTTGGGGATAGGACAAGTAAAAGCTCAAAAAGCAATAGATTGTTGCAAGTCGTAATTTTAATGTCATAATCGAGTAGGTTGCTATGGTTCGAAATTATGTTTTTAACATGTTCTACGGGTCGCATATTTAACTATTAAGGTTTAATAAACGTCTATTAATTTTGAGGTGATGACCATATAAGGGCTTTTCTGACTGTTTTTGTTCTTTAAGCGTTAATTATTAAACCTATTATAATATGACATTATTTAGCTTTGTTGAATCATTCAATTGTTATGATAAAAAAAATTCACATCTTAGCTTTCATTTTAGGTTGCAATCTATTTTTTGCCCAAACAACATATTACGTTGACCAACAAAACGGAAGTGATAGCAATAACGGAACAAGCATAGCAACAGCTTTTGAAACTTTTGATGAAGCTGAAAATCAAGTATCACCAGGCGATACCATAGAAATAGTGGGTGAATACACAAACTCAAGCTATAACCCATCGTATTCTTACAGTGTTGAACACGATTCGCATTTATGGCATGCTGAAAACACAATTAGAATTAACAATTTAAACGGTTCGGCAGGAAATTATATTACCATTAAAGCCCATGATGAGAATACTGTATTAAGAGGTGACGGAGCCAATATTTTTAGGGTAACCAATAGCTCATATTTGAGAATTGAAGACTTTAATATCGAAGGGGAAGTAGAAAGAATCCCATTATCTACAGCGAATGCTCTTCAGTTTGTTTACATAACTGATAATGGCAGTTTACAAGGTACAGTTACAAACCCATTGGCTAGTGACATTAGGTTTAGAAACGAAGATGAAACCAATGACAACGACAATATCGTTGAAGAGACAGATATCTATACGGACATTAGCAATGAAAACGTAAAAAGACCGTCTTACATAGATACACGAGGTTTTTTTATGAGTAATTCAGAACATATTATTATAACTAACAATACCATACACCACACACCTGGCGGTGGTTTAAGGGTGTCAGATAGTAAGTACGTGGATATTCTTGAAAATGAAATTTACAGATGCTCAGTAAAATCCTATTCTGGTACGCATGCTCTGGTGGTTACCAAAACAGAGCCTATTGGGTCTTCGGATTACAGTATCAAGATATTGCGTAATGAAATACACCACAACTATAACGAACAGTATTCTTGGTCGCCAAGTAAAACCATAATTACGCCACGGATTGATGAGGGTAAAGGTATATCCTTGCAAAGAAACAATACTAATGGATGGATAAATGGAAACGGCCGTATTTTAGTAGCCAACAACCTCTGCTATTGGAATGGCTTTAGTGGTGTACATACCAACGATGGTCACAGGATTGATTTTATTAACAATACCTGTTACATGAATTCTTACACCAATACCATTACTTATCCTGAAACAAACCCAACCATTGAGCAAAGAGGCAATAATATTGGTATTAGTGCTCAAAGTAGTAATGATATAAAAATGATAAATAACATATCAGTAATTGATACCGATTGGAACGCTTTTGCGCTATCGGCTGGCGGAACAACAAACTTAACGGTTACTGACAATATGATTTTTGGCATCAACGGAACGGTAAACCAAGATAACGACGTTACCAATGTGGACGAAAACACAACAATAGCCAATCCATTATTTGTAAATGTTGGCGACCATTTACTAGAAACGATTCATAATTTTAATTTACAGTCCAACTCACCAGCCATAGATATAGCCGATGACAATTTTGCACCAAATGATGATTTTAATGGAAATACAAGAGATTCTAATCCAGATTTAGGTGCTTTAGAGTTTGATGCTACATTGTCTAACCAAAAATTTGATTCTGGCCAGATAAAATTATATCCTAATCCTACTAAAAGTGATTTGTTCCTAAGCTTTAATAATTTGAATATTGAAGAAACATTCGAGATTTATAATATTTTAGGAAAACGCCTGAAGGTTATCAATGCAAACACCCAAGGAACATTAAAAATAGATGTTTCCAGTTTGGCCTCAGGGCTTTATATTATTAAAAATAAATCAAGCAGCATCAAGTTTATTAAGGAATAATCAGTTTTAAAAATGATAAAAAAATTAGCATACTTTTTTATAGTTTGTTTCATTCTTGTGATATCAGTAAGTTGTAATTCTAAAAAAGAACAGCCTGAAAACATCGCAAAAGACGTTTCTATCATTGTTGAAAATAGTACTATTAATACAGAAAAGAATATGTCTGTATACACGCTAAAAAATAATGAAATTTCAGCATCATTCAACACAATAGGTGCCGAAATGATTAGTTTTAATACCGATAGTTTAGAGTATGTATGGCAAGCAGACCCAAAAATTTGGCCCAGATATGCGCCGATTTTGTTTCCTATAGTAGGGCGATTAAAGGATCACGAATATACCTACAAGGGAAAAACCTATCCCATGAAACAGCATGGTTTTGCAAGAGATAATGATTTTGAGGTTATTGAAAAAACGGAAATAAGCATCACGTTTGAGCAGGTGGCAACCCAAAAATCCAAAACCATTTATCCATTTGACTATGTGTTACAAGTAAAATATACGTTGGAAGGGAAGACACTTCATACCGAATATATTGTAAAAAATCCTTCAGCATCAAAAGATTTATATTTTACTATAGGAGCGCATCCAGCATTTAATTGCCCTTTTGAAGATGGTCAAAAACGAAACGAATACCAATTGGTGTTTGATGAAAAGATTTCACCAAAATTCCACTCTAACGTAAAAGGACTTTATGAAGGAGATACCTATGAGATTTTTGAAGAAGCTGGCGTTATGAAATTGCCAGACACCATTTTCGATAAAGGCTCTTTAACCTTTAACCCAAACAAATTTTCTAAAGTAACCTTTGTACACGAGCCCACACAAAAACAATATTTAAGCGTGGATTTTAAAGGATTTCCGTATTTGGGCATCTGGTCCAAAAACCAAGATTCGCCTTTTGTCTGCATAGAACCTTGGTATGGCATTGCTGACAGAAAAGACCATAGCAAGGATTACACCCAAAAAGAGGGTATAATGAAATTAGCGCCTAATGAAACGTTCAACTGCTCGTTTTCAATAGAAATACTATAATGCTAAAACTTCTGGTGGTCCGCTTGTCTTCTTGTTTATTTGCATTGGCAGTACTTTCTGTCATCTCTTGTAAAACAAGTAAAATAAATCTTTTTAGTAAAGACAACTTAATTCCTTGGTCCATTGTTGGTTTTGATGTCAAAAAACGTTCACCAAAAGAGCGATTAGAGATGCTAGAGCGTTTAGGGTACAATAAATATGCTTACGGTAACCGCCCAGAGCACATCCCAACAATGCAAGAAGAATGGGAATTGGCTAAAGAAAAGGGTATAAACATAAAAGCAGTCTGGCTTTACATAAATCTTAAAAAAGACAGAGTTGATAAGCTAAAACCCCAAAGCGAAGTTGTTTTTAAGAATTTAAAAGCCGTTGGGTTAAAAACCCAGATTTGGGTCGGTTTTCAACCGAATTACTTCAATGACTTATCAGAAGAAGAATCACTTCGAGAGGCAAAAAAGATGATTGAATATTTGTCGAAACGTGCCAAAACTTTAGGCTGTAAAATTGCACTCTACAATCATGGCGGATGGTACGGGAAACCTGAAAATCAGCTAAAGATTATTAAAGCTTTACCAAATGAAGATTTAGGTGTTGTCTTTAATTTTCATCATGCACATAATGATTTAGATGATTATTCCGAAAATATTAAAAAACTATTACCTTATTTATGGTGTGTCAATCTTAACGGTATGAAAACAGATGGTCCAAAAATAATCACCATAGGCAAAGGTGATTTAGAAAAAGAAATGATTCAACAATTATTGGATTTGGGTTACAAAGGTCCTATCGGTATTCTTGGCCATATAAAAGGAGGTGACCCAGAAAAGATTTTAAGAGATAATGAAGAAGGGCTTAAAGACTTGTTTTTAAGTTGTTATTGCTATAAAAAACTACCGATATACTTTAATCAAACGTTATCTGACAATTAGCAAACCATTAACAAAACTAACTAAGTTATTTTTGGACATACAATTATACAGGTTATGCGAAGATTTACAATTTTACTTTTTGCGGTAGTACCATTTTTTATTTTTGGCCAAAGCTACTATTACGATTTTAATACAGATGGAGATTTAGAAGGATTCACTCAAGGTGGTATACCGAGTTTTACGGTATCTGGTGGAGTATTAGAAGCATCAGATACACCAACGGATTATTCAGGAGGGTTTCAGCAGATTAGAACACCAGATGGATTGGGTTTAGTAGAGTCTGACTATACAGTGGTAAGATTAGTCGTTGAAAACTTATTGACCAGTACTAGCGGTAACCATGAAACGTTTAGAATCGTGAATTATGATATCGGAGATAACTCTGCTGGCAATGCAGAACAATCAGGCAATCTAACCATTCCTCATGGTGCGGGATTCCAAACTATCGATTTTGCGATCCCATCCAACCCGGATAATGCAGGGACATTAGATAGGATAGGATTAAGAGTACAGCTAAATGCTGCTGGAGATTTAGCTGGCACACTGAAAATAGACCAATTTATTATCGTAAACACACTTTCGGTAAATATTGTGGCTAACGGTGATTTTGAAAATAACGGTGGTGAACTTGCTCCTTGGGTTGCTGATGGTTCAGATGTTTCAGCCTCTTTAACAACTGGTAACGGAGGTGGAAGTGCAGGCCGATTGACGTTTGACCAAAATGCAACTGGCAATAATACACTTCAAAATTCCTTTTTCACTTTTATTGCTAATGAATTAGAGCAAGTCGATGCGGTGACCGTAAATTTTGATGCCCAATCTAGCAATACAGCTGTTACTGTAGGTGTACAAATCACACATTCTTTAGGTGGTAGTGCAGAGGTAAATCAATTCAACGGCAATGAAAACCTAACAAACGCTTGGACATCGTACAGTCTAAACAGGTCTTTAAGTTCTGATTTTGACGAAATAAGAGTAGCATTAAGAGTTAAAACCAATGCTGCAAGTGCTGTTTTGGGAGATACTTTTGATTTTGATAATGTGTCTGTTATTGTTGACTATTATGATTTAACACCAGCAACACCGGATGCAATAGCGTCAACCCAAACAGGTAATTGGAGTGACTTTACAACATGGGTTGGTGGAATAGTGCCTGGAGCAACAGATAATGTTGTAATTAACCATACTATAACGGTTAACAATGATGTATCAGCAAATGACTTGACTATTACTTCGGGACAGCAACTTCTCGTTAACAAAGGCAATTCTATAACTGTTGAAGGTGATTTGGTTACAGATTCCGCAGTAAACAATAGTTTGATTCTTAGAGGAGATTCCGACCAGTTTTCCTCATTAATCGTTGAAGGAACTTCAACTGGCGAGATAAGGTTTAGACGTTATGTAAACGATGTAGAAGCATCGGCAGGAAATGATTTGATAGCCTCACCAGTAGAGATTACCTCTTTCAATGATTTTTATAACGATAACGCCTCGTTTTTTGTAGAAGACCCAAGTAGCGATGCCGTACTTTTTGGGCCGTTTGATAATGCTGCAAATCCTGGCGTCTATGTCAATTGGGATTTTGATGCTACAACATCGATGAGTGCAGGCAATGGATTTAGAATGGGAACCAACGGAACATTGGCAGAAACTTCGGGACTAAACTTTCACGGAACAGTTGTAACGACTGATGTTAGTGTGCCTATTAATTCAGAAACAGGTGATTTTGGACAGTGGAATTTAATAGGCAACCCATACGCGTCATATATCAGTCTTTCAGATTTCTTAACAGAGAATAACTCTGAATTTGATGCGGCTACTTCAGGTGTTTATGGTTATGATGGTGACGCATCAGATGGATGGGTTATTTGGAACCAAGCATTTTCAGATGCTAATCCAGAGACTTTAATTACGCCAGGCCAAGGCTTTTTTGTGGCTTCAAAATCTGGTGGTGGAACAGTAGATTTTACAACTACAATGCGCACTATTGGTGCTTCGGACGATTTTATAGCCGGCAGAAACACATCCAATAATCACATCGGTAATTTTACGGTGAGTCTTTCAGACAACACTACCGTTCGTTCAACAAATATCTATTATAATCAAAATGCCACAAGTAGTTTAGATGCTGGTTATGATGCTTCGTTTTTTGGTGAGCCAGATCCTTCATTTTCAATTTATACCGCGTTGGTAGATAACAGTTCTGACCAAGCTATGGCAATGCAGACCTTAGGGCCAAATGAAATAGCAAACATAATCATTCCGCTTGGTGTTAATGCGCAGCAAAGTACTCAAGTTATATTTTCGCTTTCTCATTTCAATATGCCAACAGATGTGATGATTTATTTAGAGGATGTTGAAGAAAATACGTTTACACTATTAAACGATTTGGATTATGTGATAACAACCCAAACAGAGATTAATGGTATAGGAAGATTTTACTTGCGTGTTGGCAACAATGTTTTATCCACCCAAGAAGTGGTGTCCAATGCTGTAAGGCTATTTGCAAGTAACAATATAATAACTGTAGCAGGAAATATTGCAGAAGGCTCAAAGCTCAGCGTCTATGATATACAAGCTAGGAAAATTTCGGTTTTTGATTTAGAAACGTCATTAAGTGAGCAAAGGATTCAATTAGAAAATAAGGCTCCGGGAGTATATGTAGCCGTGTTTGAAAATGAGAACCAAAAAGTCACAAAGAAAGTTATTATTCATTGAAAGCGTCTATTTTACCAAAGATTAAACGAGTTCTGACTAATTTTGAACCCTTATCGTCCGTTTTTTTTGAATTTTACATAAGTTAAATACTTCAATATATTTTTAATCAGATGAAATTAAAACCCTTGCTTTTTTCGATGCTCTTTTTAGTTTGCATTTTGGCCTGCGAAGATGATGATGAAAACACAAACGGAACAGGTGTTATAAACTTTTCTCTAATTGAATTGGTAGAGGTAGAAAACGCCACAAGTTCATTGACTCTAAATATAGGTATAGATAATTTTAACCATAGCGGAGGCATCATTGATGTTTCCATAACAGGTGGAAATTATGGTGTAGATTATGAAACGAGTCAAGGTTCTTCAAACTTTGCCTTAGAAGTAGAACCACAAAGTTTAGTATCTACGTTTTCCATAAACCCTATAGATGATGATGTCATTGAGGACGATGTTGTATTGATTATAACTATTACAGCTGCATCAGGAGCTCTAGAATTAGGGGAGCAGACAACACTTACGTTTACCATTTTAGATAATGACAACCCTTTAATAGCAATGGTTGGTTTTGAAAATGAAACTGACCAGATTGAAGAGGATTCTTCAAATCCCCTAACGATTAACATCCCTTTTAATCAGGCAACTACAGATGGCGGAACCATTTCGGTTTCGTCTTCTGGAGATGCTGCTTTCGGAACGGATTATTCAATCAACGGACAGATCGTATCAAATTTTGATATCACAGTGCCAACTGGAGCAACATCGGCAAGTTTTGAAGTCGTTGCCATTAATAATGGTGATTTTGAAGCTGATAAATCGGTAATCTTTGAGCTTACGGAAGTTTCGGGTGGTTTGTCCTTAGGAGCTGTAACTCAAACTACAGTAACTATAATTAATGATGATAGTCCGCCAAATCCTGTCATTGATTTTAGTGCTGGCAATACATTAGTTTACGACGAAAGTGCAGGAACCGTAACCTTAAACTTTGATCTAAGTGATGCCACAACTGCCGATGCAACAGTAGAACTGACTGCAACAGGTACGGCAGATAGCAATGATTATACATTCCAGGGAGTAGCGTCTAGTCCATATAGTTTTACAATTCTAGCCGGAAGCACTTCCGCAAGCATTACCTTAGACATTGAAGACGATGCTGATACAGAAGTAGATGAAACTATTGTTTTAGACATAACCAACGTCACTGGAGGTTTGGACGCAGGTTTGGATTTGCAACAGCAAACACTGACCATTACAGATAATGATGCCGTTGTGTTTAATTACACGGAAACCTTTGAAAGTAATGATGGAACGGATACGTATCTCACAGATGTACTTCAATTTGAAAGTTTCAGTTTAAGTACTCAGACGCTTCCGGACACAGAGGTGCTAAGCTTAATCACTAATGCAGGAAGTTTCACTGACGTAAACGATGTTAGCGGAACTTCGGACAACGGATTGAATATTTTCTATAATGCACAAAGCAATGCAGCAGGCAATGGCCAATTAGATAATGTTCTTATAACACCTATACTACAAGGTAGTGGTCTTATGGATGTAACCGTTGATGGTGCTTATGCCTTTAAAAATCAAAATCCAGCATCGATAACCTTTTATTGGTCACAGGCTTATGATGGCTCAGGTACATTTAATGAAAGCGATTGGACTATTATGGGAACAGAAACAGTAGCTAACATGGATGGAGAAGGTTTTGGAAACAACGATTACAAGCGTCAGGAATTTACTATCGACCCAAGTGCTGATTTTTACGTTGCTATACGGGTTACAGGAACCGTAACCGATGATGATTATAGATTAAGATGGCGATTTGATAATATCAGTGTCAATTCACAATAACAACCACTAATAACATAAATATTATGAAGAAAATAATTTTAGCAAGTATATGTTTCATGGTCTTGGGTCTTACTGCTGCTACGGCACAGTCAGATAAAATGAAGGCTAAAGCAACAGAGAAAGTAGAAGAATTAAATGCCCAGATAGTTGCTGCTGGAGATAAATCCTTGGCACTTTCTGACGAGCAGCGCAATAAAATTTACGAATTGCATATTGCACGTCTTAAAGAATTGCGAAAAGTAAAAAAAGCTGATGGAAGCAAAGAAGACAGAAAAGCAATAAACAAAAAATATAATCAACAGATTTATAAAGATATTCTTACCAAAAAGCAAAAGAAAGCAAGAAAAGTAGGTAAAGAAAAAACAAAAGAGTAACTATTGATTGTTAGCAAGTTGGCAAGGTACTTATTGTATGTAGGGATACGATAAGTGCTGCCACCAACTAAGGCAGTACTAATTGATTTTAAATATTAATCCAAAACAACGAATTATGAGAAAAATTACTTTATTATCTATTTTAATGGCTGTTCCATTTTTTGGCTTGGCACAAGGGCCTTGGGAATTCACCGGCACTGAAGATGGATGGTCTAGAGGAGGAGGCTGTACGGCTGCTACAGGAGCAACAGCATGGACATTAACTACTAATGGAGGTAATAATCCAAACTTTACCAATGAATCGGCTGGAGTAGACGCGGATGCAAATACCGTTGCTGCGGTAACATTAAGGTTAAGCGCAGGTGGGCCAACATATTTACGTTTAAGAATCCAAAAAGACGACCTAAGTGGTTTTGTTTACAAAACAGTTGTTTTAGATCCCACTCAGACGGATTTTGTTACCTATTACATAGACGCTACAGACTCTAATTGGAGTGGTACAGAGAATAACATAAGATTTCAGTTTAAAGATAATGATGGCACAAATAGCGGAACAAATCATTCTACTACAGGTGAGACCATAGAAATTGACACAGTTGAATTTTTACCCTCTATACCCGCAACCGTTCAAAACACCTATACTTTTGATTCTTCAGAAGAAGGATGGGACGATACTATACGTTGTTCAGTTGCTGCAAATAATGGGAATTTGGAAGTTCAGTTGGCTGGTACAGGTACACCAGGGGACACTAACAATTCTAAAGTTGCATTAAACAGCCTATATGTAATCGATGCCACAGGAAATCCTTATCTCCATATTACACTAAAAAATAACACTAATGATGACCAATTAAAAATTGTATATCCAGATGGTATGGGTGGTAATGTTACCGTAACACAAACTATTTCAACAAACGATACGGATTTTGTAACCTACGACTTTAATTTAGGTTCAAACCCAGCATGGACAGGTGAAAAAGCTGGTGTAGAATTGGTTTTTGATGATACTGTTGGCCAAGAAGGGAATGGACTTTTTGAAATTGATAGTATTGTTGTAGACAACATATTATCAACTTCTGATAATTCTATTAGTTCTTTTAGTGTTTCTCCAAATCCAGCTGATACATTTATATATATTAATGTGTTAAATGGGGTTATAAATGCTGAAATATTCGATATTACAGGAAAAAAAGTTCTTGAGACCAATCGATTAATAGATAATAAATTAGATATCTCTCAATTGAGGTCAGGTGTGTATTTATTAAGAGTCACTGATGAAACTTCTAATAAAGCTGTAAAAAGAATTATTAAACAATAATTTTTATAAAACTAAGAATTTTAATAAATCTTCAAAAACTGAGATTTCAATACTATAAAGTGAAATCTCAGTTTTTGTATGTAATAAAACTACATAAACTCCTAACTTTTTAAACTGAATCAAAATGATAAGCATTTTATCCTTTGCAGGCTTTACCACTATTGTTGCAATTATATCCTACCTGGCAACAAGAAAAACAGATGAAACATCATCAGATGGTTATTTTTTGGGTGGTAGAAGTTTAACGGCTGGAGTAATTGCTGGATCATTATTATTGACAAACCTTTCAACAGAACAGATTGTAGGTTTAAATGGTTCTGCTTATAGTGAAGGAATATTGGTAATGGCTTGGGAGACTTTAGCGGCTATAGCTATGGTTGTTACGGCTTTGTATCTTTTGCCAAGATATCTTAAGAGCGGTTTAATAACAATACCTCAATTTTTGTCAAGACGATTTGATGTCGCAACCAAGACCTTAACCTCTGGGTTGTTTTTAACAGGCTACGTGGTCGTACTCTTACCTACCATTTTATATTCTGGTTCACTTGCCATTAGTGGTATGTTTAATGTTCCCGAATTATTGGGAGTTTCAGATCAGGCGGCACTTTGGGTTTGTGTTTGGGGTATTGGTGTCATCGGTTCTATTTATGCAGTTTTTGGAGGCTTAAAAGCTGTAGCTGTCTCTGATACAATAAATGCAATTGGTTTATTAATCGGCGGTTTGTTAATACCTGTTTTTGGATTGTTGATTGTTGGGGACGGAAGTGTTTTTGAGGGTATATCAGCTCTAAAATCTAATATTCCAGAAAAGTTTGATTCCATTGGTGGTGATACAGCTTCAGTACCGTTTGCAACTATTTTTACTGGGATGATGTTGGTGCAATTATTTTATTGGGGAACCAACCAACAAATCATTCAAAGAGCACTTGGTGCAAAAAATTTAAAGGAAGGGCAGAAAGGGCTATTGTTGGGCTCATTTATTAAAATTTTGGGGCCTTTAATCGTTGTACTGCCGGGTATTATCGCATTCTACATGAACAAAAATGGGATGTTGAATGTCTCGGCAACGGACCAAGCCTACGGAGAACTAGTGAAGAAAGTATTACCTGCTGAATTGATTGGTTTTTTCGCGGCAGTTTTGTTTGGTGCAATTCTTAGTTCTTTCAATAGTGTTTTAAATAGTGCTGTTACTTTATTTGGAATAGATATTTATAAAGAACACATCAATAAAAATGCTGATGATAAAACCACTGTAAAATATGGCAAAACATTTGGTGTGATTTTGGCTTTTGGCGCTATGTTTATAGCACCATTTTTGTCTGATTTAGATAGTATCTTTGATTATCTACAACGTGTTAATGGCATTTACAGCATTCCTATTTTAACAATTATATTTGTTGGTTTTGTAACTAAAAAGGTACCTGCAATAGCAGCGAAAATAGGATTGTTTTCGGGTTCTATACTATATATTATCAGTGAATTTGTAATACGGCCAAATATGGTTTCATCTGCATTAGAAAAATCTAAGGCAAATGGAATGTCTTCAATTAAAGAATTAAAGAATGTAGAGGTTGAAGCCTATCCTCACTTTTTACATATCATGGCAATACTATTTGTATTAAATGTAGTCATTATGCTTGCCATCGGTTACTTTAAACCGAGAAGAGTAGCCTATGAACAAAAATTTACACATCAAGTGGATATCACGCCATGGAAGCATGCAAAGATTGTTGGTGCGATTATAACGTTAATCGTTATAGGTGTTTATATTTATTATTCTTAGCAGCAAGATAAGACTAGGCAGCAGAAAAAACGGCATTATCTTACACGCTCAATTGAAAAGCTAGTAAATCGCGATGCAGTATCGATTACAAGTACTGATGCTACGTTTGCTCGAGCTTGTATCTCTATACTTTGTCCTGCTGTAAGTTGTGCTAAAGTAGTTACTTGTCTCACAATCCTCGAATTTTCGTTCATGTGCTTATAGTTAACCTCTTGAAGGTTAGCACCACCACTAACTGATATTCTAATTCCAAAAGTATTACTGTTATTTAAGTTGACATCGGAAGTATACATTGCCGTAATTCTATAAATACCATCAGCAGGAATATCAAATTGATTATTGGGAGTGTCAAAGTCTGAGTTTAAATCAAAGTCAACGGTATCAAAATTAATCGTTGTCCAAGTATTAGCTACAGTAATAGTCTGTGCAGTTGAAAGCGTAGCTCTAGCGGCTGACATTGACAAGTTAGAGTTCTCCCAAGTTACAGTGCCAGCTCCGTCTGTAGTTAAAACCTGATTTGCAGTACCGTCAATAGTTGGGAAAGCATAACCACTTGTGGCTCCTGGGTTTCCTACCTGTAGTGTTCCGTTTATTCTAAAAAGATCATTATCAAAACGACCATAGACTAAAGCACCGTTTTGTCCAGCATCAGAATTCTCAATATACAGTCGATTGTCATTTGATTCATTATATCCTGATTGGTAACCAATAAAAATATTTCCACTTTTACTTTCCGAAGTTCCTGTATTGTCCTCTGGATTATAATCTCCGGCACCAGACTGAAAACCTATATAAACATTGTTTGAAGATTCTACATCTGAATCTCCAGCTTTACTACCTATAAAGACATTATTGTCATCAGTTGTGCCACCTGTATAATCTACTGAGCGTCCGGCGTAATCACCGATGGCTACATTTCCGCCTCCATCTTCATTAAACCTTAGTGATTGATTACCTGCAGCAACATTATTTACACCAGTTTCATTCCTCGTTAAAGAAAATGCACCAATGGCAACATTTGAAACACCTGAAGTATTTGCTCCAAGTGCACCTCCACCGATTGCGGTATTATTATTTCCATCTGTATTAGACGATAGAGCAGATTGCCCTACAGCCGTATTTCTTAAACCATCGACATTTGCTGTGAGCGTATTGTAGCCTATAGCTGTATTATTAAACCCAATAGTATTTTCATCTAGAGTAAAAGAACCAATAGCTACATTTTGTCTGCCTGTTGTATTATTTCGCATAGATTGGAAACCTATGGCCACATTGTTTGTTCCATCTGGATCACTGACGTCAGCTCCAACAGTAGCGTTGAGGGCTTCAAACCCTATTCCTATATTTCTGTTATGGGAACTGTCATCTCCTGCGCCTGCAGATATCCCTAAGAATATTGACGACCCGTCGTTGCTCCCATCAATGTCAGATTTACCGTCTATTAAGTCGTTAATCCGCTCGATACTTGTAATTGGTAGCCATCGCGTAGAACCGTTGTCCCAGTAATGAAATCCAGAAATGTAATTAATACTGTTGTGAGTATCTGCCGTGGTAAGATAAACGAGCATTCCATCTTGGTTTACACCAGGATCAGCAACCGGGAAGGCATCGATTTTAGGAATTAACAAACCGTCGGTATTTGCTGGTGCTGTTTGATTGGACGACCTAATATCTAGCGATGCATTAGGCGATGTTGTGCCGATTCCAATCTGAGAGAAAGTAAAAATTGGTAAAATTAAAAGGTATAGAGATATTTTTTTCATAGTTATTATGGAATAATACCTACCAAGATAAAAAAAATCCGTTCTTTTAAGTTAGATAGAGGTCTAACTAGATTTTCAACAAACCAATTCTGACAAAAAACAAACTATTCAAATGCAAATGCATATACAGATTTTAACTTATTATTTAATCAAATGGATTTCCGCCTGGGTCTGGTGGTGAAGATGTTTGTGCTTTTAGTGGGTTTAAAATAACAAAAGTACCAATAGCCGTAATGCCAGCGTATTTACCAAGCTTTTTTAGGGCTTCCTTACGTGAAATGAGGTTTTTGTTTGAATCTAATCCAGATGATTTGTTACTATTAAAAACAGACATGTAATATTGACTTTATTAAAGTTGTTTTCTAAAGTAAGTATTAAAATATATTCGTAGAAGTCTTATCAATAAAAAAGATTCTTATCGAAACTTTTATGACATATACCATACTTCTACATCTAGTGGGATAATATTTTGGTTAACCAAAATTAGTCTATTTCGATTTATAAGCTACCTAAGCATTAATATAGCTAACTAATTATTTCCTCGTTTGAGTATGTCATAGCTTATTTTCTATTAAAGAGCAGCTCTCAAACGAATTGGTTCTTAGCTTTATGTCCGACTTATCAGCAATAGATAAGTCACCAATCCAAAAAAAATTAGCAATGTTACATTTAAAAACTTCATTTATCTATAGATTTTAGATATCGAAAAAGGATTCTTCTTGTTTATTATTGCAATCCATTTAGGTTTTATAAATATTATAAAGACTATACGGGTTTTTTAAATAGCTTAATGTTTTGGTTAGAGACTAGTTCAATGTTCTGTACAAACAATTTCAAACGGCAAGTGTAATCATAAGTCTGTCTTTTATGTTTTAGGTAGATTTGGTACATTTTTTGTGGCTTTTATGTTAATAACTAACTGTAAATCAACAATATTATGAGGCTAAAATCTATCCTTTTTTCCGTGACTTTGCTCTTGAGTTTTGGGACTAATGCTCAAACTAAATTAGAATGCAAAACAAAGCTTTCAATTTTTCATGAAGCTGTTAAAGCTAAGAAATATGACGCTGCTTACGAACCTTGGCTATATGTGAAAAAGAATTGTCCTGATTTAAATCTAGCTACATATGCTGATGGAGAAAAGATATTAAAACATAAAATTGAAAACTCCAAAGGTGAAGTTCAGCAAAGCTTTATCAATAGCATGTTAGACTTATGGATTCTGCGTAAAAAGTACTATAACAGCGATACACCACTAGGAGAATATAATACTAAAGCTTGCCAACTACAATACGATTACAAAGACGAGCTAGGCAAAACTAATTTAGAACTTTTTGATTGTTTTGATGCCACTTTTAATGCGGATAAAGAAACCTTTACACATCCAAAAAGCTTATATACCTACTTCTCCTTGGTGGCAGAATTATTTGATGCACAGAAAAAAACAGCATCCGAATTATTCAAAATCTATGACAGTGTTAACGAAAAAATAGAAGTTGAAATTCAGAATTATTCTGAAAAATTAAATGCTTTGGTAAAAAAAGTTGATAATGGAGGCACACTAACCACCAACGAAGATAACAAGAAAAGAGCCTATGAAAGTTATCTCAAAAACTACGGACTTATTCAAAGTAATATGAATATTATCGCAGATAAAAGAGCCAATTGCAGTAATTTAATTCCGCTATATGCTAAAGACTTTAAAGTACATCAAAACGATTCTATCTGGTTAAAACGCTCAGTAAGTAGAATGTATCATAAAGATTGTACAAATGATGATCTTTACGAAACATTGGTTAAGCAATATGATAAAGTTGCTCCATCTGCAGACACAAAAGTGTATGTTGCTACGGTATTATTTAAAAAAGCAAAGGATGAAGAAGCCTATAAATATCTAGAAGAAGCCTACAAACTAGAAACAAGACCATATAAAAAAGCCAATATTGCTTTAAGAATAGGCGCTATGTTAAAAGTTAAAGGTCAATATTCTAAAGCACGCAATTTTTTAATAAAGGCTCTTGAGTTAAATCCCTCAAACGGGAAACCGCATCTGTACATCGCCGAAATGTATAACGATAGCGCAAAGGACAAAAATTGCGGGAAAGATAATTTTCATCAAAGAGCAGTATATTGGTTGGCAGCAGAAGAGGCGCAAAAAGCTTCTCGTGTCGATCCAACTTTACAAAGTACAGCAAAATCCTATGTGCAAAGTTATTTGGCCAAAGCACCAACTAAAGAAGAAATTTTTCTAAGCGGCTTATCTGGGAAAACCATAAAAACAGTGTGCTGGATTAATAGGTCTATTAAAGTGCCAAAGATCGATTAGCAATACCATTTTTTTTAATATTAATCGTAACTTTGGGCTAACCCAAATGAATAAATTTAAGCTATGTTAGAAAATTTTTGGTTTAATGTAAAATATGGCATTAACCACGTTTTAGACCCAAATGGTTATGACCATGTACTTTTTTTAATGGTACTAGCGGTGCCATATCTTTTCAAAGACTGGAAACGTGTTTTATTGTTGGTTTCTATGTTTACGCTCGGCCATACACTATCTTTAGTTTTGGCTGCTTATGGTGTGGTTTCCGTTGATGGAAAACTAGTTGAGTTTTTAATTCCAGTGACCATTCTAATAACGGCAATTTATAATGTGTTTACCGCAGGGAAAAAAGATAAAGGCAAACAAATAGGATTACTGTTTTTTACGACCCTGTTTTTTGGTTTAATACACGGTTTAGGCTTTGCGAGAGAGTTTAAAATGTTTGCTGGTCAGTCCGAAAATAAAGTAGAACTTCTTATTGAGTTTGCATTGGGCATTGAAATTGCACAGATTATTATTGTGTTTATTGTACTCTTTTTGGGTTTTTTATTCCAAACAATTTTTAGATTTTCGAGGCGCGATTGGGTTATGGTATTATCTGCAATTGTTATTGGGCTGGTGATACCAATGATTTACGGAAGCGACCTGTTAAACTAGCGATAATTGGTAAAATTTTAACGACAGCGTAATTGCTTATACAATTCTATCCTATTATATTCGTTAAATACTTTGTTTAAAACACTTAATGTCAAACAAAAAACAATTACGTTACGATAAAGCTTATTTGCGCATTGCCAAAGAATGGGGAAAACTTTCGCATTGCAAGCGTAAACAAGTTGGTGCACTTATCGTAAAAGACCGTATGATTATTTCCGATGGTTATAATGGTACACCGACGGGATTTGAGAATTATTGTGAAGATGATGAAGGCTATACAAAATGGTATGTGCTCCATGCAGAAGCTAATGCGATACTAAAAGTAGCATCCTCAACACAATCTTGTAAAGGAGCTACATTGTATATTACCTTATCACCTTGTAAAGAGTGTAGTAAGTTAATACATCAAGCAGGTATTGTAAGAGTTGTGTATTCCCAGTCTTATAAGGATGATTCTGGAATTGATTTTTTGAAAAAAGCGGGTATAGAACTAACATATATTGAAGATTTAACGGCCTAATGGCAACCAAAAACAAATACATTCCTCTTATTATTGGCGTAGCTATAGCCGCAGGTGTTGTTATTGGGGGCAAGTTGAACTTTACAGATACGTCAGATAATCTTTTTACAACCAATAGTAAAAAGGACAAACTCAATAGATTAATAGATTATATAGATTACGAATATGTAGATGAGGTAAACACGGATAGTATTGTAGATGTCACAGTCAATGGTATTTTAGACAACTTAGATCCACATTCTACCTACATCCCAAAAGAAGATTTAGAACGTATTACCGAGAATATGAAGGGTGATTTTGTAGGTATTGGTATCAACTATTATCCTTACAAAGACACAATTGCTGTTATAAAGCCTACTGAAGATGGGCCTAGTGAAAGTGTAGGTATAATGAGTGGAGACCGTATTCTACTCGCAGACGGCGATACCATTTATGGGCGTAAGATATCTAATGATTTTGTAGCAAAAAAGTTAAAAGGAGATAAAAATACTAAGGTAAAACTTACAGTTTATAGAAAAAGTGAAGATACTATTCTAGAGTTTGATGTAAGGCGTAAAACCATCCCCATAAAAAGTATTGATGCAGCTTATATGCTTACCGATGAGTTGGGTTACATAAAAATGAATCGGTTTGCAGAGACAAGTTTTAAGGAGTTTAAAGCGGCTTTGGAGGATTTACAAGACCAAGGTGCTACAAAATTAGCACTTGATTTAAGAGATAATCCTGGAGGATTTTTAGGTATTGCAGAGCAAATCGCAGATGAGTTTTTAGAAGACGATAAGCTGATATTATTTACAAGAGACAAAAAAGGTAGAGAAGAACGCACTTATGCTACAAGAAGAGGTGATTTTGAAGATGGTGAAATATTTATACTTATTAATGAAAATTCAGCTTCAGCAAGTGAAGTTATTGCAGGTGCATTACAAGATAATGATAAAGGAATTATAGTTGGTAGACGCTCTTATGGTAAAGGGTTAGTGCAACGTGAAATGGCACTTGGTGACGGTAGTGCCGTACGTTTAACTGTTTCTAGATATTATACTCCAACAGGTCGTTCTATACAAAGGCCATATACCAATGGAGACAATAATTCGTATTATAATGATTATTATAAACGTCTTCGCACAGGTGAATTAGCAGATGAAGAAAACATTAAAGTTGACGACTCATTAAAATTTACAACACCTAAAGGAAAAGTAGTATACGGAGGCGGAGGCATTATACCAGATGTTTTTGTGCCTGTAGACCGATCATTTGATAACGAAACTATAAACTATCTAAGACGGCGAGGTCATTTTGGATATTTTGTTTTTGAAGAGTTAGATAAAGATAGAACCATATATCAAGATGTAACTAAATACGATTTTATAAATAATTTTGAAGTAAGTGACGATATCGTTATTCGTTTTCAGGATTACGTAAATCGAAAAGAAGGTACCAATATCACTTTTGTAGCGTACAATGACGAAATAAGACGTCTTATAAAGGCAACCTTAGCAAGGCAATTATTTGATGACAATTCCTTTGAAGAAGTCCTTAATAAGGAAGATATCATGGTGCAAGAAGTAATTCTTCTTAGCAACGAGTACCCAAATTTTAAGCAGTAACCTTATCGTGAATTTTGGTGTGTTTGCCACCATTCCAAAGTGTAAGTACATCGGTAGCTACTTGTGCACCACTGCCAGAAGCAATGGCAAACTGACTTCGCCAGCCAGCTAGTGTACCAGCAACGTATAAATTTTTTTCAATTAAGTGGTCTTTATTTTTTAACCATATTCTATCCTTTTCAGTTGCTGCTCTTGGGTGTGGTTCAATATAATTTTCTAAACCTTTTATGGTAAAAAGATTGGTGTAGCCAACGGCTATCACTACGATTTTAGATACATGTTCGTTTTTATTGGTAGTAACTTTAAAACCGTCCTTGTTTTTCGCAATATGTGTTACTTTTTCTTTTTCTATCTGAGTGACATGAGGATATAAATCTTTGAGCTGTTGTATACCATCACTTAAGATATCTTTCCCTAGAGTTCCCGGTTTAAGCCCCAGAACATTATTAAACAATGCTGTATGAAGGTGTGAGCTTTTCTGATGTGCAATAATGCCAATTGCTTTATCTTTCGCAAACGGTTTGTCTTTAGCAGACCCTAAAACCAGAGCACAAGATAGACCAGCTGCACCAGCACCAATAATCAAAACATCGAAAGTCATGATTTTTTTTTGCTTAACGTTTCAATTTGTTTAGAAATCCTTAGAATTTGTAATAAGATGATGGCACAAAGCGCAGAAATAATTGTAATAATAGCGGTTTGACTTTCGCCAGTTAGCAATGCATCTAGGTTTAGTTTTGTTGCGTTAAAAACTATAAGAACAACAGCCACTGCGGTTAAGATCCAAATAAAAATTTTCATGTTAAGAGTATTTAAGCCAATAGCATTTTAATATTATGAGCAAATAACTTCACTGCTATTGCTAACAAAATTACACCAAAAACTTTTCTTATTATGTTAATTCCGTTTTTACCTATAATTCTTTCAATTTTAGCAGAGGTCTTAAGAACAATATATATTACTATTACATTAACAATAACGGCTACGATGATATTTTCTATCTCAAATTCTGCACGCAGTGAAAGTAAAGTTGTTAAGCTACCAGGACCAGCAATTAGAGGAAATGCTAAGGGGAATATAGATGCTGTTATGGCATCGTCACCATTATCTTTGTAAAGTGTTATCCCTAAAATCATTTCTAGGGCGATAAAGAAAAGCACAAAAGCACCAGCAACCGCAAAAGAGTTAACATCAATACCAATGAGGTTTAATAAACTTTTACCCACAAATAGAAAAACAATCATTATAACACCAGCAATTAATGATGCCTTTTCACTCTGAATATGGCCAACTTTTTTTCGTAAATCGATAATGATTGGAATGTTGCCAACAATATCAATTACAGCAAATAAGACCATAAAAGCAGTAAATATTTGTTTAAATTCTAACTGCATAACTTTCGTTTTTAAAATTTGGCGCAAAGGTCTTATTTTATTGTGGATTAACAATATTAAATAACCGTAAAGTTTATTTATTTTTGCCATATGTTTCAGCTAGGAAAAACAATAGTTTCAGAAGATATCATTAAGAGAGATTTTGTGTGCAATTTGTCGGCATGCAAAGGAGCATGCTGTGTAGATGGGGACGCTGGTGCCCCTTTAGATGAAGAGGAAACAAAGATTTTAGATGAGATTTATCCAAAAGTTAAGCCTTTTTTACGAAAAGAAAGTGTAGAGGTGCTAGATGCACAAGGTGCATGGGTAAAAACGTCTTACGGAGAGTTAGAGACTCCACTTATTAATGGTGCTGAGTGTGCTTATGTTATTTTTGATGATAAAAATACTGCGCTATGCGGTATTGAGGAAGCTTATAACCAAGGTGAAATATCTTGGAAAAAGCCTGTGTCTTGCCACCTTTACCCTATTAGAATAAACGACTATTCTGAATTCTCAGCCGTTAACTATGAAAAATGGGATATTTGTGATGATGCCTGTACACTCGGCAAAGCATTACAAGTGCCTGTTTATAAGTTTGTAAAAGAAGCTTTGATTAGAAAATTTGGTGAAGATTGGTATGCTGAGTTAGAAAGCGTGGCCGAGAATAATTTTAAATAGATGATTTATTGCGTTGCCAAAGTATTCTTTCGATAGCTTTATTCTTGTTTTACTCACATGTTTAGAGGTTGCAGTTGTCCTTGTTTTTACCCTAAAATGTGCTTTTGGTATTAGCTAGCTGTTTATTTTCATGGTTTTAGGGCGTTTTTTAAACTTACTCAACTTATTAAATATTAACCAGAGCACGTAGTTATACTCTCATAGGTGAGTACTTACAAAATAATTTTATATTGTGAGGAAATTGTGGTTAAGTTAAGATCTGTCATTTAAATATAGCAGATTAATTATTAGTATTAGTCTAAGAAGTTTATATTTGATTTGTAACTAAACCATCAACAAAATGAATCAAAACAGTAATCATGTATCTCCAGAACTTCTAGCTACTAAAGGATTACGCTTTGCAAACTTTATCATCGACTATATTGCTATAATTATCTTATCCTTTGTAGTTGGTTTAATCTTAGGAGTTATTTCAGAGTTACTCGGCAGCTATGCCCTTTTAGATTTGATAGATAGTAATATACTTGTAGAGTATCTCTTTGGTATATTAATTTGGCTATTTTATTACATCCCTTTTGAGACCTTTACCAAAGGAAGAACTTTAGGTAAGTATATTACCAAAACCAAAGTGGTTACCCACAAAGGCATAGAGCCTAATATTGAGACTGTTTTTATAAGAACCATATGTAGGTTTATCCCTTTTGAGCAATTCTCTTTTTTAGGAGAAACTGGCAAAGGGTGGCATGATTCTATTTCAAAAACTTATGTTGTTGATGCAAAGAAGTTTGAAAGTAAAAGAGAGACCGAATTAGGACTTGAAGAATTAGGAAAACTAACTGAATAATCTTTTTAGATAAGAAAAGCTAAACAGTAAAAAGCACTCAATACCGAATCGTATAGGAGAGTGCTTTTTTACCTTTATAAAATAATGGATTAATTAATTTGCTTCCATTAAAGCAAAGAACTTATCAATATTAGGCATCAGAATAATGCGTGTTCTACGATTTTTAGATCGGTTTTCTTGAGTATTATTGTCTACCAAAGGTTGGTAGCTACTACGGCCAGATGCAATGAGTTTTGCAGGATCTACTTTGTATTTGTGTTGTAGTTTTCTAACAACCGATGTCGCTCTCAAGACGCTTAAATCCCAGTTATCTTGTATTTTCTCTGTATTAATACTTCTAGAATCTGTATGACCTTCTACCATTACATCTATACTTTCTTCAGAATTAATGACATCTGCCAGTTTTTGTAAAATGTTGTTTGCCTTACTGCTTATTCTATAACTTCCAGAATTAAATAGCATTTTGTCTGATATTGAAATCATAACAACAGTTTCATTAATGTTTACAGCAATATCTCCCTCTTCGTTTAAGTCTGAACTGTTCATGGTTTTTTTAAGATTGTATTGAATTGCCAAATTCATAGAATCTTTTAAGGTTTTTGCATTAGCTAACTTTATAGGATCCACGTTTTTTAATGTGGCGAGCATTTTTTGCTTACTGTCGTTAGACATAACTGTACCATCTTTGTTAACATCTAGCTTAATGTCATTTTCAATTTTAAGACCCTTTACGTCCTCGCTAAGTGAACTAATTTTGTCGTTATAGCGGTCTACTCGCTCTTTTATTTTTGCAAACTTATTCTCTAAATCTTCTTTTTCTACTTGGGTTTTGGTTAGCTGACTTTTAATCTCACCATTTTCTTGCTCTAAAGCCATGTATTTCTTTTTTGAAACACAAGAACTTACTAAAATCGTTACTAATAAAAGCATTGAAATTTTTTTCATGTTTTTGTTTTAAGTTAGTGTATGCAGTGTATAATGGATATACGACCAAATGCGGATTTTAGATGTCCAAATACAATATTTCTTTAGATTGGGCTATAAAAAAAGCCTAAGAAAACTAGGCTTTTTATTTTATTCTTCTTGATCAGTATTTAGTTTAGCAGGCTCGACAGAGCTATCATGCGATTGGTAGTATTCTTCTAGTAAATTCATCATAGAAGTTAAAAGATCTTTAGTTTCTAGTAACAAACTAAAATAAAGCGTTGTGTTTTTAGGGCTAGACTCTTCGCTTCTTGTTCGCTCTACTTGCTTTTGTATTTTGTCTCTAACCAAATTAAAAATCTTGGATTTATTTTCTAAGACGGCACCTATTTGTTCAAACGATCTAGACTCAAATGCCTTCTGGGTAGTAGTAAATAATAATTCTAGTTTAGAGTCCAAGTCCTTAAGCTCTTTAACTTGGCTAAACTTTAATTTTTTATGGTTGTTGTTAATATGTTTATAGCTAGCTTTAGAAATATAGTCTAAAGATTGTGTTATATCTTGTAAATGAGCAAGAATATTTATGTAGAAATTACTGGCAGCAACACTAGGTTCATCTAGGTTTCTAATAAAATAGAAGATGTTATCTTTTAGATCATCAATTTCGTTAGATAGTTTATCAATATGCCTTCTGTTCTTTTTTAAAAGTTTTAAATCTTGCACTGCTAGACCATTTATGGCAGAAGTATAAATTCTATTACCGCGTTTAATAACGTTAGCTATGTTTGAAGCACTTTCGTGAATAACGCCTTGGGTAGAGCTACTTTCTGCCTTTTCTAATTGATCTTCTTCGCGGATTATTTTAGAGCTTTTACGATGTGCTAAATAGCTGCGAATTAATAGAACGATAGCTAAAACTAACAATCCTGCTAGGGCATAACCTCCGCCATAATACAGGATAAAAGCCATTACTGCGGCAGCAATAAAAGCACTAAAGGCGGTAAAGAACCATCCACCAATAACATTAAGCACTCCTGCTACTCTGTATACGGCACTTTCGCTTCCCCAAGCTCTATCGGCTAAGGATGTTCCCATAGCTACCATAAACGTAACGTAGGTTGTAGAAAGTGGTAGCTTCATAGAAGTAGCTATTGAAATAAGGACAGACGCCACCATCAAATTAACAGCGGCTCTTACTAAATCAAATGCAGGTTTGTCTTGTTGTTTTATAATAGCCTTAGGTTTTAAAAATTGCTTTTCGGCCCAGTTTTTATAAGAGTTTGGTAAAAGTTTATTTATACTATCGTTAAGACCAATTGTTAGCCTAACCACGTTTCTAGATAAATAATTGGGTTCAAAACGCTCTTTAACTTCATCTTGCCTAGACAAGTCTACTGATGTTTTTACTACAGCTCTGGCTTTGCTTGAAAACCAAAGCGTTAGTACCATGATAAGACCTGCAACAAGCAGTAAATAGGGTTCGGTCTGTACAGGTTCGCCAAGGGCAGACATAACATAGTTAGTAGGCTCTGCACCACTGGCACTCCAAGCTTCATAAGAATTATATGCTGCTATTGGAACACCAATGAAGTTTACAAGATCATTGCCTGCAAAAGCTACTGCTAAGGCGAATGTTCCTACGATTATTATTATAGTATAGATCTTAGCGTTAAAAAACTTAACCGCTAAATAGGTTATTAAAGTGAAGGCTACAAAACTTGCTTCAACAAAATATACAGGATGATCGTTTAAAAACCTTAGCACAGACTCATCCATAAAGGTTGCATTTTTTAATCCCTTAATTATTATAAAATACATTATGGATGTTAGTGCAAAACCGCTAAAAATTGCACTGTACCAATCTGGTTTCTTTTCAAAATTAAAAGAGAGTAATAAACGCGATACATATTGAATAATAGCACCAATGGTAAAAGCAACAATTACAGACAAAAGGATACCTAATATAATTTCAATGGCCTTTTCGTTATTAATATAGTTGCCTAAATCTATGATAGACTGAGAGTTGTCTGCATATATTTTGATTATAGCTACCGCAACTGAAGCGCCCAACAGCTCAAATACTATTGAAACTGTGGTAGAGGTAGGTAAACCGAGTGTATTAAAGAAGTCTAAAAGCAGAATATCCGTTAGCATCACAGCCATAAAAATGACCATGATTTCATTAAACATAAACTCACCTGGATTAAAGATGCCCTTTCTCGCTACCTCCATCATGCCACTAGAAGTCATTGCACCGACAGCAACACCAATACTGGCAACAATCATTATGGTTTTAAAAGATACTGCTTTAGAGCCAATAGCGGAGTTTAAAAAATTTACAGCATCATTACTTACACCAACAACTAAGTCTGCAACAGCTAAGAACGCTAATGCAGCTAGCATATAGATATAAAGGTTTTCCATTTAAAAAAGTAACTATAATTGTTCGCAAATTTCTTCTTTTAATTTCAACGTTATGTTACCAAAATGTTATGATATGCTTTGGCATTTAAAAAAACAAATAATTGTTTTTCCGCTATCTATGGGAACTAAAATATAAGTTATGTATTATTAAGACTATTTTAAAAATTAAAATACTTATAATCAAATTATTAAGAGTTTAATGTTAATTTAATGTTACGTAAAAGTTGTTTTAATGTAAATTAAATGTTATGTTTGTAATGTAATTATTAATTAAAGCCCAAATGAATATGAGAAATTTAGTAATTGTTCTTATGATGTTGAGTGTAGCCTTTTCTAATGCTCAAGACAATAAAGAACCAAAGTTAGAAAAGAAAGGCGACTTAACGTACGTTACATATTATCATGATAATGGTGAAATAAGTCAAAAAGGTGTTTTTAACGCTGAAGGTAACGTCCATGGTGAGTGGAAAAGCTATGACTCAGATGGTAATAAAGTAGCACTAGGAAACTATGACAACGGCAAAAAAGTTGGCAAATGGTTTTTTTGGCAGGGTGAATCTTTAAAAGAAGTTGATTTTATTGATTCTAAAATTGTAAGTGTTAACCAATGGGATAACAAAACTAAAGTTGCCATTAATAATTAGTTGTTATTGGTACTTTATAAAAAAGGCGCTCTTTCTAGAGCGCCTTTTTTATATTAACAATTTATAATTTTTGTCTTAGAACTTAAAAGTGTAGCCTAAGGATATTTCAGTTCCTGGCTCTCTTAATGAAAAAACCTGATTGTCGGTTCCAAAGGAAACATATTCACTTAAGCGTTCGTCAGCTAATATGTTATTAACTTTAAGATCTATAGAAGAACGTCCGTTTTCGCCAAAGGTCTTATTAAAAGTAAAATTTAAACTATTAAAAGGTTGAGTGTATACATCTGGTACTAAACCGATACCAACAACCTCAAGAGTTTCACCTTGAACATTAAAGAATAAACCTGCTTGTAAGCCTATATCAGTATTATTGTAATCAAACCCTGCGTTTATTACAAAAGGTGCCTGACCTTGCATATCTCTTTCTCTATCTATAGTTTCACCATCTCTGGCGGCAAGTTGTCTACTGCTAAACTCATCTTCTCCCATGGTTAACCTAGATTCTGTAACTGTTACATTAGATACAAATCTTAAATTGTTAAGCCCTTCAGAAATAAATCCTAAACGCTGTCTTATTTCAAATTCAGCACCAAAAACAGTAGCATCTCCAAGATTGCCAACTGTTATTTGAGTTGGTGCTTGCTGGAAGAAGGCTTGTTCTATAGGATCTGTAAAATCCTTATAAAATCCACTTACTGCAAACATTTGTCCGTTTTCACCAATAAATTCATAACGTAAATCAAAATTATTGACATAAGTTGGCACAAGATTAATGTTACCTATAAATAATCTATTTGTAATAGGATCAAAAATTTGAGCAACAGAAGCCTCTTTAAATGAAGGTCTTGCCGTTGTTCTTCCGTAAGAAGCCCTTAAGTTTGTATTATCATTTAAGGCATAAATGAAATTTGCTGAAGGGAAAAAGTCTAACTCATCTAAAATATTTGCTCTGTTAAAAACAGTAGAGTTGTCTTGACCCGTATAATAGGAATTAAATGCTTCAGCTCTAAGGCCAATAACAGATTTTAATTTCTCAGACAGGTTAAACTCTGCAGACGCGTAAGTTGCGCCAATTTGCTGTTCGCCCTCATAAGCATCATTAGGGTTAAACGTATCAATTGAGATTAAGTATGTTCCGTTGCCAGTATCTGGTGTCCAGATATTATTAGGGTTTAATAACTCGTTAACGTCACCTCCTGCAATAAAAGAATCTTCACCCTGTATATTAAACGTGTAATCATCAGTACTAAAATCTCTAAACTTATAGGTGAATGCACCACCAAATTTAATTTTAGCAGGACGATTAAATAATTCAATAGTTTTATCAAAATCTACCTTACCAGCCCAGTTTTCTTCAACTAAATTTCTCCATAATTGTATAGGGAAAGTAGCAGCAGACGGACTTACAAAGAATTCACCATTATCAGCTCGCTGTAGTGGTGTGATTCTATGTGCTTTATCCATAACTTTAGAAAACGTCGGAGCCAGTTTCCATTCCATGTTAAACGCCTTATCTTCTGTAATACTATTTAATCTATGTTTACCAGTTAAAAGTAAATTAGTAATAGAGCGTTCTGTATATGTAATAGAATTTTTTGTTAAAGGCTCTAAACCACCGCCTACTCCATCTTGCGATATCACCTGATCGAAAAATCCAGCTGCTGACTCACCATTTTGAATATGCAGTAAGTTGGCCTTAATTTTAGATTTATCAGTTTTAAAGGTCAAACCTAACATTCCATTCAGAATAACATTGTTAATACCTTCAGAACCTGTAGAGGCTAAAGTGAAATTTAAATCATTATCAGAAGGATCGGCATTATTTTTAACAAAAGCACCGTCTTGTCTATCTTCATAGAACGTAGTCTCATTTTTGTAAGAGAATGAAGCTTGATACCCTAATCGATCATTACCTACATCATATTGATTGCCTAGCGTGAAACCAAAATCATAGTTCATTCCGCTGGTTGTCTGCTGTCCAGCAAGTTCATTTAAAAACCTACTTGTTAAGGAAGTTAATAACAACTTGTTGTCAAAAGTACCAGGTATTTGTTGGTACCTGTTTATTGGTAAATTTCTGGTACCATCATCGTATCCAAAAAAATCAGTATCACTACCTTCTGATTTTAGATACTGATCGTTAAAATGCATATCAGGATTATAACCACCGCCAAAAGAAATTGAGTATTCACCTTTGCTAGGGAAATCCTTTGTGGAGATATCGACTAAACCTCCGGTAAAATCTGCAGGATATTCGGCAGATGAGGACTTTACAACTATCACATTATCAATAATGTTAGTTGGAAATAAATTCATCTGTATGGTATTACGGTCAGGGTCTAGTCCAGGAATATCAATGCCATTTAAAGTAGTTTTTGTATAACGATCACCCAGACCACGAACAAACACATACTTATCTCCCTGAATAGATACACCAGGAACACTTTTAACAGCGGCAGCAACATTACTGGCGCCAGTACTCTTTATGGCCTGAGAAGATAAACCATCTAAAACTACTGCTGATTTTTTTTGCAGGTTTAAAACTGCACTCTCGGTATTTCTTTTTGTAGTCGTAGTAATGACAACGGTATCTAAAGAATTAGTTTCCATTAATACATCTAAAGTAAACACCTCGTTCTCTTTTATAACGACGTCTGAAATTTCTTTGGTAGCATACCCTACAAAAGAAAAAACTAATGTATAGGTGCCTTCTTCTAGCTCTAACTCGTATTTTCCATCAAAGTCAGTAGTGACACCTTTTGAAGTACCTTTTACCAAAATATTAGCAAAGGCCATAGGCTCATTAAACTCACCGTCAATTACAGTTCCAGTTACTTTCCCTTGAGAAAAAGCTGTAGATGTAGCTGAGAAAAATATAATAAGAGCAAAGACTTTTAATATATGTTTCATATAATGTTTTATTAATCCAATGCCTACCTCGTAGACATTGGATTTATTTGTAAATGAAAAGTGTTTTTAAAATCCTAAGCCACCCTCTGCATTAGAGTAGGTCCAGCTAAGGTTAGATGTAGTAGCACCAACAGTTTGTGCTCCTTCTGCTACAGCAGTAGCAAAAGATCCAAATCCAGTTACTGTAACAGTATCTGCATTGTTTACAAAGATATCTTCAACATTTGTTACTCCCGTAGGTAAAACAATTTCCCATGGGCCAAAAGTTAAGTCACCATTATTATAGTTTGTAGCAACACCGTCGTTATCTAATTCAACATCTTTGCCTGCTGGAAAACCGAAAGCATAAACATTTTCAGTAAGACCTTGAGCATTACTTCTGTAATCTGCATATTCACCATTTGAAGTTACAGCGTTACCAATAATGGTTGCATTTCTTAAAATAAAAGAACCATTAGCGGTTCCTTCAGGACCATCGATTTCAAAAGCGTGATCAGAAATATCTCCTAATACAACTACAGCGTTATCAATAGTACCAGAGTAAGCTTGGTCAATGTCAATGGCGTCATCGCCTTGTGCCCAAACTAATAAGTTTGACGCATTACAAGTACCACCGAAAAATTCAATACCGTCGTCTACGTTTGCAACAACCTCGATATTGTCAATTACAGTGCCGTTACCAACACCTCCTAAAGTAAGACCATTGATTTCGTTACCTTCACCGATTAAAGCCCCACCGTGACGGATAGAAATATATCTCATGCTACCAGAACTATCATTAGCATCAGTACCTCCATAAAGACCAAAAGCGTCATCTGCAGGAATACCTTCGATCTGAGCCTCAGGAATATCACCAGAGAAAGAACAAGGAGCGTTACCTAAAACAATTAAACCTCCCCAAAGACCTCTATCATCTTCATCTAGGTTAGTACCAGCAGTCTGCCCACAGGTAATATTATCTGCAGTAGAAGTAAATATAATTGGCTCACTTGCAGACCCATTAGCGTTAAGTGTACCACCTCTTGCAACAATTAAAGCTGAGGCTAATGAACCTGTACCAGAAGAACCTTTAATGATAGTTCCTGGATTAATAGTTAATGTTGCACCAGCAGGTACAACAACTTTTTGGTTTAATTGATAAATGTTGTCGTTTGTCCATACTGTACCGTCGGCGATTTCTCCTGTTACAGCAATAACAGGGCATTCATCTCCACCACCATTGCCTGGGTCGTTAACTATTATTGTAGTTTCTTCAATAATAATAGGTGTGTCATCATCTTTAAAACAACCAGTAAATACTAGTGTAGAAGCTACTAACGCGATTAAAAGTAATTTTTTCATTGAGTTAAAATTTTAGTAAACAATTTTTAGTTTTATTGTGATGCAAAGAAAACGTGATATTCTCTTGAAGAGGTTACTCAATGATTAAAGTTTTGTAACCAAAAAGTTAGTTAAATGTTAGTTTAATATTAATTGATTTAGCATAAACGATACAATTTATTAACATTGATAAGTATCACAAATGCAAGCTTTTTTCTTAACCAACTCTTTACCAATTTAGTTATCTTGCATGTTTAATTTTAAGATATGAACTGGGAGCAACTATTATCCTTAAAACGCTTTGGTGACAATAATAAAAGACTAAGAAAAGAACAAGACGAAACACGTGTTGGGTTTGAGGTCGATTATGACCGAATTATATTTTCTTCAGAATTTAGAAGTTTACAAGATAAAACGCAGGTAGTACCGTTATCTAAGACAGATTTTGTACATACGAGACTAACACACAGCTTAGAAGTTAGTGTTGTTGGGCGCTCCTTAGGTAGACAAGTAGGTAGACTACTTCTAGAAAAACATCCACAATTAGAAAATGTACACGGTTATAAGATTAATGATTTTGGTGCTATAGTAGCGGCTGCTGCATTAGCGCACGATATTGGAAATCCACCATTTGGACATTCTGGCGAAAAGGCAATAGGTGCATATTTTAAAAATGGTAATGGATTGCAATTTAAACCTAATTTAACGGATAAAGAATATCAGGATTTGTGTGATTTTGAAGGTAATGCCAACGGATTTAAGATCTTAACCGAAAGTAGGGCTGGAAGGCTGGGAGGATTGAGGTTAAGTTATGCCACACTCGGAGCTTTTATGAAATACCCAAAGGAATCACTACCTAAAAAACCAACAAAACATATAGTTGATAAAAAGTATGGTTTTTTTCAAAGTGAAAAAGACATGTTTAAAGAAGTAGCTTCGGAACTAGGTTTAATTTCACGAAGCCAAAAAGATCTAAACTATAATAGGCATCCATTAGCCTATTTGGTAGAAGCAGCCGATGATATTTGTTACACTATTATAGATTTTGAAGATGGAATAAATCTTGGATTAATTGAAGAAGATTATGCTTTAGAGTATTTAATAAAACTTGTAAAAGGGAGAATTATAACTCAAAACTATAATGCCCTACAAACTATACAAGATAGAGTTAGTTATTTGCGCGCATTAGCTATTAGTACTTTAATTGATGAAGCAGCATCGATATTTATGAAAAATGAAGAGGCCATTTTAGACGGAAAATTTGAAACAGCGCTTTTAGACACTAGTCAGTATAAAGCCCAGATAAAAGATATTATAAATTTAAGTATTAAAAAAGTCTACCGATCAAAAGAAGTTATAAATAAGGAGGTAGCAGGTTATGAAATTTTAAATCAGTTGTTAAATGCTTATGGAAATTTAGCATATAATGTATATAATGATAGCTTATCTAACTATGATAAACTATTGCAAGAACTCTTACCAGAAACCATTAATCTATCGAATGGATCTCTTTACAATAATCTACTCTCTGTGTGTTTGTTTATTTCAAAATTATCAGATACAAATGCCATGTTATTACATAAAAAACTGAAGGGTAACATCTTATAGAATGCATTTGGTCGATTAAATTTGTTTTTAAGCGATATTTTGTTTTATTTTAATCTAGAATTAGTCTCAAAAAAACCTACTTATGAGAAATAATATACTCGGAGGCTTAGTCATTTTTGTAGTAGTATTGACTTGCCTATTAATGCTAGACGACATATCTAATGTTAAAGATCAGGAAGTACAAAAGGAATCTGCACAAATTGAACAGATTGAAGGAAAAACAGATTTAGCTGTTGTTGAGGACAGCGAGTAGTTGTTCTACATTCTTTTTAATTGAAGCGGAATCCAGCTGTTGTAATTGTTGCAATTGCAACACAGAGCCATGGTCTGTAAATTTATCTTCAATTCCTAATATCTCAACATATTGTTTATAGTTGTGCTTATTTGCAAAAGCTAAAACAGCACTTCCAAAACCACCTACTATGGTACCATCTTCTATGGTGACAATAGTTTTGTGTGTTTTAAAAATTTCGTGTAGCAATGTTTCATCAAGAGGCTTTACAAATTGCAGGTCATAATGCGAAACATCTAAATCTACAATAGCATCTTCAGCATGCTTTGCCATAGTACCAATAGATAATATGGCTATATCTTTTCCCTTTTTGAGGCATTCGCCCTTGCCAATTTCAATGGTTTTATAAGGTAGCTTCCATTCTAAAAGATGACCTCTACCACGTGGATAGCGTATGGCAATTGGGAAATCAATTCCTAATTGAGCGGTGTACATTATATTTCGTAAAGCAATAGCATCTCTTGGTGCAAAAATCACCAAATTAGGTACACAATTAAGGTAAGCCAAATCAAAAACACCATGATGTGTTGCGCCGTCTTCGCCAACTAAACCTGCTCTGTCCAAACAAAACACAACAGGTAAATTTTGCAACGCCACATCATGTATAATCTGGTCGTAAGCACGTTGCAAAAAGGTAGAGTAGATATTACAAAACGGAATTAATCCTTGTGTTGCCATACCAGCTGCAAGAGTAACAGCATGTTGCTCTGCAATACCTACATCAAAAGCACGATTAGGAAATATTTCCATCATGTATTTTAAAGAACTCCCAGTTGGCATAGCTGGTGTAATGCCAATAATTTTTTCGTTTTTTCTGGCCAATTCTACAATAGTTTCACCAAAAACATCTTGATATTTTGGAGGCTCAACAGTACTTGATTTTGTAATAAGTTCTCCTGTTTTTGCGTCAAATTTACCAGGTGCATGGTATTTAACTTGGTTTGCTTCTGCTTGTTTTAGACCTTTACCTTTAGTGGTAATTACGTGCAAAAACTTTGGACCTTTTACAGTTTTTAACCGTTCTAATTCAGAAATTAACAGCGGTAAGTCATGACCGTCAATAGGACCAGAATAGTTAAAGTTTAAGGCTTCAAAAATGTTATCTTGTTTTTGTGTGCCCTTTTTTACATTGGTTAAGTACTGTTTTAACGCACCAACGCTTGGGTCTATGCCGATGGCATTGTCATTGAGAATGACTAATAAGTTAGCATCTGTAACTCCAGCATGGTTAAGACCTTCAAAAGCCATTCCGCTTGCGATAGAAGCATCACCAATAACTGCAATATGATGTTTGTTTTCACCTTTAAGTTGTGATGCAATGGCCATACCTAAAGCTGCCGAGATTGAAGTGGAAGAGTGCCCTACTCCAAAGGTATCATAATCACTTTCAGTTCGTTTTGGAAAACCGCTAATACCATTAAGTTGTCTGTTGGTTTCAAAACGATCTTTTCTTCCGGTTAAAATTTTATGACCATAGGCTTGGTGACCAACATCCCAAATGAGTAAATCTTCAGGCGTGTTAAAGGTGTAATGTAGTGCAATAGTCAATTCTATAACACCTAAACTGGCACCAAGATGGCCTTCTTTTGTAGCCACAACGTTGATGATAAACTCACGTAATTCTTTAGCTACTTGAGGTAAATCTTCAGCTTTGAGTCGACGTAAGTCTTCAGGTAAGTTGATATGTTTGAGAAGACGCTTCATTAAATACAAATGTACCATTTGAATTTGTATTTTTACAATAATGATAAAGCCATTTGACGATACATATTACATGAAAAAAGCCCTTCAGGAGGCTGAGGTTGCTTTTGAAAAAGGTGAAATTCCTGTTGGTGCAGTTATTGTAGTAGAAGACAGAATTATAGCCAGAACGCATAATCTTACTGAGCTACTAAACGATGTTACAGCACACGCAGAGATGCAGGCTATTACTTCTGCAGCCAATTTTTTAGGTGGAAAATATTTGACTAAGTGCACACTCTATGTAACCTTAGAACCATGCCAAATGTGTGCTGGTGCCTTGTATTGGAGCCAGATTGCAAAAATAGTTTACGGAGCTTCAGACGAGCAGCGTGGTTTTACAGCTATGGGAACCAAATTGCATCCTAAAACTAAGGTTGTTAGTGGTGTTTTAGCAGAAGAAGCATCAGAATTAATGAAACGTTTTTTTATTGAAAAGCGTAATTTGAATTAACACAAATATTTATGCATAAGTTACTAGGAATTGTAGTTTTACTGTTTGCCTTAAACTGTAAATCAGCAGAAAATAAAGCAAAAATGACACAAGAAAATATTATTCTTATTGGAAAAGGTAACCTGCATGGCTCTGGTGCTGAAGGTATAGAGCAACAGAATTTAATAGTTACCTCTTCAGAAGAATGGCAGAATTTGCTTAATAGCATAAACTCAGTTAATAAGGTTTCCAATAGTTTTTCTGAAACTGATATTGATTTTTCAAAATATACTGTGCTTGCAGTATTTGATGAGGTTAAAAATTCAGGAGGTCACAGCTTAAATCTCGTTGTTGAAGAAACTAAGGACAAAATTTTAATAGAGGTATTACGAAAATCACCAGATGGTATAGCAACTTCAGTTATGACACAACCCTATCATATTGTAAAAATTCCTAAACCTAGTTTACCAATAGATTTTAAATAAAAAAAACGCCCAACCAAAGGTTGAGCGTTGCACTAAAAATAAAGTATATCGCTTAAAGAACGCTTACATTTGCAGCAACCATTCCTTTTCTGCCTTCTTCTTCTGTGTACTCTACATTGTCACCTTCGCGTAATTCTACGCCATTAAGGTTTGATACGTGAACGAAGATATCTTTTCCTGTTTCTTCGTTTGTAATGAATCCAAATCCTTTTGAATCATTGAAAAATTTAACTGTTCCAGTCATTATAAAAAAATAAAAATTAAAGCACAAAGGTAAGATATTAATTAACGTGCAAGGTTAATTAATTGTTTTATTTTAAAATATTGATAGTTAACAACTTAATCAGTGGTTGTTTTTCTTTTGGTTTTCGCGCATTTTATCAAGATTTTCCTTGGTTAACATGTAGTCCTTAACGTCTTTTCCTTTCCATCTGTAATAAGAAAATAATGGAAAAACAACCAAGAATAAACCTAATACACCAAAGCCTACCAGCTTTTGAGAATAGTCTACATCTAATATCAATCCACAAACAATGCTGCATAAAGATGCCAAAAAAGCAATGAGTGTAATAATATGAATTGGCTTCATTAATATAAATTCTAAGATGTAAAATTAATCAATTCACGACGATACGCTGTTAAAAGCTTAGATTTTGATACAAAACCATAATATTTATCATTTCTAATTACGGGTAAATTCCAGGCTTTTGAGCGTTGAAATTTCTTCATCACCTTTTCCATTGAGTCCTCTTCATAGTAAATGATTTCAGGTGGTTTTTGCATAAAGGTTTCAACCGTAGTTGAGTTATAAAGAGTTTGGTCAAACATTACCGATCTTATATTGTCTAGTAAAATGATGCCTATAAAGTTCTTTTCATCATCAGTAACAGGAAACAAATTTCGGTTCGATTTAGAAACTCCATTTTTTAGCATGTCTCCCAATGTCATGTCTGGATGTAGTTCTACAAAATTTTGTTCAATAACAGAATCTAACTTCATTAAAGTAAGAACGCTTTTGTCTTTATTTTGAGTGAGAAGCGCACCTTTTTCTAATAATTCTTTGGTGTAAATAGTGTGATCTAAGCCATTTTTATTTATAATAAAAGACATGGATGCTGTGATCATTAAAGGCACAAACAATTGGTAGCCACCCGTAATTTCGGCAATTAAGAAAATGGCAGTTAAGGGAGCATGAAGCACACCAGCAATAAGACCAGCCATGCCAATTAAAGTAAAGTTGGCTTCAGATACATTAAATCCTAAACCACAATTGTTAATGACTTTGGCAACCACATTACCTAAAGCGCTTCCCATAACCAAGGTTGGAATTATAATTCCGCCTGTTCCACCAGCTGCAAACGTTGTGGTCATGGCAATGGCTTTAAAAATGGTAATGCCAAATAAAAGTCCGATAACAATCCAGATATTGTCTAAATGCGAATCGAATGGCGTTTTGCCCAAGGCGGCAATATCGTTACCGAGTAAAAGGTTATTTATAAAGCCAAAACCTTCACCATAGAGTGGAGGGATAAAAAAGAGCATAACACCAATAGCTAAACCACCAACAATTAGTTTTTGTCTAGCGGATTTAAAACGATTAAATATTGACGTAACTCCGAAGTAAATTTTTGAAAAATAGATAGAAGCAATACCAGTTCCTACACCTAAAAGAATGTAAAATAGTGTATCCTTAATTACAAATTTGTCTGAAACGCTAAAATCAAATAATACACTATCTCCCAGAAAAAAGTAGGATGTAATTACAGAAGACACTGAAGCCATCAATAAAGGAAGGAGTGAAGCAAATGTTAGGTCTAAGCTAAAGACTTCAATAGCAAAAATAATAGCAGCAATTGGTGATTTAAAAATAGAAGCAATTGCGCCTGCTGCTGCACAGGCAATTAACAAACTTCTGGTTTTTCTATCAATATGTAATAAACGACTAAAGTTAGAACTTAATGCAGAAGCCGAAGCAATAGCAGGTCCTAACAAACCTACCGAACCACCAAAACCTACAGTTAATGGAGCTGTGATTAAAGGATAGTATATCTTTTTCTTATTTATGATGCCATCTCTTTTAGATAAGGCAAAGAGGATGGATGGAATGGCATGTTCGCTTGGTTGTTTTGAAATGTATTTTACAAACAAGTAAACCAAAAACAAACCAACAATTGGTAAAATAAAATAGATGCTATTTTCTGAAAGTATAATGCCTTTTTCAAAAATAGCTTCAATAGCAAAGGTTATGTTTTTAATGAAAACTGAAATCAATCCAGCTAATAAACCAATGATGAGACTTAGTAAAAAAATAAAGTTCTTTTCGGAGACATGTTTGTATCTCCAAATGAGTAATCGTTTTAATAAGTTGGACTTAGTTGGCATACTCTAAATCTAACAAAAAATCCTGCAAGAAGCAGGATTTAATATTTATGATTTTAAATTCAATTTTAAATTGAGTTCCTGCAATTGTTCATCATCTATTGGTGCAGGTGCATCTATCATTACATCTCTGCCAGAATTGTTTTTTGGGAAGGCAATAAAATCTCTAATGGTTTCTTGTCCGCCTAAAATAGCAACAAGTCTATCCAAACCAAAAGCAATACCACCATGTGGAGGTGCACCATACTCAAAAGCATCCATTAAGAAACCAAATTGAGATCTGGCTTCTTCCTCAGAGAATCCTAAGTGTTTTAGCATAATTGCTTGTGTTGCTTTATTGTGAATACGAATAGAACCACCACCAATTTCGTTACCATTTAATACTAAATCGTAAGCATTAGCTTTTACTTCACCTGGTTTAGAATCTAATAATTCTAATTGTCCTGGTTTTGGGGACGTAAATGGATGGTGCATAGCGTGGTAACGTTCTGTCTCTTCATCCCATTCTAAAAGCGGGAAATCCATAACCCATAGTGGAGCAAATTCATCTGACTTGCGTAAGCCAAGACGTTCTGCCAACTCCATACGTAAAGCACTTAATTGTGCTCTCACTTTATTGGTGTTTCCTGAAAGTACACAAATTAAATCGCCTGCTTTAGCACCTGTAACTTCTGCCCATTTTGCTAAATCGTCTTGATCGTAGAATTTGTCTACTGAAGATTTAAAAGTGCCATCTTCGTTACAACGACAATATACCATACCTAAAGCACCAACTTGCGGACGCTTTACCCAATCAATAAGTTTGTCTATCTCTTTTCTGGTATATGCATTTCCGCCAGGTACAGCGATACCAACCACCAATTCAGCAGAATTAAATACGTTAAAATCTTTGTGCTGTGCTACCTCGTTTAACTCGCCAAACTCCATTCCAAATCTAATATCTGGTTTGTCGTTACCATACAGACGCATTGCGTCATCATATAGCATTCTTGGGAATTTATCAACCTCAACACCATTAATTTCTTTAAGTAAATGACGTGTTAATCCTTCAAACGTATTTAAAATATCTTCTTGTTCTACAAACGCCATTTCGCAGTCTATTTGTGTAAACTCTGGCTGACGGTCTGCTCTGAGATCCTCATCTCTAAAACATTTTACAATCTGAAAATATTTGTCCATGCCACCAACCATAAGCAGCTGCTTAAAGGTTTGTGGTGATTGTGGTAAGGCATAAAACTGACCTTCGTTCATGCGAGAAGGCACCACAAAATCTCGAGCACCTTCTGGTGTAGATTTTATTAGATATGGTGTTTCAACTTCAATAAAGCCATCATTAGAAAGATAATTTCTAACGGCTTGTGCTACTTTATGTCTAAACACTAAACTGTCCTTCACAGGATTGCGACGAATATCCAAATAACGGTATTTCATACGTAAATCATCTCCACCATCAGTTTCATCTTCAATAGTAAATGGAGGTGTTTTTGAACCGTTAAGCACACTTAATTCTGAAACTAAAATCTCAACATCACCTGTAGGAATATTAGGGTTTTTAGAGGTACGCTCTTGTACCTTTCCTTTGACCTGAATTACAAATTCGCGTCCTAATTTTTGAGCCGTTTCCATCAGTGCTTTAGTACTTTGATCTTCATCAAAGTAAAGCTGTGTTATTCCATAGCGGTCTCTGAGATCTACATAGATCATAAAACCTTTATCTCTAACTCCTTGTACCCAACCTGCAAGTGTGACTTCTGTATTGTTGTGAGTGGCTCTTAATTCTCCACAGTTATGACTTCTGTACATATTCAAAAATTAATCGTGCAAATTTAATCAACTTAAAGGATAAAAAAATAAAAAGCCTCAACAATTGTTGAGGCTTTTTGGCTATTAACCAATATGCTATTATTATAGTGGAAGTGTTTCTTCTTTAGAAGATTGAAATTCTTCAACTCGGCTAAATTTTGTTTTCATCCAAACCTTTAATCTTATGGATAAATAGAACAGTACAGGAACGACGATTAGCGTTAAGAAGGTAGCAATGAATAATCCGTAAATTACCGTCCAAGCTAGAGGTCCCCAAAAAATAACATTGTCTCCACCAAAGTAAATGTTAGCATCGAACTCACTGACTAAGGTAAAGAAATTGATGTTTAATCCGATTGCTAACGGAATAAGTCCTAGAATCGTAGTAATTGCTGTTAGCAATACGGGTCTTAAACGTGCTTTGCCGGCTTTAATAATTTGCGATAAGAGTTCTTGTTTTGGTAAATTTTCAGATTCATCTAAGTCTAACTCGTTTTTCTTTCGGTCTATTAAAAGTTGTGCGTAATCTAAGAGCACCACTCCATTGTTTACAACTATTCCGGCAAGTGAAATAATTCCCATCATTGTCATTAAAATCACAAACGAATCTCCTGTAATGACAATACCGCCAAACACACCAATTAAACTCAGGAAAATAGCAATCATAATAATTGCTGGTTTAGAGACTGAATTAAATTGGAAAATTAAGATGAAGAAAATTAAGCCTAGTCCTGTAAAGAACGCACTCATTAAAAAGGCCATTTCCTTATTTTGTTCTTCAATTTGACCTGTGTAATCTATCTTAATGTCTGATGGTAATCCATCAAAATTCTTCATTTCATTTTGAATTTGACTTACCACGGCACCAGCATCTGTATAGCCAGGTGCCAAAGCAGAATATACAGTTACCACGCGCTTGGTCTCTTTGTGTTTAATAGCGCTAAAACCAGAATTATTTCTTTGTTTAGCTACTGTAGAAACAGGGATTTCTTTTATTTGGCCAGAGGCCATATCTCTAAAAATAATATTTTGATTAAACAGTGCACTTGTGTTGTAGCGCAGGTCTTCATTAAAACGTACATAGATGTCAAAATCGTCACCGTCTTCTTTGTAAATACCAGCCTTTGCACCAAATAGTGAATTGCGCAACTGTTGACCAACCTGGCCAGTACTTACACCAAGCTCGCCTGCTTTTTCTCTGTCTACAACAACTTGCATACCTGGTTTAGACTTATTAACGTCTATTTTAAGTTCATCAATTGCTGAAATGTTTTTGGAGTTAATGTATGTTCTCATTTGCTCGGCAACTGCAATAAGTTCGTTGTAATCACTGCCCTCAATTTCAATGTTTATTGGTGGGCCAACAGGTGGTCCGTTGGCATCTTTTTCAACCGAAATTAAAACACCAGGAAAAATGCCAGATAAAGCTTCTTGTACTTTTTTACGAAGTTCTTCACTATCCTTTCCTTTTCGGTATTTATACTCGCGCATAGATGCCGTAATTTTTCCTTTATGAGGCATTTCTGCTGCAGAACCACCATCGGTTTGAGGATTGCCAGCACCCTCGCCTACCTGAGAGACCGAACTTTCTACCATAAAGTTTTTACCCTTTGCCATGTAGGTATCATCGTATAGAATTTCGTAAACTTTATCTTCTATTTCTTTAGTGATTTCATTGGTTTTTTTTATGTCTGTACCTTCTGGGTATTCTATATAAACAATAATTTGATTCGGCTTGTTATCTGGAAAGAATTCTATTTTAGTGCGCTTACTATCTACAGACGCTCCAAAACTTCCAAATGCAAGGAAGAAGAGTATAAAACTACCTATAGCTATAATCTGTGGCCACCATCCTCGTAATGCGCCTTTTAGGGTGTTTTCGTAGAAGTTTTCTAGCCTAACGAGTGTTTTGGTCTGAAAGTTATTAGCTGCTTTTCTAAGGATTAACCTGTAAATCCATAGCATTATAGCTGTAAAAACCATTACAGTCCCTAATCCTCTATAAGTGCCACCAAATAATAATATAAGAAGACCTATGCCACCTACTATTGATGTGATATATATAATTCGCTTAAGTGACATTTCTTTGTCTTCAATGGTCATAAATTGAGATACCAATACTGAATTGAAGAATATTGCTACAACTAATGAAGAACCCAATACAACACCTAAAGTTTTAGGGAAATATACCATAAACTGCCCCATCAATCCTGGCCAAAGGCCTAGCGGAATAAATGCTGCTACTGTAGTTGCCGTAGAAATAATGATAGGGAAAGCTATTTCTCCAATACCTTTTTTTGCCGCTTCCTTACGTGATAATCCTTCTTGCTCCATTAAACGATATACGTTTTCAACGAGTACAATACCGTTGTCTACGAGCATACCAAGACCCATTATTAATCCGAAGAGAATCATAGTGTTCATTGTAAAACCTAATAGATTTAATATCATTAGGGACATAAACATGGACATTGGTATTGCAAAACCAACAAAAAGAGCATTTTTAAAACCTAAGAAAAACATCAATACGGTTACCACGAGGATGATACCAAAGATGATATTATTTACCAAATCATCTACCTGACCGATGGTCTTGGATGATTGGTCATTTGCAATAGTAATGCGCAGATTGGTAGGTAAAACATTAGCTTTTGCGTCTGCAACAATTTTTTCGATTTTTTCTGCTGCTGCAACCATATTTTTACCGGAGCGTTTTTTAACGTCTAACATTACAACTGCATCGCTTTTGCCTTTTTCTGTGATATATTCGCGTGCATAAGTGGTTTTATCCTTTGGTCTAAACGTTATTCTAGCAATGTCCTTTAAATAAATAGGATTGTTATTTTCGGATTTAACAACGAAATCTTGTAAATCCTGAGGATTTTCAATTTCTCCCAATATTCTAATTGTACGACGTTGTCCGCTTGTGATAAGGTTACCGGCAGACATTGTCATATTTCCATTGCCGATAGCACCAACAATATCATCAAAATTTACTTTAGATGCCATCATCTTGTAAACATCTACAGCAACTTCGACTTCTTTTTCTTGAGCGCCTCTAATATCTACTTGTTTAATTTCATCGAGATCTTCTATTTCATCTTCGAGATATTCGCCAAATTCCTTAAGACGCTCTACAGTATAGTCGCCAGAAATATTAATGTTGAGGATTGGCATTTCTTCAGAAAGGCTTAATTCAAAAACATTGGGCTCTACCTTTGCGCCATTAAAGGTTGGCCAATCTTCGCTTGCCGTTTCTGAGTCAATCTCATCCTTAACTTTTTGCTTTGCTGCATCAACAGAAATATCCTCGTCAAACTCAACGATAACCATAGAGTAATCTTCTTGCGAGGTTGAGGTTATTTCAACTACGTTACTAACATTTTTAAGTTTATCTTCTATAGGGTCTGTGATGAGTTTTTCAATATCTTCAGCTGTATTACCAGGATAAAGCGAACTAATGTATATTTTAGTTTCTCTAATTTCTGGGAAACTTTCTCTTGGCATACTGAAATAAGCAGAGCCTCCTAGTATGAGAATTAAAATTATAGCCACATACATTGTGGTTTTATTATTTATAGCCCAAGAGGATAATCCAAATTCTTTATCGACGTTCTTTTTTTCTTTTTTCTTTTTTGCCATTGGTTGGTATATGATTAGTCGTTGGAATTTTTAGAGTTGATAACTTTAACAGTTTGACCATCTTTAACACTACGTGCACCTTCTTTTATAATTTCAGTTTCACCTTCAATACCAGATAAAACCTCAATTAAATCGCCTTGTGTTTTGCCAGTTTCTATGATAACTTGTTTTGCGGTGGCTTTACCTTCTTGTTTATCTGTTATTGCATAAATGTACTGTTCTCCTTCAGCATTTTCTGAAATAATGCTTTGAGGAATTAATATGGCTTTGTCGTTGGTGTAATCGTTAATTTTTAAACGCGCTGTAAGATTAGGTTTAATGTCTCCACTTTTATTTGGTACGGCAATTTCAACATCAAAAGTTCGGTTGGCAGGATTTATAAAATTTCCAGTTTGTCTAACTTCAGAATTTAGGGTTTTACCCAAAACAGGAAACATTACTTCGACAGCTTTTCCTTTTGTGATGCTCGTAATATAACTTTCGGGTATATCTGTTTTAATGTACATTTCACTTAAGTTAACCAAACGCATTAAAGGGGTTTGGCCAGCTGCAGCAACATTCCCTTCTTCTGTGATAACATCATCAATAACTCCAGAAAAAGGGGCTCTTACGCTATTTTTGGCCAATTGCTGATTTATTTGAGCAATACTTTTTTGTAAGCCCTCGTATTGAGATTTGGCTTGTAGGTATTGTATCTCACTACCTATTTTTTGATCCCAAAGTCGTTTTTGGCGCTCAAAAGTCGTTTTTGCTAAATCTGCTTGGATTTCTAATTGTGCTTTTTGTTGACTTAGACCACCGTCATCAATAGAAGCTAATAATTGGCCTTTACCAACGTTTTGCCCTTCCTTTACATAAATACGTGTTATTATGCCGTTAGTCTCTGGTGTTATAACTATATTTTGCTTTGTTTCTACACTACCTTGAAGTTCTAAGTAGTGTTTAAATTCTTCTGTATTTGCTTTAAATGTTGTAATCAACGGGACGTTTCTGTCTGGGTTTATGCTCTGCAGTTTTTCGTCTAGCTGTTTAATTTGAATAGCGAGTGCCTGCTGTTGATTTACTAATTCGTCTTTTCTCTGTTGAATGGCCTCCGCACTGTTAGATGCTATTAGCTCTTCTACAGATTGTTTTTTCTCACCTGAGCAAGCCAGTAAAACGGTTGTTATAAAGATTACACTATATATTTTTTTCATGATGATAGTTTTAAAAGTTGGTTATTTGGTTTGTTAGTGTCTCTAGCTCAGCTTTTGTGCTAATGACATCTAGCATTGCTTGAAGTAACTCTTGTTGAGCTGTATATAATTGTGTTTGTGCTTGTCTTAGCTCAAAGCTAGAGCCTATACCTTCAAAAAACTTAGTTTGGTTTTTTTGCTCAATGCGTTGCGCAAGAGCAAGATTTTGTTTTTTGTTGTTGTAATCTTCAGTTGCAAACCTATAATTGCTCCTTGCGGTTTCTATTTCTAAATTTAGGCGTTGTTGGGTTTCTGTAAGATCGTCTTTAGATTTTTCTAAATTAATTTTTGCACGTTGTGTTGCGGCACTACGCATGCCAGAACTAAAGATAGGTATATTTAGAGTTGCACCAAATGTTGCTATACCAACCCAAGGATTATTAAAGTCTAAGAAATTAAAAGATTCTCTATTGGCTAAGTAAGCACCAGATAAACTTGCGTTTAATGTAGGGAGCGCTTTACTTTTTTCTAATTTTAGCAACAACTCTTTAGAGCGTTTATCGTTCTCTGCTATCTTGTAGTCTACGGTTGAAGTAATATCATTTTCTTTGTCTAGCACTTCTAGAGAAATATTTTTTTCGGCTAAATTTTCAAGATTTTCTGTTAGAGCTACGCTGGTATTATAATCTAGTCCTAAAGTGATGTTAAACATTTGATAGGCTATGCTTTGAAGCCTCTTGGCATTATTTAATCCGCTCTCGAGGTTAGAAAGGGTTATTTGCAATTGCTCTACGCTTTCTTCTTCTTCAAGACCGTTTTCATAGATTTTAGTTGTTTCGTCAAGGTTTTTTCTTAATACTAAAATGTTTTTTTCGTAAATGGTAATACTTTCTTCAGAAAGAAGGACATTTCCATAGGCATTTATAACAGCTTTTCTAACTTCTAAATCGGTTTTGTCTTTAGCGTTTTTTGAGATTTCTAAAAATACTTTTGCAGATTGTAGACCTACCAAGTAGGTACCGTCGAATATTTTTTGAGTAAGACTAGCGCCAGCAGTAACCGACTGCGGAGCACCAAAATCTATAAAGCCATCCTCGCCAAGATCGAAGGGTTGATCAAATTGTTGTTTCAAAAAGTTTTGATAATCGATATTAGCATTTAGTTGAGGGAGTCCTGTTGCTGTGGTCTCCCATTTTTGCTGTTTGGCAGCCTCAATGTCTCTAACTGCGTTTTTAGCTTTTCGGTTATTTTCTAGTGCATAATCTATAGCCTCTTGTAATGTAAAGCTCATAGGCTCCTCTTGAGAATAGCCAATAAATACAAAAGTTATAAAAAGTAGTGAAAGCGTATTTCTCATTAGTTGTATGTTGTGTTTTGATTGATTTTTAGGTGCTTATCTAAATAGTCTATACCTTTTGGTGTACAGATACCTCTTAAGTGGTACTCTAAATAGTTTTCCATTAAGGCATTCATTGAAAAGTTTTTTAAAGGAAATAGCTCTTGGTCCTTAAGTATTACCATACAATTAAAGTATATTCTCGAAATAAAATTAACGTCTAGGTTTTCTCTATATAGTCCCAACGCAATGCCTCTGTTAAGGTTTTCTACAACGCATCCTTGCATAACTTCAAATTGTTTTGCCTTTAATGACGAGAAAATTTTTGGGTAATACTTCTGTAATTGGTATTGAGGGGATGATTTCTCATCCTTAAGGTGGTCCATTACAAACCTTTTGATCTCAAAAACCTCTTCAATGGGATTTTTTTCAAGACCACATATATGATCAATTCCACAAGAAATAGTTTCAAAAACATGAGATGTAGTTGCCTCTACCAACTTCGTTTTATTAGGGAAGTGCACATAAATGGTCTTTTTAGAAATACCAAGTTCATTAGCAATATCATCCATGGTAACACTTTTAAAACCAAGGCTAAGGAAAAGTTCTGAAGCTTTGTGTATTATTTTATCTCTCATAATAGATTACAAAAATAGCAACGGAAACTTTTAAAACAAAAAAAGTTTCTTAAGTTTTAATAATTATTTAACATTCATAACTTTAGCTTTAAATTTGCTTAAAGCCTATTTTTGCTTTATGCAAAATATTAAGACTTATCAAGAATCTTTCTTAAAGTATTTAGAAGATTTTACTGAGGAAAAAGAGCCAAAAAGCCTTTATGAGCCTATAAATTATATTTTAAAATTGGGAGGAAAGCGTTTAAGACCAGTATTAACGTTAATGACTGCTGATATTTTTGGAAGCAAGGCTAAAGATGCCATCAATGCTGCTCTTTCTGTAGAGGTTTTTCATAACTTTTCATTAATCCATGATGATATTATGGACGATGCGCCTTTGCGCAGAGGAAGAGAAACTGTGCACGAAAAGTGGGATTTGAATACTGGGATTCTTTCAGGTGATGCCATGCTTATTTTAGCTTATCAGTTGTTTGAGAATTACGAGCCAGACACTTTTCAGGCCTTGGCAAAATTATTCAGTAAAACAGCTTTAGAAGTTTGTGAAGGGCAGCAATACGACATTGATTTTGAAACTAGAACTGATGTTACCATACCCGATTATCTAAAGATGATAGAATATAAAACAGCGGTTTTGGTTGGTGCAGCTATGAAAATGGGTGCCATTGTAGCTAATGCTTCGTTAGAGGACCAAAATGCTATTTATGATTTTGGTCGTTATTTGGGTATTGCGTTTCAGTTACAAGACGATTATTTAGATGCGTTTGGTAATCCTGAAACCTTTGGAAAGCAGGTAGGTGGTGATATTCTTGAAAACAAAAAAACCTATTTGTACCTCAAAACCCTGGCCTTAGGCAGTAAGGCTGAAAAAAACGAGCTTATTGCACTAATGGCAAGCAACACAATTGAAAATGATGCTAAAGTAGAAAGTGTTAAAGCACTTTTTAAAAATTCTGGCGCAGCAGAAGCCACACAAAACGCTGTAAAAGATTACACCCAAAAAGCCTTTGCGGTTTTAGAAAAGCTAAATATTTCTGAAAACAAAAAACAAATGCTCCGATTGTTTGGGGAGCAATTAATGAATAGACGCGTGTAATGGCTTTGCCACAATCTTTTAACGATTTAATAGAAGTTGCAAACGCTTCAAACCTTTACAGAAAGCTAATTATTCAGCTTAATAAAGATTTACTTTTTGCCAATGTTGATCTTCAATTGGATTTAGAAACGCTACCAACCAGTTTAAAATTGGTGTTGCAAGATACGGTGCATCATCTAATTCAACATAAATTTTCGGACTATCTTAATTTGCTTTATCAAGTAGATGTTTCGGAATTAAAAATTCGCGCACTGCATACTGAAGATATCACCAAACTCTCGGAAGAGGTTACCTTTTTAATATTGCAACGCGAGTGGCAAAAGGTTTGGTATAAAAATAAGCTCTGAAATAATGATATGGTGTCACAGGGCAGGCGAGGTCAAAACCAAAACCTTACAAAAGGCATCCATGCTTGGTTTTGTATACTTCTATCTTCATCGTATAAAATGTCATATCTAATACCAAAAGTAATGTTTCCACTTCTATAACCGGCTCCCAAAAATAACGCAGGATACCAATAGCTGTTGTCTACATTATTTTCAAAACCCTCATCAAAGTCACGGTTTACGTATAGCTGTTCAAACTCAGTAGAAATTTGTAATTCTCTGTAAGGATTAAATAAGCCAATAATACTGCCACCAACCACAGTAGATTTAAAAACATCACGCTGAGAGCTATATTGAAAATTGAGTCCTACACCAGCGGCTACATAGGGATTAAAGTTGTACAAAGCATTAGGAGCAATAGCTGCACTAAAAAAACCATCGCCAAAGTTTAAGCCAACACCACCACCAAATTGAACGTTTTGCCAAAAACCATCATTATTACTAATACTTTGTGCATTTGAGAAATTCACAAAAAAATATAAAAGAATACTGCTTAAAATTATTTTTTGATTTGTATTTAGCCTAATTTTTATCATCTTGGTAATTCTTAAATCCTTATTTGTTATAAATATAATAAAACGGATAGTATATCTGCTAAAAGTTGTATTTTTGAAGAAATTTTGTTGAAACGACAACGTCTCGTAAAAATAATGGATAAATATTCCTTTCTCAACGCAGCACATACAGCATACTTTGCTGACTTATACGACCAATACCTTAAAAATCCTGATGCCATAGAACCGAGTTGGCGAGCCTTTTTTCAAGGTTACGACTTTGGGTCTGAGAATTATGGATTTGATGGTGAAATAGTAGAAGGTGTTTCTGCTCAAATACCAGAACAGCTTCAAAAGGAATTTCAGGTCGTAAAACTTATAGATGGTTACAGAAATAGAGGGCACTTGTTTACAAAAACCAATCCTGTTAGAGCCCGGAGAAAATATGCTCCAACTTTAGAGATTGAAAATTTTGGGCTTTCCAAAAGTGATTTAAACACTGTTTTCTCTGCCGGAGAAATCATTGGTATTGGTACATCTACCTTACAAAATATTATAGACCACCTAGAGCGCATATATTGTGACTCTATCGGTGTAGAATATATGTATATAAGAAAACCAGAGGAAATTCAGTGGATACAAGAAAAACTGAATGTTAATGATAATCACCCTCAGTTTTCGCCAGACCAAAAGAAAAATATTCTAAGAAAATTAAATGAAGCGGTTTCCTTCGAGAATTTCTTACATACCAAATATGTAGGTCAAAAACGATTTTCCTTAGAAGGTAATGAGTCATTGATTCCAGCCCTAGACGCCATGATAGAAACAGCGGCAGAATATGGAGTTAAAGAATTTGTTATGGGTATGGCACATCGTGGTCGTTTAAGTACACTTACAAATATTTTTGGCAAGTCTGCAAAGGATATTTTCAGTGAGTTTGATGGTAAAGATTACGAAGAACAGGTTTTTGATGGTGATGTAAAATATCATTTAGGCTGGACCAGCGATCGTGAAACCGACTCAGGTAAAAAAATAAATTTAAGTATAGCTCCAAACCCTTCTCACCTAGAAACTGTTGGTGCAGTTGTAGAAGGTATATCTAGAGCAAAACAAGACAAGCCAGAAATTGAGGATGCCTCACAAGTTTTACCGATTATAGTTCATGGTGATGCAGCAATTGCTGGTCAAGGCATAGTGTACGAAGTTGTGCAGATGGCACAGTTAGATGGTTATAAAACAAACGGAACCGTACATATTGTAGTTAACAACCAAATTGGTTTTACTACAAACTATTTAGATGGCCGTTCTAGTACGTATTGTACCGATGTTGGTAAAGTAACGTTGTCTCCAGTGCTTCACGTTAACGCAGACGATGCTGAGTCTGTTGTACATGCAACATTATTTGCACTTCATTTTAGAATGAAATTTAAGCGCGATGTTTTTATAGATCTATTAGGGTACAGAAAGTATGGACACAACGAAGGTGATGAACCAAAGTTTACACAGCCACTCCTATACAAAGCTATTTCTAAGCATAAAAACCCGAGAGATATTTATGCCGAACGATTAATAGGAGAAGGCATAATCGATAAAGATTATGTTTCAAAAATTGAAAAAGAATACAAGGATAGACTTGAAGAAAAACTCGAGGATTCACGTAAAATAGAGAAGACTGTAATTTCTCCATTTATGCACGAGCAATGGAAAGATTTTGAACGCGTAGATGAAAGCGAAATGATGAAACCAATTGATACAACGGTTTCAAAAGAACTACTTTCAGATATTACTAAAGTTATTTCTAATTTGCCTGAGGATAAAAAGTTTATCAGAAAGATTCAACGTTTGGTAGAATCGCGCCAAACGATGTTTGACGAAGACAGACTAGATTGGGCTATGGCCGAGCATTTGGCTTATGGAACATTACTGGCAGAAGGATATAATGTTAGAATTTCTGGTCAGGATGTAGAGCGAGGCACATTTTCCCATAGGCATGCCGTTGTTAAAGTAGAAGACAGCGAGGAAGAAATAATCTTACATAAAACTATTTCAGACAACCAAGGGCAGTTCAATATTTACAACTCATTATTATCAGAGTACGGTGTTGTAGGATTTGATTATGGTTATGCCATGGCAAGTCCTAATACCCTTACCATTTGGGAAGCACAGTTTGGAGATTTTAGCAATGGTGCCCAAATAATGATAGACCAATACATTTCTTCTGGCGAAGATAAGTGGAAAACCTCCAACGGATTGGTAATGTTGCTACCGCATGGTTACGAAGGGCAAGGTGCTGAGCACTCTTCTGCTCGTATGGAGCGCTATTTACAATTATGCGCAAAAGACAATATGTTTATAGCAGACTGTACAACTCCTGCCAACATGTTTCATCTGTTACGAAAGCAAATGAAGGCTAATTACAGAAAACCTTTAATCGTATTTACTCCAAAAAGCTTGTTACGTCATCCAAAGGTAATTTCAACTGTAGATGAGTTTGCAAACGGAGGTTTTCAAACTGTAATAGATGATCCAAATGCAAATGTTGAGAAAGTTAAAACTTTAGTATTTTTAACAGGTAAGTTCTATTACGACCTCATGGAACAACAAGAGAAACTAGGGAGGGACGATGTAGCTCTGGTAAGAATAGAACAGTTATTTCCATTGCCAACAGACGAAATTAAAAATATATTAGGTAAATATAGCAACGCAGAAGATATTGTTTGGGCGCAAGAAGAACCAAGAAATATGGGAGCTTACGGCCACATGATGATGCATTTAGAAGAAGCAAAAACATGGAGAGCAGCAAGTAGAAGACCTTATGGTGCTCCTGCTGCAGGTAGCTCCATGCGTTCTAAAATAAGACATCAAGAAGTGATAGATTACGTTTTTGATAAAAGCAAGAATAACCAAATAAGAAATTAAGAATAATTAGAAAACCTAAAAAAAGGTTAAATACAATAAACGCATGATTTTAGAAATGAAAGTGCCTTCACCAGGCGAATCAATTACTGAGGTAGAAATTGCAGAGTGGTTAGTTGAAGATGGGGATTATGTAGAAAAAGACCAAGCTATTGCTGAGGTTGACAGCGATAAGGCAACATTAGAGTTACCAGCCGAGGCTAGTGGTACAATTACTTTAAAAGCTGAAGAAGGTGATGCTGTTGCCGTTGGGCAAGTTGTTTGCTTAATTGATACTAGCGCAGAACCTAAGGCAGATGCAACAACAACATACAAAGGTGGTGACGAAGGCGGAAATGACGACAATGTTGAAGAGGAGTTAGCAAACAAACAAGACAATACCGATAAGACTGGTGAGAAAGCACCAAATCCTGCAAAAGAAACCTATGCATCTGGCACACCAAGTCCTGCAGCTAAAAAGATTTTAGAAGAAAAGGGAATTGATGCTGGCGCTGTAAAAGGAACTGGTAGAGATGGTCGTATTACTAAAGATGATGCTGTAAATGCCGTACCATCTATGGGTACACCAACAGGTGGGAACAGAGGAACATCTCGGAGCAAAATGTCTATGTTGCGTCGTAAAGTTGCAGAACGTTTAGTAGAAGCAAAGAATACAACAGCAATGTTAACCACATTTAATGAGGTTGATATGTCTCCTATTTTTGATTTGCGTAAACAATACAAGGAAGACTTTAAGGCAAAGCATGGAGTAGGTCTAGGCTTTATGAGTTTCTTTACCTTGGCTGTGGTGAGAGCATTAAAAATGTACCCAGCAGTTAATTCAATGATCGATGGTAAAGAAATGATTTCTTACGATTTCTGTGATATCAGTATTGCTGTTTCTGGCCCCAAAGGGTTAATGGTACCAGTAATTAGAAATGCTGAAAACCTAACCTTTAGAGGTGTAGAGTCTGAAGTAAAGCGTTTAGCATTAAGAGCTAGAGATGGGCAGATTACTGTTGATGAAATGACAGGAGGTACATTCACAATTTCTAACGGAGGTGTATTTGGTAGTATGCTATCTACTCCAATTATTAACCCTCCACAAAGTGGTATATTAGGAATGCACAACATTGTAGAACGTCCTGTAGCAATAGAAGGGAAGGTTGAAATTAGACCTATTATGTATGTGGCCTTATCTTATGATCATAGAATTATTGATGGTAAAGAATCTGTAGGATTCTTAGTAGCCGTTAAAGAAGCTTTAGAAAACCCTATAGAATTATTGATGGATAATAATCCTAAAAAGGCATTAGAAATGTAAATTATTTTTAAATACCGAATAAATCAAAAAGCGCAATTTGTAATTAATTGCGCTTTTTTACTCCCTAACTAACAAAGAGTAACTAACTAAAATTAACTAAAAAAAATTAACAGCTATATTTGCTGAGATTACTATAATAGAACTTACAATTAATAGAATCATAAAAATTTTATCCCTTCGTGCCATATTGTTTTTCATTGTCTCCATAGTATTTTTCAAACTTTTTAAAAAAAAGCTCTGAACTTTATACTCTGCCCAGAGCTTTTTAAAATATAATCTGAGGCGTTGATTAATAGCTTTGTAAAATTCAGAATAATTTTAATACAATACTATACGTAGAACTACGTATTTTTTAGGTTTTTTTTCAAGAAAAGAGCCTTGGAAATATTTCCAAGGCTCATAATAATCCCCTAAGAACTAATTAATAGCTCGTTATTAACCCTTAATTAATAACAGTGTAAAATTCAGAATAATTTTAATGCAATACTATACGTAGAACTACGTATTTTTAGAGGTATTTTACATTTTCTTTAGCGAAAATGTACAAAGTCGCCGATTTAGAGTCTAAAGCAAGTTTTCGGCGAATGTTTGTTTTATGCTTTTCGACGGTTCTGATAGAAATAAATAATTCTTTTGCAATCTCGGTAGCTGTTTTGTTTGAGGCAATATGCTTAAAAACCTTAGTTTCAGTAGGTGTTAAGGATTTTAATGCTTCGGGTGCTTCGTCTACTTCAATAAATTCTAAAAGTTCAGGGCTAAAATAGATTTTGTTTTTAACTACTGAAGAAATACAATTTTCAATTTCGTCTAATGCAAATTCCTTTAATACATAACCATAGATTCCCAAAGACTTAGCTTCGTTGTACGTTTTCTCATCTTTTTCAAAAGTAATGAGGATTATTTTTGTTCTAAGGTTTTCTTTTTTACATTTTTCTGCAATTTGCAAACCTGTATAAAAAGGCATTTTAATATCTAAAATAGCAATATCGGGTACATGGGCTCTTATTAATGTTAGGGCTTCCTTGCCGTTTTTTGCACAGGCAAGAACATTATATTGTTTTTCGTGCAAAAAATCCTGAAGACCTTTTAGCACCAAAGGGTGGTCATCGGCTATTATGATGGTAGGGTTCATAAGGCTATTAATCAACTGGAGGGTTAAATATAAAAAGAATCTATGGGTTAGGAAATTTCTTTAAGTTTTAAATAGAGGTACTTTTTGTCATAATCAATAATTGCTTTCCCTTTTTTTAATACATCTGCACCGATAATGCCATCTACAGGATCTGCATTATGATTAATTAGTCCGTTATTAACGTGCGAAAGATTAAATAGAATTAACGCCACTCTGTTCTTCTTCCATTTGCCAATTTTTAGATTATTAGATTTAGAGATCTGTGTTAACATGTCAGATGCTCCGGCACCAACAGCTTTAATTTCAGAATCCTTCACTTTTAGGTTAAATCTATCAATTGCTTCAAAACCAACACAACTGCTAGAGGCTCCGGTATCTAAAATAAATCGTCCCTTAACTCCATTAATTGTCGCTTTAATTTCAAAATGATTTGTTTTTGTTAGTTTAAGCTTAATTTTTGAGTACCCTTTGTCTAAAAGAAAATCCTTTAGTGTTTCCATTGTAAAATTTTGTGTAAATATAAATACTAAACGTTTATTTTTGGCAAATGATTATTACAGATACACATACCCATTTATATAGTGAAGCTTTTGATGAAGATAGGTCGGCTATGATAAGGCGAGCTATAGATGCCAATGTTTCACGATTTTTTATTCCGGCTATAGACTCTACTTACACTAAAGCCATGCTTCAACTCGAAAACGATTTTCCTGAAAATATTTTTTTAATGATGGGATTGCATCCCACTCATGTAAAGGAAAATTTTAAAAAGGAGTTGGCGCATGTAGAAGACATGTTATCGCAACGAAAATTTTATGCAGTAGGAGAAATAGGAATTGATTTGTATTGGGACAAATCAACCTTGGGCATACAGATTGAAGCATTTAGACATCAAATTAATTTAGCAAAAAAATATAATTTACCCATTGTTATTCATTGCAGAGAAGCATTTAATGAGATTTTTGAAGTTTTAGCACAAGAAAAATCAGATGATTTGTTTGGAATTTTCCACTGTTTTACCGGTACATTAGAACAAGCTCAACAAGCAATTTCGTTTAATATGAAGTTAGGAATAGGTGGAGTAGTGACCTTTAAGAATGGAAAAATAGATCAGTTCATCAATAGCATAGGTCTGGAGCATATAGTCTTAGAAACAGACGCGCCTTATTTAGCGCCAAAACCCTATCGTGGCAAACGAAATGAAAGTGTATATATTATTAAAGTATTAGAAAAATTATCCGAACTTTACGGCATAAGTGTTGAAGAGATAGCAGCTATCACAACAGAAAATTCAAAACAAGTATTTGGTATATAGTATGCAAAAACCTAACATCTTATTAATATATACAGGCGGAACAATAGGTATGATAAAAGATGCCGATACAGGAGCGTTACGAACTTTTGATTTCGATAGCATCCTAACGCGTATTCCAGAGATTCGTCTTTTAGATTGTAATATTGAAACTATTTCGTTTGAAAGCCCAATAGACTCCTCTAATATGAATCCTACATACTGGGCAGATATTGCTCAGATTATTGAGGTAAATTACCAAGCGTTTGATGGTTTTGTAGTACTGCACGGCAGTGATACAATGAGCTATTCGGCTTCTGCCTTAAGCTTTATGCTAGAGAATTTAGCTAAACCCGTAATTTTTACAGGATCTCAGCTGCCTATTGGCGACCTAAGGACCGATGCAAAGGAGAATTTAATTACCTCTATTCAGATGGCATCTTTGCAAAAAGACGGTTTGCCTGTTATTAGAGAAGTAGGACTTTATTTTGAATACAAATTATATAGAGGCAATAGAACTACTAAGATTAACGCAGAACATTTTGAAGCCTTTGAATCCTTTAATTATCCAAATTTGGCAGAGTCTGGTGTACACCTTAATGTAAATAAGGAGTATTTGTGGAGAGCAGAACTTACCCATCAATTAGTGGTTCGTAAAACAATGAATACCAATATTGGAATTTTAAAATTATTTCCAGGAATTTCAAAGTCTTTAGTTAAAACAATATTAGGTTGTAAAACATTAAAAGGAGTAATACTTGAGACGTATGGATCTGGAAATGCAACAAACGAAAAATGGTTTATAGAATTGTTACAAAATGCCATTTCTCGAGGGCTTCATGTTGTAAACGTATCGCAATGTGCGGGCGGAAGTGTAAATATGGGTCAGTATGAAACTAGTTCTAAATTAAAGGCTATAGGAGTTATTTCTGGTAAAGATATTACCACAGAAGCTGCAGCTGCTAAATTAATGTATCTTTTGGGAGTGAAAATAGCACACTCAGAATTCAAAAAAACATTCGAAACATGTCTACGAGGGGAAATGACTTAAAATTAACGACACAAATTTTAGTGTTTAAAGTTTTTTTTGTTATTTGGCACACCGTAATTTTTGACAAAATTTAGAGAGAGGTGGCCGAGTGGTCGAAGGCGCACGCCTGGAAAGTGTGTATACTCCAAAAGGGTATCGAGGGTTCGAATCCCTTCCTCTCTGCATAGATTTTAGGCGATTGTTACATTATTTTTTTTATCTTTAACACTTTAACTAATAAAATTAAGATTAAGAACAATGAAAAGATTATTTTCTATTCTTGCCATAACATGTTTAATGGCTATCGGAACTGTTAATGCCAATGCAACAACATTAGCATCTACAACAGCAACTATTACTACAGTAACTCAAGCTGCTGACGAAACAGCAAGTGAAAATTTGAGTTTCCATCAAGAATTAAAAAAGCGTTTTATTGAAGGTGGCCCAGGTTTTATGGGTATTGTATTATTATGTTTAATTCTTGGTTTAGCAATAGCTATTGAGAGAATTATCTTTTTAAACCTTTCAACTACAAACACTAAAAAATTAACTCAAAATGTAGAAGATGCACTTGCCTCTGGTGGTATAGAAGCCGCTAAGGAAGTATGCAGAAACACAAAAGGGCCAGTTGCCTCTATTTTTTATCAAGGTCTAGATAGAGCAGATGAAGATATAGACGCTGCCGAAAAAGCAGTTGTAGCTTATGGAGGTGTGCAAATGGGGCAATTAGAAAAGAATGTATCTTGGATATCTTTATTTATCGCATTAGCACCAATGCTTGGTTTCATGGGTACTGTAATTGGTATGATTCAAGCTTTTGATAAGATTGAAGCAGCAGGTGACATGCAACCATCACTAGTTGCAGGTGGTATTAAAGTAGCACTTTTAACAACAGTTTTTGGTCTTATTGTGGCTATTATTCTTCAAATATTCTACAACTATATTATCGCTAAGATAGATAGTATCGTAAACGACATGGAAGATGCATCAATAACATTGATGGACTTATTGGTAAGACACAAAAAATAAAAGATCACATAAACTATGTTACATAAAATATTAAAAATAATTGCCGCAATTTTAAGTCTGGCAGGGATTGTGTCCCTGATTAGAATTATTGCTGCAGGTGACGAAGCAATTAAAACTGGCGAAAAGGCAGGTTTAGTAGACCCAATGGCCTACATCGCTTACATCATTTTAATTTTAGTTCTAGCGTTTGTTGTGGTTTTTGTAATAAAAAATCTTTTCACCAATACGTCTGGTCTAAAAAACACGTTAATAGGAGTAGGTGCTTTTGCTGCCGTCTTAATAATCTCGTATATAGTATCTGGTGGCGACACCATGAAATATAAATTACAAGAGGGCGTTGCTACAGAAGGTCAGTCTCACATGGTAGGAGCAGGGCTAACAGCATTCTATGTTTTAATAATTGTTGCAGCATTAGCAATGATTTTCTCTGGAGTTAAAAAAGTAATAAGTAAATAATTAGGTATGGCAAAAAGAGCAGCACCAGAAGTTAATGCAGGTTCAATGGCTGACATTGCCTTCTTACTACTTATCTTTTTCTTGGTAACAACCACTATAGAAAAAGATAAGGGACAATTACTTGGGTTACCGCCAATTCAAGATCAAAATGTTGAGCCTCCAATTATTAAACAAAAGAATTTATTTACAGTTCTTTTAAACAGAAAAAATCAGTTATTAGTTGAAGATGAACTTATGGAAGTAAAAAACCTAAGACAAGCAGCTATCGATTTTATAGATAATGGTGGTGGTACCAATGCAGAAGGAGAAACTTGCGATTATTGTAAAGGAAAAAGAGATCCATCTTCGTCTGATCATCCAGATAAAGCCATTATCTCATATAAATATGATAGAGAAACTACGTACGAGAAATATATCGAAGTACAAGACGAATTACTATCAGCCTATGCGTTTTTAAGAGATAGAGAAGCTCAACGTCTTTACAATAGATCATTTAAATCCATGCTTGAAGAAAAAGCAAAAAATCAATTTAAGAAGGACGAAAAATTAAATGATCAGATTAAGAGAATTCAAAAAATGTATCCTCAGATATTATCTGAAGCAGAACCAGACAAAAATTAAAAAGTAACAACTATGTCAAAGTTTAAAAAAGGAAAACAAGGAGATTTGCCTGCTATATCAACGGCATCTTTGCCAGATATTGTATTTATGTTACTTTTCTTCTTTATGGTTGCAACAGTAATGAGAGATAGCTCTCTTATGATAGAAAATAGACTACCAGCAGCAGAACAAGTAGAGAAGCTTCAGAAAGATAGAACTGCTTTTATATATGCAGGTAAGCCAAGTAGCCAGTTTAAACAATTAGGAACAGAACCGGTAATACAGTTTAATGACAAGATTATTAAGGTCGAAGAAGTACAAGCGAGTGTGCTTGCTGCCCAGCAAGAATTAACCGAAGAGCTACAACCAAAGTTTGTGGTAGGTTTTAAGGTAGATAAGGATACCCATTCTGGTTTGGTTTCTGATATTAAACAAGAACTTAGGCAGGCTAATACTTTAAAAGTAATGTATATTACGAGCGTTAAAGCAGAATAAACTAGTCTTAATTTTATAACTAAAAACGTCCTGAGTAATCAGGGCGTTTTTATTTTATATCGTACAAAGATTTTGTAGATTTATATCTATGAAGAATATCATTATAGTTGTTTTTATCGCTGTAAGTTTTTTCGCGTTTTCGCAAAATAGAAATAATAAGGAAACATCTGATTTATATAAAAACTACCGCGAGGACCAGTTTTATATTTCGGTAACTTACAATCTACTTAACGAAAAACCAAATGCTGTTAGCCAGAATGGATTTTCTACAGGGTTTCATTTTGGGTTTATTAGAGATATGCCAGTTAATAAAGAGCGAACAGTTGCTTTTGGTATAGGTTTAGGCTTATCTGCAAATTCTTATAACCAGAATATAGCGATAACCAAAGCTGATGAACAAATATTATTTAATGTCATTGATGAGAGTGAAATTAATGTCTCTAAAAATAAATTTACAACATATCTGCTTGAGATCCCATTTGAGTTTAGGTTTAGAAAATCTAGCCCAACCACATATAGCTTTTTAAGGGTTTATCCAGGTTTTAAATTAGGATATTTATTTTATAATTCAACAAAATTAAAAAGTGACCAAGACAATGTTAAGCTATCAAATATTGATACCTTCAATCGACTACAATATGGCCTAACCTTAAGCGCTGGTTACGGTACATGGAATATCCATGCCTATTATGGGTTAAATCCAATATTTGAAGATTCTGCAAAATTAGATGGTAATGTACTTAACATGAGTTCATTTAAAATTGGTTTAATCTTCTACATTCTATAACCAATATTTCATAAAAAGTACCTGTGGAAATAATCCTGTAAGTAGACCAATTAGAAGCTCTTGATTGGTGTGTGCTTTAAGATGGAGACGAGACGTGGCGATTGCACCCAGAATAATCATCATTAAAGCTATTGTGCCGTTTATATTAATTTTATAATGAAGTCCTACAGCTACGGCAAACATAAAAAAACCAGAGGCTGCAATCATGTGTATACTTGCTTTAATCTTAAATATTGCCATAATAAAACAAGCTAGTGTAGAACACAATATGCCCAAAAAGAAATAATACAGCTCAATAATTTCATTGGGTGTTAATACCCTAATTAAAATTAAGGTAGTTATAACACAATTAATGAGTAATGGGATAAGACGCTCTTTTGTACTTTTTAAGTATATGGAATCTACCTTGTTAATGGTTTTTAACAAAAAAAATAACAGTATAGGAAGTATTATTGTAAGTATTACTATAGAGAAGATTTTAGCATTCTGTATAGGCTTAGGTATATAGCGAGGTGTCTTATGAAAATAAAACACAACACCGAGCAAAGGCATAATTAAGGGATGAAACACAAAGGATATACTTTTAAGAATAAAATTTTTCATCCAAACGTTACATTATAGTTCTTTTCTTAACCTAGCGACAGGAATATCTAGCTGCTCTCTGTATTTAGCAACGGTACGTCTGGCAATGGGATAGCCTTTTTCTTTTAAAATTTTAGAAAGCGCTTCATCTGTTAAAGGCTTCTTTTTATTTTCCTCCTCTATTACAGTTTCAAGAATCTTTTTTATCTCTCTAGTGGAAACTTCTTCACCTTGGTCATTGGTCATGGACTCAGAGAAGAATTCCTTTATCAATTTTGTTCCGTAAGGTGTGTCTACATATTTACTGTTTGCAACTCTCGAAATTGTTGAAACATCCATTTCAATTTCGTCTGCAATATCTTTTAAAATCATTGGCCTAAGCTTACGCTCATCACCAGTAAGAAAGTATTCTTTTTGATAGTGCATAATGGCACTCATCGTAACAAAGAGCGTCTGTTGACGTTGTCTTACAGCTTCAATAAACCACTTTGCAGCATCTAATTTTTGTTTTATGAATAGAACTGCATCTTTTTGAGCTTTAGATTTTTCTTTGGTATCCTTATAGCCTTTAAGCATGTTACTATATTCTCTCGAGACATGGAGCTCTGGCGCATTTCTTCCATTAAGGGTTAACTCGAGATCACCATCCACAATTTTAATAGCAAAGTCTGGAACGATATGCTCAACTATTTTATTGTTACCAGCATAAGAACCACCTGGTTTCGGATTAAGTCGTTCTACTTCTTCAATGGCATCTTTGAGTTGCTCTTCATCAATACTAAACTTTTGCATCAATTTCTTATAATGCTTTTTGGTAAACTGTTCAAAAGCCTTATCTATGATTTTGCTGGCTAATTCTACATCTGGATTTTGCTCTTTTCGACTTAGCTGAATACTTAAGCACTCTTGTAAGTTACGTGCACCAACACCAGCAGGATCTAATTGTTGCACCACCTTAAGAACTTTTTCAACCTCTTCTTCAGAAGTATAGACATTTTGAGTGAATGCTAAATCATCAGTGATATCAGATAAAGACCGTCTTATATAACCACTTTCATCTACGCTACCAACTAAGAAATAAGCAACCTCTTCTTCTTGTTCAGAAAGTCTGAAGGTGTTAAGCTGATTAATTAAATGTTGCGTAAAGGATGTTCCTGCAGCGTAGGGTACGTTTTTTTCTTCGTCATCAGAGCTGTAGTTGTTGGCTTGTGTTCGGTAATCTGGTATTTCATCATCACTTAAATATTCATCAACATTTATATCGTCGGCATCAATGGTATCGTTGTCATTGTAATCGTCGGTAGAATTGTCAAATTCATCAAATTCATCATTTGTAGATTCGTCTTTTCCGGTATCTAGAGCAGGATTTTCTTCGAGTTCTTGCTTTAAGCGTTGTTCAAAAGCTTGCGTAGGAAGTTGTATCAACTTCATAAGCTGAATTTGCTGTGGCGACAGCTTTTGCGATAACTTAAATTGTAAATACTGTTTTAGGGACATTGAAATTTCTGTTGCATATAAAAGTAAGAAAAAAACCTGTGAGGGAACTTATACCTTACAGGTTTAATACTAGATTTAAAACTCAGCGTTCTGAGGTGTCCTTGGGTAAGGAATAACGTCTCTAATATTACCCATTCCTGTTGCAAACATGACGAGTCTTTCAAAACCTAGGCCAAAACCAGAGTGCACAGCTGTACCGTATTTTCTAAGATCCAGGTACCACCATAATTCTTCTTCTGGGATATCGAGGGCCTTCATTTTTTCTTTAAGAACCTCTAAACGCTCTTCACGCTGAGATCCACCTACCATTTCGCCAATGCCTGGGAAAAGTATATCCATTGCTCTTACAGTTTCTCTTCCCTCATGGTCAGGTTCATTTAGGCGCATGTAAAATGCCTTAATATTAGCTGGATAATCAAATAAAATTACAGGGCATTTAAAGTGTTTTTCAACTAAATAACGCTCGTGTTCGGATTGTAGATCGGCTCCCCATTCCTTGATTATAAACTTGAACTTCTTTTTCTTATTAGGCTTACTGTTTCTAAGGATATCTATAGCTTCTGTATAGCTTACACGTTTAAAGTTATTGTCTACAACAAACTTAATTTTGTCAATTAAGTTCATTGAGCTACGTTCTGCTTGTGGTAGGGTTTTTTCAGCATCTTGTAGGCGTTTGTCTAAAAACTCTAAATCGTCTTTATTGTGTTCTAGAACATAGCCTAAAACTGACTTTAAGAAATCTTCGGCCAAATCCATGTTACCAGCCAAATCCATAAAAGCCACTTCGGGTTCTATCATCCAGAATTCAGCCAAGTGTCGAGATGTGTTTGAATTTTCTGCTCTAAATGTAGGGCCAAAAGTATACACCTTACCTAAAGACATCGCAAAAGTTTCGGCTTCTAATTGTCCAGAAACAGTTAGGTTGGTTTCTTTTCCGAAGAAATCTTCTTTATAATTTACATCACCATCTTCTGTTAATGGTGGCTTTTTCGCGTCTAAAGTACTTACTCTAAACATTTCACCTGCGCCTTCTGCATCACTGCCAGTTATAATTGGTGTGTGCATGTAATAGAAACCATTTTCGTTAAAATACTTGTGAATAGCAAACGACAATGAAGATCTTAAACGCATTACAGCGCTAAAGGTATTTGTTCTTGTGCGCAGATGAGCGTTTTCTCTTAAAAACTCGAAGGTGTGTTTTTTTGGTTGAATAGGGTAAGTTTCAGGATCAGAATCACCTAAAACTTCAAGTTCCTTGACTTGAATTTCGACAGATTGACCTTTACCTTGACTTTCTACCAACTCACCCTTAACGTGAATAGCAGCACCAGTTGTAACGCGTTTTAATAATGCTTCATCAAAATTTTCAAAATCAACAACACACTGAACATTATTTATTGTAGAACCATCATTTAAGGCTATAAAGCGATTGGCTCTAAATGTTTTTACCCATCCTTTTACAGAAACATCTTGTAAAGTGATATCTGCTGATAATAATTCTGCTACGGTTTTTGTTATCATTTTAAAATTATTTTGAAAATGCTAAGATAATTTTTCTATTTATTTTTTTGGATTTCTTCGTTATGGTCTTCTGATGGTATAATATCAATTGTTGGTTTTCTTAGCACTTCTTTGTTAGCAATATTGCGCTCTAGTGATAGTAATAATGATGGTAACAACAATAAGTTAGATAGCATTGCAAACAATAAGGTTATAGACACCAATGCACCTAGGGCTACCGTACCACCAAAGCTAGATATTGTAAAAACAGAGAACCCAAAGAATAATACAATAGAGGTATAAAACATGCTTACACCAGTTTCTCGCAGTGCGGCATATACAGATTTTCTAATTTTCCAGTGGTTGGCCTGTAATTCTTGTCTGTATTTTGCCAAGAAGTGTATAGTATCGTCTACCGAAATACCAAAAGCAATACTAAAGACTAATATTGTTGATGGTTTAATAGGCACTCCTAAATAACCCATTAACCCAGCAGTTACAAGTAACGGTAGTAGGTTTGGTATTAGGGATACAATTATCATTCTAAAAGAACGAAACAGATAGGCCATAAACAATGAGATAAGCACAATGGCTAGTGTTAATGATATTACTAAGTTTCTTACTAAGTATTTTGTGCCTTTTTGAAATACTAAAGCTTTACCAGTCATTGTTACCTCATAACGTTCTTTGGGAAAAACTTTGTTAATTTTATTCTGAAGGTTTTCTTGAATACGCTCCATTTTGTCAGTGCCAATATCTTTCATAAATGTTGTTATGCGAGCATATTGGCCAGTACTGTCTACAAAATTCTTAAGCAAATCTACATCAGAAGATGAGTTTTTAGCATAAGAAAGAATGAAACTGTTTTCTTGGCTAGTAGGTAGTTGGTAATATTTAGGATTGCCATTAAAGTAAGCTTGCTTGCTATACTTTATTAAACTTACTACTGAGATTGGTTTAGATAACTCTGGCGTTTCTTCAATAAGTTCTTCTAATTCATTAATACGTTTTAGGGTAGACAACTTCATAACACCTTTTTTACGTTTGGTGTCTACCATAATTTCTAAAGGCATAATGCCGTTAAACTCTTCTTCAAAGAAGCGAATATCTTTAAAAAACTGTTTGTCTTTTGGCATATCTTCAATCAAACTACCAGATATTATCATCTGATTAATACCAATCATACTGGCCATAATTAGAATAAACGCCGTAACGTAAATAGTTATTTTTTTATGTTTTACCATACGTTCCATCCAATCTACAAAACCGCCAATCCAGCGTTTGTTTAAGTGTTCTAAATGACGCTCTTTAGGATAAGGTAAAAACGTGTATATTATGGGTATAATAAGCAAACAGAGTATAAATATTGCAAGAATACTCAATGAAGCTACGATACCAAACTCTTTAAGTAATTTACTTTCTGTTAAAATAAACGTTGCAAAACCAGATGCAGTGGTAACATTGGTCATTAAAGTGGCATTACCAACTTTGGTGATAACGCGTTGCAAGGATTTTACTTTGTTACCATGAGACCTTACTTCGTGCTGGTATTTATTAATTAAGAAAATACAGTTTGGTATACCAATAACAATGATTAATGGCGGAATTAAAGCCGTAAGTACAGTGATTTCATAACCTAACAGCCCTAAAATTCCAAAGGTCCACATTACGCCAGTACAGACCACAATAAGTGATATAAAGGTGGCTCTAAACGATCTAAAGAATAAAAAGAAAATGAAAGATGTTACAAACAAAGCGGCACCAATAAAAATCGGAATTTCGTCAACAATGTTTTGAGAATTTAATGTTCTAATGTAAGGCATGCCAGATACTTTTACATCTAGCTTAGGGTGTTTTGCTTCAAATTCTTGTATTCTTTCTTCAAGAATATTTATGATAAATTCTTTTCTGGCAGACGTATTAACGATCTCTTTCTTTAGATAAATAGCAGTACGAAGTGTTTTGTTTTCTGCATTAAATAAAAAGTTATCGTAAAATGGATACTTCTTAAAAAGGTCTTCTTGTAGTTTCTTAATTTCATTAAGACTAGATATAGAATCTTTTATGAATGGAACTAAATCAAACTGTTTCTTTTCGTTGTTCTTTACCAGTTTTTGAAGATCTTTTATTGAAAGAACAGTTTCAACTTCATCATAAGGTTTAAAGGATTCTGCAAGGTTGTTCCAAGCATTAAACTGATTAACCGTAAATACACTAGAATCTTTAACACCTAAAACAATGAGATTACCTTCTTCTCCAAATACTTCTAAAAAATCGTTGTATATGAGATTGACTTCATGGTCATCAGGCAACATATTGGCTTCCGTGTAAGTAAAGCGCATATGTTTCCATTGCATACTCAAGAACACTGTAGCTAATATGATGACAAGAAGAATGAAGATTTTATTGCGAAGGATAATCCTCGCAACACCTTCCCAAAATCCAGTAGTCAACAGTTTAAACATGTATAAGTTTCTGCGTCTTTAAATAGCAAATAATGCCTTAATTTGAAACGAGCCGCAAAGGTAGAAAAAACCTAAGGATTGGCTAAGGAATTAACACTAATATAATAGTAGGAATGTTTAGATGTAAAAGTATAAGCCCTTGGTGCTTTCTAAAGGATTATCCTTTTATTTTTTAAAAACTAAGTTGCAGGATTTGGTATGGATGCATGAACATCATTAATGGCTTTTAGCATATCATTTGATAAGGTTATGTTGATACTTTCAATGTTTTCTTCAAGCTGTTTTATACTTGTAGCGCCAATAATATTACTTGTTACAAAAGGTCTTTGGTTAACAAATGCCAAAGACATTTGCGCTAAAGACATATTATTATCTTCGGCTATTTGTAGGTATCGCTTAGTGGCTTCTGTTGCCTGATCACTACTATATCTAGCAAATCTTGGAAACAGTTTTAACCTTGCATTATCTGCAGCAGTACCTTTGATGTACTTACCAGATAAAACACCAAATGCCATAGGTGAGTAGGCTAGTAAACCAATATTTTCTCTGTGTGCAATTTCTGCCAAATCACCTTCAAAAGGTCTGCATAGAAGAGAATATGCATTCTGAATGGTAATCATTCTTGGTAAATTATTGTATTTAGACTCTTCTAAGTAGCGCATGGTTCCCCAAGCTTTCTCATTAGATAAACCTATGTGTCTAATTTTTCCAGATTTAATAATTTCATCAAGATTGTGTAAAATTTCATTGAAATTATCTTCCCAGCCATCATTGGCATTATGAACATAATCTCTTAGGCCAAATGTGTTTGTACTGCGCTCTGGCCAGTGCAATTGGTATAAATCTATGTAATCTGTTTGTAATCGTTTTAGACTGTTGTCAACAGCTTCATTTAATGCTTGTTTGCTAAAACCAGTAGTTCTTATGTGAGCAGTATAATCGCCAGGACCAGCAATTTTAGTAGCTAAAACAACCTTATCTCTATTACCTGTTTTTGTAAACCAGTTACCAATAATACGCTCAGTTTCAGCATAGGTTTCGGCTGTTGCTGGTACAGGATATAGTTCAGCAACATCAAAAAAGTTAACGCCTTTGTCTAAAGCCAAATCCATTTGGGCAAACCCTTCATCTTGTGTGTTTTGATTGCCCCAAGTCATGGTGCCTAAACATATTTTACTAACTTTTATATCTGTATTTGGTAAGGTTGTATATTTCATAAAAAATTAAATTTTGTCATTCTGAACTTGATTCAGAATCTCATAGAACATTTGCTCATCACTACTACAAAAATAAGAAGACCTTTCATGTTGTAAAAACACGAAAGGTCTAAATCTATGTTAAGGTTTTTGTTAGAAATGATTGCTGTCTCACTTCGATTTCGCTCAGTGACCAATGCAGGATGATTAAATATCATTCAACAATTTTGAAATCTCATCAAGTTTTGGTGTTAAAATCACTTCAATTCTACGATTTTTTGCCCTGCCTTCTGAAGTGTCATTAGAGGCAACAGGTGCATATTCGCCTCGTCCTGCAGCTGTTAAGTTTTCAGGATTAATCGCATTATTTTCTCTTAGAATATTTACGATTGCTGTAGCACGCTTGGTCGATAAATCCCAGTTACCACTTAATTGCGCATTGCCTTTGTAAGGTACATTGTCTGTATGGCCTTCTATTAAAATGGCAATGTCTGGATTTTCTGCCAAAACGCTTCCTAATTGTTTTACGGCTTGCTTTCCTTGTGCACCAACATACCAACTGCCAGATTCAAAAAGCAACTTGTTTTCCATGGATACGTAAACTTTACCATCGCGTTGCTCTACGGTAAGACCTTTGCCTTCAAAATTAGTTAAGGCTTTAGAAATAGCATCTTTTAGAGCACGCATGTTAGCGTCTTTAGCGGCAATTACGCTTTCTAATTCTGCAACGCGTTGCGATCTGCTTTCCAGTTCTTTTTTTAATTTTTCTAAACGCTCATTTTCGGCAATAAGGGCTTGTTCTTTGGCTTCTAATTGGGCTAGAAGTTCTCTGTTTTTTTGAGAGTTTTTGGCAATTTCAGCAGAACTATTTTTTTCTAATGCATCGTAAGATGCTTTTAAATTGTCGAGATTAGTTTTTGTAGCTGCATAGTCTGAGCGTAATTGATCTCGTTCTTTTACAGCCTCGTCATAGGCAGCTTGCAGGCTGTTTAGGTCATTAGTTAATTTGTTTTTGTCTGCAGATAGCGCTTCTACCTCTTCAGTTAAGGCTCTGTTGTCTTTTTTTAGATTGGCATATTTGTCCTCTAGATCGGTGTATATTTTTTTTGAGACACAAGAGGTTATTGACAATAATAAAAATGCTAATAATGAAATTTTTTTTATCATGTTTTAATTTAAGTTAAGAGATGTTTATAAGTCTAATTCTAGTAAAATAGGGCAATGATCGCTGTGTATTGCTTCAGTGAGTATAACGCTTCGTTTTATGTTTTCTTGTAAGGGTTGGCTAACCATTGCATAGTCTAATCTCCAACCTTTATTGTTGGCTCGTGAGTTGGCTCTGTAACTCCACCAAGAAAACTCTTGTTTTTCAGGATGTAAGTATCTAAAACTGTCAATAAAACCACTATCAATAAAATCACCTAACCATTCGCGTTCTTCTGGTAAAAAACCAGAAACGCCTTTCATTTTTGGGTTATGAATATCAATAGGCTCATGGCAAATATTGTAGTCTCCACAAACCACAAGATTAGGTTTTTCGTTTTGTAGTTCATTTAAATACTCATGGATTAAATCCATATATTCAAATTTATGAGCCAATCTTGCATCGTTGGTACCAGAAGGTAAGTACATGCTCATAACAGATACCATGTCGTAGTCTACTCTAAGGTTTCTGCCTTCAAAATCCATAGATTCTATTCCTGTGCCAAACTCAACATGGTTGGGTTCTTTTTTGCAGAGAATGGCAACACCACTATAGCCTTTTTTTTGTGCGCTAAACCAATAATTATACTCATAGCCTGCATTTGTAAAAAGGTCTAAATCGAGTTGGTCTTCCATAGCTTTAATTTCCTGTAGACAAATAACGTCTGGATTTGTGGCTTGTAGCCAATCTATAAACCCTTTATTTATGGCAGCTCTTATACCATTAACATTGTACGAAGCTATTTTCATGTTACTTTAATTTCCTGATTTGAGTTGTTTTTCTAGCTATTCAGCTAAAATAAATAATAGAGTACTTTTACACTATAAATTTATACTGCTTTTAACGATAAAATATTTCAAACGTTATGCAGTTATTATTTTAGATGAAAAAAGCGCTATTTCTTATTATCATATTAATGTGTTTTTGGGGTTTTGCCCAAGAAAAATCGGGTAATTATAAGAAAATACGCGTTGCTGTGGCAGATTCAATAGTCATTGATTCTGTGAGTATAAATCCTTCAAAATTTAGTGTAAAAACTAAGCAAGGTGTTATTCTGGATGCTACACTTTATAACGTTGATTTTTCAAAGTCTATTTTGAAATTTAACCAACAGGTTGAAATAGATTCTGTTGATATTGAATATTTGCGCTATCCAAATTTTATGACCAAGGTTTATAAACAACTAGACGAAGATGTTATTGTAGATCGCTCCGTAGCTGGTATAGAAACCTTGTATAGGTTAGAAAACACCTCGGGCAGAAATCTTTTTACTCCCTTTGATGGTCTAACAACTTCTGGAAGTATCTCTAGAGGTGTAACAATAGGTAATAACCAAAATTCTGTTTTAAATAGTGAACTCGATTTGCAAATTTCAGGAAAATTGAGTGACAAGGTATCGCTTAGAGCCTCAATACAGGATGCTAATATTCCACTGCAAGAAAGTGGATATTCGCAACGCTTAGATGAGTTCGATCAAGTTTTTATAGAACTTTTTAGTGACAACTGGAATATAAGAGCAGGTGATATAGATTTGGTTAATACCAAAAGTTATTTTGCCAATTTTTCTAAACGCGTGCAAGGTTTATTGGTAAACGCTAATTTGAGTGACAAAACTTCTGTTTTTGCCTCTGGTGCGTTGGTGAGAGGTCAGTTTACAACAACACAGTTTACGGCCCAAGAAGGCAATCAAGGTCCGTATAAATTGCGAGGTCCAAATAACGAGTTGTTTGTGCTTATTGTTTCTGGCAGTGAAACGGTTTATGTAAATGGTGTGCCCTTAGAGCGCGGAGAAAACCACGATTATATTATAGATTATAATGCTGGTGAAATTATTTTCAATTCAACTTATCCCATTACTTCCGAAATGCGTATTACGGTAGATTACCAGTTTAGTGAGCGAAATTACTCACGCTTTACAGTTTTTGGAGGTAGTACTTTTGAAACCGAAAAATTACAGTTAAACGTTTCTGTATATTCTGAAAGTGATGCCAAAAATCAGCCATTGCAGCAAAACCTATCCACAGAGCAAACGGAAATTTTAGCCAATGCAGGAGATGATACCAGCTTAATGGTGGCACCTTCCGCGACGGAAGAATCGTTTTCTGAAAACAGAATTCTCTACCGAAAAGAAATTGTAGGTGGCGAAGAAATTTTTGTTTTTTCTCAAAATCCTGAGGATCAATTATTCCGAGTTCGGTTTACCTTGGTTGGTGCTAACCAAGGAAACTACGTGCTTAGTAACGACAATGCCGTGAGTAATATTTTTGAATATGTTGCACCGATTGCTGGCGTTCCGCAAGGAAATTACGAACCTATTACCCAACTCGTGGCGCCAGAACGCTTACAAATTGCAGTGCTCAATGGTCGTTACCAGCCTACCGAAAAAACAGATGTGTTTTTTGAATTGGCAGGAAGTAAAAACGATATTAACTTGTTTTCGAGTTTAGATGATGATGATAATGATGGTTTTGCTGGGAAGTTTAAAGTGAATCAAAAGCTAATAAAACACGATAGCCTTTGGAATTTATCAGCTTTGATTGATGCCGATTTTATTCAAGAGAACTTTAGAACCATTCAGCGTTTGTATAGAGCCGAATTTAATCGTGATTGGAACCTTGAAGATAATAGAGACGATCAAGGAAATTTTATCTTAGGGAACCAACTTTTGCTTACCTCAGGATTGCAATTATCGCATGCTAAAAAGGGATTGGCTTCTTATAATTTTGAATATTTAGATTACGCTAATAATTTTAGTGGAAGTCGTCATAATCTTATGGCAGACTTACGTTTGGGTAATTTCAGGATTTTTACAAATTCAAGTTTTCTTAATAACGAGGGCACCGTAAATCGTTCTACGTTTTTGAGATCCTTTAACCGCTTGGTTTATGCCAAAAACAATAAATGGATTGGTGCAAAATTTACTACAGAGGACAATGAGCAAACCGTTATAGCTACCGATTCATTGACACCATTGAGTCAGCGATTTTCAGCTTACGAAACCTTTGTGGGAATAGGAGATAGTACTAAAGTCTATGCTGAGGTTGGTTACATAAAACGCTTCAATGATAGCTTAAGAAATAACTTGGTTGAGCGCGTGAATGCTTCAAACACCTATTATCTTAAGTCGCGATTAATTCAAAATAAAAATACCAATCTTCAGCTTTTTGTGAATTATAGAAGTTTGAAGGCTGAAGACGACTCTTCGACAAGCTCAGAGACCAATAAAGACGAACAAAGTTTAAACAGCAGATTAAACTATAACCAAAAACTGTTTAACAATCTTGTACTTTGGAACACAAGTTTTGAAACCAATTCGGGTACGTTGCCACAGCAAGATTTTACCTATGTAGAGGTTGAGGCTGGACAAGGTGCTTATACATGGATTGACTATAATGAAAATGGCATACAAGAACTCAATGAGTTTGAAATAGCACAATTTACAGACCAAGGCAACTACATACGTGTATTATTGCCAAACCAGGTTTTTGTTAGGACGCATCAAAATAGATTGAGTCAGACGTTGACCATAAATCCGATGCAATGGAGTGGTTCTGAGGATAGAACCAAAAAGTTCTTTTCGCATTTTTATAATCAAACATCATATCTTATTGATAGGAAGATTAGAAGAGAAGGCAATAATTTTAATTTAAATCCTTTTGAAGCTGATGAGGACAACCAATTAGCTTTAAATAATAGTGTGAGAAATGTATTGTTTTACAACAGAGGAAAACAGCGCTATACCACTTCTTATACGTTTTTAACCAATACAAGTAGAAGTCTATTGTCTATAGGTTTTCAGGAAAATAAACTCACCAATCATCAGTTGAATTTTAACCATAAATTTGCCACTAATTGGTTGGCAAATGCGCTAGCAAGTTTTGGTACAGATGAAAGTCTAAGTGAAAACTTTACTAACAGAAATTACCTGATTGAAGAAGAGCGTTTTCAACCTAAATTATCGTATTTGTTTAGTGAAAATGCGCAGTTTGATGTCTTTTATCAATACACCTCGAAAGAAAATACTATTGGAAGTTTAGAAGCATTATCGCAAAACAATTATGGGTTTTCTTTTACTTATAACAAAGCTGAAAAAATTGCATTAACTGGTGAATTTAATATGTTTCAAAATGAATATGAAGGCAATCCAAACACACCAGTAGCTTACCAAATGTTAGAAGGTTTACAGCCAGGAAAAAACTTCACCTGGAGTTTATTGGCACAAAAGAAGCTGACTAAGTTTTTAGACTTAAACCTCAATTATTTTGGTCGTAAAACCGAGACATCTAAAACCATCCATACAGGCACCATACAGTTGAAGGCTTATTTTTAAAAATAAAGAGATTTCTTACGCAACCATTTGTATATTAAATCATCTATAAGTTATAATTGTAATATTAATTATAAACTTAATCAATTAAACAATCTATAATGAAAAAGCTACTACTTGTATTGCTAATGGGTTTCTCAATTTTAGCCATTTACGCCCAACACGAACAATCTAATCAAGAAGAACAAACTAATACTGATGTGTATTTTGGCAAACAAGAAGTTAAGTTAAATGCACTATTCCTTATTGCTGGGGCAATTGACGTTGGTTATGAGTATATTTTAAAAGAAGAATCTAGTTTAGGAATTCACGCAATGGTTGCTTATGATGATAGTATTAGAGACAATATTCAATATTTTATTTCACCATATTATAGATATTATTTTGGTGAGAAATATGCTGCAGGATTCTTTTTGGAAGGGTTTGGAATGCTAAACTCTTCCGAACGAGATTTAGATTTACTTTTTGATGACGGTGAAGAGAATTATGTGACAGATTTTGCTCTTGGTATTGGCTTAGGAGGTAAATGGATAACTAAAAGTGGATTCATAGGGGAAATTTATGTTGGTTATGGTCGAAATCTTTTTAAAGCAGATGAATCTGAATATGATTTAATTGGCAAAGGAGGTATAAGTATTGGTTATAGATTTTAGGCTCTAGGATTGATATGTAGGTTAAATAAAAAGACCTATCAGATTTTAAAAACTGACAGGTCTGTAAATACTTTTATTGGTATTTATTATTTCATCTTCAGCAACCATTCCTTAACATCCACTTCTTTTTTAATGATATCTCTTAATACTTCAACTTTAACGCGCTTTTGTTCCATAGTATCTCTATGGCGTATGGTTACTGTGTTGTCTTCTAAACTTTCGCCATCTACCGTAATACAAAATGGTGTGCCAGCAGCATCTTGTCTTCTGTAACGTCTACCTACAGCGTCTTTTTCATCATATACCACGTTGAAATCCCATTTAAGATCGTCAACAATGTCTTTTGCCATTTTGGTTAAGGCTTCATCCTTTCTTACCAAAGGTAGAATAGCGGCTTTAGTAGGTGCTAATACAGCAGGCAGTTTTAATACCGTTCTTTCGCTTCCGTCTTCTAAAGTTTCGTCTTGTAGACTATTGGAGAAAACCGCTAAGAACATACGATCTAGACCTATGGATGTTTCTAAGACATAGGGAGTGTAACTTTCGTTGTCTTCGTGATCGAAGTACTGTAGCTTTTTTCCAGAGTGCTCTTCGTGTTGTTTTAAATCGAAATCTGTACGTGAGTGAATCCCTTCTAATTCTTTAAAACCAAATGGGAAATTAAATTCTATATCTGTAGCAGCATCTGCGTAGTGTGCTAATTTTTCGTGGTCATGGAAACGGTAATTGTCGTCTCCCATACCTAAAGATTTATGCCATTTTAAACGGGTTTCTTTCCAATAGTTAAACCATTCTTTTTGCGTTCCTGGTTTAATGAAGAACTGCATTTCCATTTGTTCAAACTCGCGCATTCTAAAGATAAATTGTCTGGCTACAATTTCATTTCTAAAGGCTTTACCTGTCTGTGCAATTCCGAAAGGAATTTTTAGTCGTCCAGTTTTCTGAACATTTAAGAAGTTTACAAAAATACCTTGAGCTGTTTCTGGTCTAAGATATAAATCCATAGCGTGTTCGGCACTGGCTCCTAGCTTGGTGCCAAACATAAGGTTGAATTGCTTAACATCTGTCCAGTTACGACTTCCTGTTAACGGATCGGCAATTTCTAATTCTTCAATTAAGGCTTTTACATCGGCTAAATCTTCTTTTTCTAAAGACTGACCTAAACGCTTTAGAATAGAATCGATTTTTTCTTGGTAACCAAGAACTCTACCATTTGTAGATACAAATTCTTCTTTGTTAAAGGCATCACCAAAACGTTTTTCGGCTTTTTTAATCTCTTTTTCGATTTTAGCTTCAATTTTAGCACAATAATCTTCTACTAAAACATCTGCCCTGTATCGCTTTTTAGAGTCTTTGTTATCTATTAGTGGATCGTTGAACGCATCTACGTGCCCAGAGGCTTTCCAAGTGGTTGGATGCATAAATATTGCGGCATCGATACCAACAATATTATCGTGCATTTGTACCATGGCTTTCCACCAATAGTCTCTTATGTTTTTCTTTAATTCTGCACCATTTTGTGCGTAATCATATACAGCACTTAAACCATCATAGATTTCGCTGCTCTGAAATACGTAACCATACTCTTTTGCATGAGAGATTACCTTTTTGAATTTGTCGTCGTTTGCCATGGCACAAAAATAAAAAACCGCTCAAATTAATTCAGCGGTTTTTTAAAAATAATGAGATTGATTTATTTTAGTACAATACTGGTACTTCCAAGTTTTCTGTTTTCGTGAAAAACATTAATAAAATAAGTACCTTTTTTAAGAGGCCTATCTTCTTTGTAAGTAGCTACTGTAGTGCAGATGTCTAAATTTTTATTGTCAAAGTTTATCACCTCTTTTTTGCTGTAAATTAGAGAGGTGTTGCTAAAAAAAACTTCGCCTTTATCTGCAATAACGTTGTTATTTGGACTAACAATCTGTATGTAAATTGTTTTTGTTCCTTTTTCGGTCAATGGGTTTTCTGTAAGTGCAACACATACTTCTAAGGCATTAACTCGCTTAGCTCTAAGAGTAGCTTTCTTTTTGGAGTTATTGATTTTAAATGCTTCAACATTAACTGCATTGGCCCTAAGGATGGCGGCATTATCTATAGTTTGGTTAAGAGAATCGTTGGCCTGCTCAAGTGCGTTAATAGTAAGGTTATTGTTTTTTATAGTATTCATGGCATAGCGCTTTTCTCTTTCTAATCTTAGATTAGCCATATTAAGAGAATCTACTGTAGCCAATAATATTTTGCTTTTAGTTTTTAACACCAAAAGCTGGTCTTTGAACTTTGTGATTATTGATAAGTCACTTTTTAATAACCTTAAAGAATCTAAAGCAATTTTAGTTTCTAGTTTTGCTTCTTGGAGCTGCGAAGACATAAGATCATAATCTTGGCTTAGTTGGTCATAACTTACTAAAATTTCTGACAGTTCTTTTTCTATCAAAACTTTTTCTTGCTTTAGGAAATCCTCGTAGGATTTAATGGATTTATAATTTGCAAAGCTGTAGACTCCCAAAACTGTTAAAACAACTAATAAAGAACTTATAATTAATCTGTAGTTAAATAATTGAGGGTTAACTATCATCATTAATTTCTTAGTTAAAACGAAATTAGAGTATATTAGAGTGCATTTTTATTTTATTCGATTAAGTGGTAAAAAATTTGTTGAACTTGTTCTTTCCTAAAGTCTGCGAAGCCTGTAACCGTGCTTTAGCAGATAATGAATTGATTATTTGTACCCAATGTCGGCACGATTTACCTGTTACCAATTTTCATTTCGATAATACAGATACTGTTAAAAAAGTAGTTTACGGTCGTGTAAAACTAGAACTAGCAACCGCACTTCTTCACTTTTCAAAAAAAGGTGCGGTACAACAGTTACTTCATAATTTAAAGTATAGAGGACACCAGCACATCAGTGGTTTTTTTGGTCGTTGGCTAGGAGCAGAATTAAAAACAATTGATGCCTACAATGAGATAGAAATAGTAATCCCAGTACCACTTTACAAAACAAAGCTAAGGCAACGCGGTTATAATCAAGTTGAGCAATTTGGAAAAGCAATAGCCAAAGCATTAAATGCAGACTATAATGATACTGTACTCATAAAAACAAAATCTACAAAAACTAAAGTATTTGAGGGTAGAATTTCTAGGTGGAATGATGATGGAGCTGTTTTTGCAATTAGTGAAGACGTAGCGTTGAGAGGAAAGCACATCTTACTTGTAGATGATATAATTACTACAGGAGCAACGGCAGAGGCCTGTGCTACAGAATTGTTAAAAATTGATAATATTAAGTTAAGTCTTGCTACCATGGCAATTGCAGATTGATTTTTTCGTTTCTAAAGTTTAAAAATTGTTTCTTTGTGCAAAATTAATTTTGTTAAATGCGGTCATATCTTACACAAATTTTAGGCATTGCCACCTTAGCATTAGTAATTGCTAGCTGCGCTAATCGAGGTTCTCCGTCTGGCGGTGAGGAAGATACTGAACCACCTATAATTACCGATGAAAGCCCTAAAAATTTTTCGACTAATTTTAATGGTAATAAAATACGAATAACCTTTAACGAGTATATTAAAATTAAGGATCTTAGAAAGCAACTCATCATTTCGCCACCGATGGATACGGATCCAATAATTTATCCCATGGGAGGTGCAAGCAAGTATATTTCTATAGAAATAAAAGACACTTTAATGCCCAATACCACTTATGCTTTTAATTTTGGAGAAAGTATTGTAGAT